>JAPLDO010000078.1 GCA_026391715.1 Bacteroidota bacterium
CTTTTTCGCTAAGAGTGACCGCCTTCTGGCACCGTCACCCTTGGGGTTCATTCAGATTTTATTGCATAAAATCATGACCTGAACTCTTGCTTAAAATTTTCACTCCGTTTGTTCCCGGTGGCATAAATTTTTTCTTAAACCACGGCGAGCCTGATGCCTAAAAAAGTCTGCAAGGCTTCAGCGTAACACAATGACAAAGATTACAGCACCAGTACTGAAGCCGACCAACGGCGGAGCATCCAAGGAAGAAAACGCAGTTCTTGCAGCTGCAAAAACGGTTCTCAACCCTGAAGAGAACAAAACCGAAGAGCAAAAGCCGCTTCTGAAGGTCGAACCTGAAAAACCTATTGTTCCTGCTCCTGAACCAGTCAAGGAAATGACCCTGATGGAGAAGATCCTCAAGGTCGAAAACCTACAGCTGGTCATCGAAAAAAGGGCGAAGCTGGTCCAGACCCGCAGCGAACTGGAAAGGTTCCAGACCGCATCCAATGATTTCAACTGCTCTATGCGGCTGAATGACTCAGACGGAAATGTCTTCACCACCAGTTTCACCCCTGGCATCAAGAAAGTCATCGATTTTCTCAAATCATCGTTCGATGCAAGCATCACCGATGTAGAGAATAAGATCACTTTTTAAACCTTTCGGTTCCATCAAGTGATTCAGGCGTTCCGTCGCAAGACGGAACGCTTTTTTTATATTCGCAAAGATGGCAAATAAACTAGTATTCGGAATTATTTATTGTCTTAACCCCGAATAAAGGACAAATAAGAAAAAATGTATATTTGTCTAGCATTTGTGATGAAAAAACAATAAAAATAGTTCAATGAAAACCCGAAAAGATTTACTGATTACTGGTGATTCTGTAATCGATCATCACCTTTTAAAAGGAAATAAAACCGAAGCCTCGGGACAGGAGAGCATTGGAACGTCGTTCACACAGACTTTCGGAGGAGCAAAACTCACTTTCGAGTTAATTGAGAAGTTTGTTTGTAAAATAAACGAAGACACCCCGATAAAAAAAGGAGAGACCGGGCCAGCCTGTTATTGGCCTTTCATAGAGGCACCATCCCTTTATACTTCCCAGGGAACAGTGCGTGATTCCTACCTGAGATGGGAGGTTACGGAAAAAGAAAAGGATGGGAAAAAGGAATATCAGTGCCGCCTTAGCGAGAAGCTTGGGTTTGGCGGTCAACCTGAAACGAAAGAAGACGATTGGTTCAAGGTAGATGAGAAACTAAAGGACAAGGAGTACAATACAATTGTGATTGATGAGGCAGGCATCGGATTCAGAAATCGCAAAGCAGCATGGCCTGATTTCGACAAAGCTGACAATATTATCCTTAAAACAACTTTTCCCCTTTGTGAAGGCGTTTTGTGGGATGAACTCGTAAAGCATAAACAAAAGCTTATCACCATCGTCAATCTCACTCAGATCAAGCACTACAACATTAAAGTCAGTAGTGGCATTTCATGGGAACAAACAGCTTTGGATATTGTGTATGGCTTGCATAAGGATGCAACATTAAAAAACTTACTCAAATCCAAAGAGGTGATCATAACCATTGGATCTGCAGGGGCCATTATCATTAAGACGGACAGTGATCCTGCTGCAAATGAGTATACACTTGTTTTCGATCCCCAGTTTATGGAAAATGAGTGGGAAGAGACAAATATGAAAGAAATAATAAACCAGATAGGGCACGGGAGTTCTTTTCTGGCTGGCTTCACAGCATCTGTAAGTTTAAAAGAATTAAGTACTGCAGATAGTGTCAAAGTTGGACTGAATACCATGACGGCTGCTATGCTGAATGGTGTTTTTAAGTTAAATGAAAAATATTTATTCCAGCCAGCCGATCTGTCGACAGCGTTAAAGGAAAAATTCAAAAAACGGTATTACTCCTCTGCATATGTTCCCTCACCTGCATGGGCCCAGGGTCTGGCCTATTTGCAAAATCCGGAATGGTCAATTCTTGAGAATAATTATGATAATAAAAACGGGAAAGAGTATATACCCAAACCAGACTTGTTCCCATTGGCTTTTTCACTGGCAGAAATCGGAATTGACAACCTTCACTATGCACCAAGGCTGGCATTGGGAAGTGTAACCCTTTTCGATCGAAACGAGATTGAAAACATGAGAAATATCCGAAGGCAGGTCGATTTTTATGACCATTATGAGAACGGTAAAAAACCTTTGAATATCAGCGTTTTTGGCCCTCCGGGAGCTGGAAAATCTTTTATCGTTAAAGCAATGGCCAGCAGTATGTTTGAAGGAAAAAAGACCAAACCGTCCTTTCTGACTTTTAATCTTTCGCAATTCAAAGATGAATCTGAACTGCCTGGAGCTTTTCATTCTATACGGGACGAAGTTCTGAAAGGAAAACTTCCAATAGTTTTTTGGGATGAGTTTGATTCCAATGATTACGGATGGCTGAAAAGCCTGATTGCCCCTATGCAGGATGGCGAATTCCAGGAAGGGAAAGAAGTTCATCCCATTGGAAAAGCAATTTTTGTTTTTGCAGGTGGAATGACTTATACCATGCAGCATTTTGCCGATAAAATGGAAAAACCAGAATATGTCGGCAGGAAGGGTCCTGATTTTTTAAGCAGGATCAATTGCTCACTCAACGTTTTTGGTCCGAACAGGAAGCCTTTCTATGACGTAAAAACCAAACAATGGATAAAAGAAGGTGATGAAAAGGATAACTGTTTTTCAATCAGGCGTGCACTTTTTATCCGTCAGCTCTTAGGTTCCGGGGACAAACCAATTCATATAGACCTACAGTTGTTAAGGACAATCATAGAGGTTAACTGTTATAAGAACGGTTCCCGCGGATTGGAGCGATTATTGAAAAACCTGGCAGTTCAGAACAGCAGGAAAATTGAACGGTCTGATTTGCCCTCAACAGAGATTATTCAGATGAATGTGGATTATGATGATTTTATGAACAAGCTATCAGACGAATCCAGTGCTGAAAATATGGTATTTGAAAAAATTGCAGTATCCGTTCATAATGCATGGCTTGAGAAAAGTGTCGCACATTCGGTTTACTACAAGCAATATAACGACCTGAGCTATGACATGAGAATTGATAATATCTCAGCGGCTAAGAGGATTAAGGAGGTAATTGAGAAAACGGGGAAATTCATTTTGATATCCCAGCCGCAGTTAAAATCAAGAATGCTTGCTGATGCTAAAACGGATTTTGACAAGTATTTAGAAGGGAATGCCGCATTGGATAAATTGGCTGAATGGGAGCATAAGGGCTGGATGAAAACCAGGGAGTCCGCCAATTGGAAACCTGGCAAACGAAGTGATTATCATAAAATACACAACTGCATGGTTCCCTTTAGCAAACTGGACATCGGAATAAAGGACAGAGCCAAGCAAAAGGAGAAGAATAAGGACCGTGACTCTCTGAAAAAATACACTTCAATGTTGGAAGGCAGCGGATTTACGATTACCATTAAGTAATAAAGACATTTTCATGAAGGAACAGGCAAACACTACAGTTTCTCATTTTGTAAATGATCCTAAACCTGTTCCTTATACCTTGAGGATTGGAGTGACCGGTCATCGGAACCTTGCAAACCCGGATGCAGTGGCTGAAGCAGTTGAACAGTCGTTGATAAAGATTAAACGGGCATTGGAACGAGGAGTGATCGACCCGCATCAGCCAAAAACAGCGAGGCAAACAAAGTGGCAATGTCTTGAAAGCCATTTTGCTTGGAAAGTAAAACAGACGCTGGCGAGCCTCAAAATCGTACCTCGTGAGACAGCATTAGATAGACGCACCCCCTTATATTGGCAAGTTATCTCCTCCCTGGCTAAAGGCGCTGACCGGATCGTTGCCCGGGCAGCGATAGATAAGCTTGATGCCATCCTGGAAGCAGTATTTCCATTCCCTGTGGATAAATACAAAGAGGATTTTAAGCATCCCGATGATCTTGGTGAATTCAATGGGTTATTTGAAAAAGCCACGAACTATCAGGCACTTCATGACCCCTCCTTCAACACTATGAGTGCATGTGAAGAGGGTTACGAACTTGCAGGCAAAGATGTTGTAGATTCATGCGAAATTCTTATCGCCGTGTGGAACGGACAACCTGCAAGGGGAAAAGGAGGCACAGCTGAAATCGTTGAATATGCCTGCTCTATAAAACGCCTGGTATTATGGATAAACGCGGATGACCCAAGTTCCCTGCCAAGGATTTTATCTGAGGTTGAAAAAGTCAGAGATAAAATTGATATAAGCATTGTCAAATCTATTAGAACAGTGACCCGGCCTCTCCCTAAAATAGCGTCAGGTTGGTCATCCCGGTTTATGCAAGTCGTAGAATACAACAGGGACAGCGCTTTCAAACAAAGAGGGTTTGACGTGGTATTCGATCGTAACTGGACCTTCTTGGAAATGACAAGGGTCAAAACCAATCTCATTCCAGAATATTTACATCCTACCTTGAATTTTCTGCTTCCACATTACTCCAGGGCAGATTTTTTAGCAATTTGTTATCAAAAATTACATATCCGGGCAGCTACCTGGTTATACCGTTTAGCGGCATTTTCAGTTACCATTGCTGTTCTGCAAGTGCTTTTTATTCCAGACCAAACTGAATGGATTGCATTTGAAATTATTGCTTTGATCGGAGCAGTGGTTTGGTTTCGTTTGAGCCTGCTGGAGAACTGGCACGAGAAATGGCTTGATTACCGTCACTTGGCCGAACGACTGAGGATGCTTTCCTTTACTTCATTAATGGGATACACTCCGGCTTCCTCATTGACATTGCAAAATCAGCAATTACCTTTTTACCCGGGCCCGGGAGGCTGGGTGCTGGATGTGTATGATAAAATAAAACAGGATCTTCCCCCGGCCAACATTCCGCATGACAAATTAAATAATGTCAGGCAATTTATTTTATCAGCATGGATCTCGGATCAGGCAATATATCATGAGGGTAATTCGAATAAAAAGGCACACAATGCCATGAAGGACCATAAACGCATTGGCGTCATGCTTGCTGTCATAATTGTCGCAGCAACAATGCACCTGTTGAAGCTAGTAAATTATCAGCCGTTTGAATATTTCATTATCGCGTTGGTTATTATTCTACCTGCATTTGCAGCCGCCCAGCATGCTATTGGCGGTATCCATGATTTTGAACGAATCGCCGCCAGATCTTCAGGGATGAGGGAAATTCTATTAAGCATTGAAGGCAGCATCAAAAAGGCAGATAATTGGGAAGAGTTAAGAAAAGAGATCCAACGTGCAGAAGATATCATGTCGACAGAAAATCACGAATGGTGTGTATCCTTAAGTTTCAGACGAATCGATTTACCTGTATAACCCAATGGTGAAAAAAACATTTGGAGACGGTTGCGCATGTTGGCACGCAGGTGCAAAACCGTCATCTTCTAACAATATAAGTCCCGATGAAAGGGTCAAAGTGCTTGACTATGAAGTTCTGGCCACATCAATACTTAACAGGTTGCTTTTTAAGTGCGAAGTTGTGAAATTATTCGGTAAATCATACTGTATAGAGAACAGAAAGACAATCTTTGAAAATGCCATTTTTGATGTTTTTTTCTTTGCAATCCCATGGCTATCGGATCAGAAATTAACGATGCAGATTTCCTTACATTCTTATTTACCGAAAACCTGCATTTGTAATTACCGCTTACACTTGGTTAACTGACTCCAAAATATTTTCTCACGAACAACCAAAAATAAAAGATTATGATATTCATCAGTTACCGTAAAGAGGACGCTGAAGACCTGGCTAGGTCGTTAGCTGAAAAGCTGGCCGTGTTATTTGGCAAAGAATACATCTTTCTTGACAGAGATCAAATTCAACCTGGTGATAGTTGGCGAAAGGAGATTGATTTGGCATTGTCCAAGGCATTGGTTGTATTAGCTGTGATCGGCCGGCGATGGCTTACAACTTATGACGATTTTGGGCGAAGGCGAATTGATCGCGAAGATGACGTACTGGCCTATGAGCTATCCACAGCAATAGAGGCAATGAACAGAGGGATCGTAATAATTCCGCTGTATTTGCACGGGATGGAACCATTGAAACCAGAGGCATTCCCCTCTCGGCTCGTTGGACTTGCAGGTCCGCAGGGGATAAAATTCGACATTGACCGAGATATAAATTCGCTTGTTTCAAAGCTTGAGAAGATTCCCGGTCTCAGCAGGAAGAACTATCCATCAGAACCGAAGAGTGATGATAGCGCGTCCACAAAGAAAAGTAAACCATGGTGTATTCCGGACTCAATCGGATCCCTTTTCAAGGGACGCGAAGAAGCAGTGCATGATCTACGACAAAGATTTCTTCAGGATCATGCAAAAAACCTCAATAATACCCTGTTGCGACAGGTTATAACCGGCCTTGGTGGTATAGGTAAAACCAGGCTTGCTATTGAGTATGCCTGGGAATATCACGACAGTTATTCAGCCCTTTTATTTGTTGTAGGCGACACACCTGCCCAACTCCGACGCAGTATGGCTGAATTATCAATCCCGGAAATCTTAAACCTGCAGGAGTGGAAATACTCCGAGGAAGAGGTACGGATGGCCGCTGTAATCAGATGGCTTTATGATAATCCTGGCTGGCTATTGATCATTGACAATGCAGATGGCCATGAGAGTGTGGATGCTGTCCAGCATCTGCTGGCAAGTCTGCGTGGTGGGCATGTCATCATCACTTCAAGGAATAGCTCGTGGAACAAGTCTGTCACCAAGTGCGGCCTAGATGTCCTGCTTCCAGAAGCCGCAAAGACTTTTCTGCTTGCCCGCACCAACGATGAACGACGCAAGACACCTCAGGACGAAGATGTCGCCCTGGAACTTGCTACGGAATTGGGGGGGTTGGCTTTGGCGCTCGAGCAGGCAGGCGCCTATATCCAGAACCGGGATGGCGGGTTATCCCTAGCCGAGTATCTGGAGCGTTGGCGTGAAGGCCGTCAACAAGTTCTTGCCTGGTGCGATCCATCAGTGATGCAATATGCCAGGAGTGTCGCAATTACATGGGAAACCACGATGTGTGCCTTAAGCCCTGCTGCACTGACGCTATTTCGCATCTTGTCCTGGTTTGCACCCGACCCAATTCCGCGATCCATGGTATCTAACCCAGGTGTTCTGAAAATTATCAGACAAGCCGTGGACGCATCACAGTTCACTTGCGGAGAAATTGATCCCGAACAAGCGTTAAGTGAATTAATTGCCTATTCAATGACGAAAAAAGTTGATGAACAAGGTATTGCCTGCGTTGGCTTGCACCGGGTGGTGCTACAGATCATGCGGGAAAGGATGCCCCTTGAAGCGAAAGGACCCACCATCGTTGCTGCCGCCCAGGTACTTGTGCTGTTTGCACCCAAAGAATCTTACAGACATGAGAATTGGAAGGACTGGCGATTACTTATTTCTCATACTGAAATGATCTGGAGGGTAATGACCTCCCTTCCCGAGGAATATTGGGACCTGGAATTGATGAAAATGCTTGCGCTTTATTACATGGGGCAAGAGCGAAATGAGGAGGGCGTCCCAATCCAGCGCGAAGTCCTCCGGTTGGTCCAAAAACATTATCCATCTGATCATCCGGAAATTTACCTTGCAGAAAACGATCTCGCGCTTATGCTTGACAATTCTGCTGAAGATGAAAGGGAGTCCCTCTATAAGGCTGCTTTGGTTGGACGACGCAGTGTGCATGCGGAGGAAAGTGAGGAGGTCGCAGAAACCTTGCATAACTATGGCTGTTTCCTCAATAGTTGTGGTCGTGTTACTGAGGCTGAACAATTAATTCGACAGGCATTAAATACCCATGCGAAAGTAAATGGGAAGTTACATTGGCGTACACTAATGGCAGAGTCTAGTTTGGCCAGTATTCTTTTTGCCATGGGAGAAGTGGCTCAAGCAGAGACTATAATTTGCTCACTAATAGAGAATAAAAGACTAGCAATGGGCGAGGATCATCATGACACTTTAGATAGTCTTTCTTTTCTCGCAAGTCTCTATGAAAACAAAGGTGATTATTCCAATGCTATAAAACTACTCAACCAAATATACGAAACCAGAAATCGTGTGATGGGACAGCAACATCCTAGCACAATTAAGGCCTTGACTGACTTAGCATATTTTTTTTGTAGAATTGATAATTGCACAAAGGCTGAATTATTACTCAAACAATCCTTGGAAATATGTGAACGAATGCATGGTATTAATCACTACTACACATATAATTCAATGAACGATCTGGCACAATACTATAGTCATGTTGAAGATTATGCACATGCCGAACCTCTTTATCATAGGGCAGTTGAAGGTATGAAAAAGGTTCGTGGGCATGCCCATCCTGAAACATTAATGATGATAAGTAATCTCGCCCAATTATTGCATCTCAGGGGGAAAAACTCTGAGGCCGAGTTACTGTTTAAAGACGTAATGAACACTCATGAACGGGAACGTGGGTCAACTCACCAAATGACGTTAACAAGCATGAATAGATTGGCCATGTTTTTTAATGACATTGATGATGAAATGAGCGCTGAGAAGATGTATCGGAATGCTCTTAAAGGATTGGAAACGAAACGAGGGATGGATCATCGTGATACATTGACAGTTGTTGGCAACCTTGCAGAATTAAAGCGAAAAAATGGAGATTACACAGAGGCTGAAGCATTGTTCAGAAGAATTGTCGAAACGAATAAACGGCTATACGGGCCTGACCATCTGATGACCTATAACAGTATGAACACATTGGGTTTGTATTTCGCAAGGACAAGTAATTTTAGTTTAGCTGAAGAGAATTACCGCCAAGCCCTAGAAGGAAAACAACGTATTCAGGGCCCAAAGCATCCTGAAACGCTTACACTTATGAACAATCTTGCTGATTTACTATGTAAGAAAGGCGATCATGCCCAATCGGGTGATTTATTTCGCAAAGTGCTTGAAACAAATGAGCATGAGTTAGGTCAGGAGCATCCAGATACATTATCAAGTTTGCTGAACTTGGCGGAATTATTGGAAAAGGCCGGTAATTCAGAAGAGTCATTAAAGTTTCGTGACATTTACATTGAAAGGATGATTGTAAAGCGTGACTCTGCCAGTCTAATCTCGCTTCGGAGCCTTGCTTTGCAATTCTATTTAAAATGTGATTATAAACGTGCAGAAGAACTTCTACACAATCTTTTAAATAAAGACTTTGAAATACCAGGCACATGCTGCCACCTGGCCCGTATATATCTCATAATGGAAAAAGAAAAGGAAGCACGGGAGGTAGTGGAAAAGGCCTGGGTTTGTCGAAATGAAGCAAAACCCTATATTTTGCCCCGAATTTTATTCTTTAAAATAATTTTTTCCATGCTAGACGCTACGGCATCCTCACAGTTCCTTTCTGAAATAAAACATCTTTTGAAACATGAAAGTGCTGTCAATGAATGGAAAATTCAACCTGTTTTAAATCAACTTAAAGGACGATTGGATTCGAAAAGTCTTGATTTTTTAGAGGCTCTTGCGATTGCTCTTGGGGACCGTAAAGAGATATCAAATCTTGATCATTTCCTTCAATGGCAAGCCGTTCAGCCAAAAATGATAACGGATTAATAACACTAAAATTTTCGTTTCCTGTTCAATAAAATGTAATTTTATGATTTAACCTTTCATGCTTTTTCACTTTATCATCAGGTGATCTTTTGTTTCCTGCCATTACAGGACGATTGTTTTTTTTATACGGTATTTGAATCAAGAAAAATAAGATTATCCCAAAACTTTCGCACTTGAACCAAATTCAGAGATAAAAACATTAATATTTGAACAGATGGAAATGGATTGGCAAGTTGAATCTGGATCGAGAACCACTGTTTTTCTAAGTGCAACCACTTCTGACCTTGGTGAATACAGGCGTTGTGTCTCAGATACATTACAGAAGGCGGGGATCTTTCCTGTTGTTCAGGATTATTTCGGATCCGATTCCCGTTCGATTGAAGAGATCCTGGTCGATAAAATCCTCGCATCTGATGCAGTTGTTTGTTTGGTTGGACATGTGTTTGGAACTGCTCCAAACTCAAATGAAGCCACTACCACCCGTTCATATACACAAATTGAGTTTGATCTTGCCGTCCATTATGAGAAACCGCTCTACCTTTTTATTGCAGACAACAAATTTGCTCAAAATATTAAGGGAGTTGAACCAGATGATCTCAAGTCAAAACAAGAAGAATTCCGGACTGCCATTCTGTCGGGCACCAGGAAATACCAGATGTTTTCTTCGATTATTGAACTTGAACAGCTCATTAATGCTCTTATAAGACCTATTTTAGCAAATGCCGGCCGTCGCTCGTTTAAATATATTGATAACCCTCCTACTCCCCTGTGTTTTGTTGGAAGAACTGATGAAACTGAACAACTTAATACGGCCATTGATAAAAGGGTTCCCTCTGTTATTGTAATTCTTGGAATGGGAGGTCAGGGGAAGACAACATTTTTGGCACACGCATTAAGAGCTCGGCCTTCCCTGCCCATATCAGCGGGAGTATGGATTTCGGCAGAGCAGGGAGGATTTTCTTTTTCCGAATTTTTAGATCTTGCCCTTCTTGAGTTGATGGGGAACCGATTTAACAAAGCCGATTTCCCAAAACTGAACACCCGCGTTCAGCAACTAATCAGTATTATGCAAAAGCGGCCAATACTGATCGTAATAGATGCCATAGAGCGTTGGTTGACAGGCTGGGGAGTAGATAAAGAATTAAAAGGATTTTATGACCTTTCCTTTAGGCAGGGCAATTGTAACGAGTTGGATGATTTCCTGCAACAAACCAGCGGATTGGACAATGGATCTCATATTATTCTTACAAGCAGGGCATTCCCTGCAGCCTTAGATTTGGCATTATGTACGATATTACCGATTTTTCCAAAGTCAAAGTCGAACGTTGGGTTGACCGGACTAACTCATGATGAAGCAATCGAACTGCTTGAACAGCTTGGAATGGTTGCGTCTAAGGAGAAGCTCAGTAACCTGGCAAAGTCACTTGTTTGCCATCCACTTGCACTTACTGGTTTTGCCCGTGTTGCTAAAACTATAGGAAAGGGCTGGGAATCAATATTATTCGAGAAAGATAATGACCCGAGTAGACTTTTTCACAACCTGGTTGATGAGATTAGAAAACACCTGCCGAACAGGGAAATTTCAGAATTCCTTCTAAAGTGTGCCTCTCTTCTACCCGAGGGTGCTTCACTTGAATTATTAAAATGGCTGATAATAAAAGAATACAGTGTAAACGATACTTTAGGGGAATTAAACCTTCCTGCACTTGTTCTTGCCCTAGCTGATTGGAATTTACTGATATGGGATCCGGACACCCAATCAGTCCGATTGCATTCATTGGTTGCTGAATACTTTTTAAAACTAATTGAAGACAGTAAGAGGACAGAAATTCATATGCATACCGCTTCATGGTATGAAACAAAGTCAGCCGAAAATGTGAATCTGACGATATTCTATGAAATTTTAGCTCTCCGACATTCATTGGCAGCAAAGGATGGTGATCATGCTTTTTATATTTTGTTTAATAGTCAACAAGAAAAGATAATTCTGTTCGACAGACTCACCGCTAAAGGTCATTTGTGGGAACTTTCTGAATTCCTGCAGGAGATTATAAAACAGGTATCAGGATTGCAAAAAGTTCAATGTATTTTGAACAGAACATATGTTTTAAATGAACTGGAACTATCGCATCTGGCCCTTGCAGATTTGCAGGTTGCATCGGCAATGGTATTAATGCGCAGTGATTTAAATTGGCCGCCGATGCAGGTTTTACTTGCTAAATGTTATGGATTCCAGGGCATTATCCAAAACGAAACAGGAAAGGCAACTTTAGCGATCACTTTTTTAAATAAATCGATAAACATATTTGAATCTTTAGACATTCTTTCCGATGAAAATATTATGAACCTGATAATCACCCTGGCTAACCGGGGAGTTGCAAGAAAAGCCTCAGGAGATTGGGATGGAGCTCAGGATGATTATCGCAGGATTAGTGAACTATTTAGCATAAAACACAACAATGCCGAACCTTCGTT
This sequence comes from Bacteroidota bacterium, assembly GCA_026391715.1. Classification (GTDB taxonomy): domain Bacteria; phylum Bacteroidota; class Bacteroidia; order Bacteroidales; family FEN-979; genus CAIVAT01. The sequence goes on from JAPLDO010000078.1 coordinate 12,079, forward strand.
AGACGAGTTGATGATGGTCAATGAAATTCGATTTCGGATCTCGAATATTGACATTAACCGTGGAGAGATTTCATCGGCCATTGAAGGAATGGAAGCGGCTGTTGGGGAAATGCGTAAAATTCAGATAAACTCTGCGACACGTCCACGAAGGAACTATTTGTTGTCACTTGTATCTCTGGCATCGGCTTATGTTGTGGGATGTAAACCAAGTCATGCATTAGAAATTGCCCATGAATTAATTATTCCCATTGAAGAACTCTCGATGCAGGGTTGTTGGGAATACAATGGTATCCTGGCACAGGCATATATTAATAAAGCACGTGCATTGCTTCAATTAACCCGATTCGAGGAGGCATTAGTCGCCGCAGATAGATCAATTTATTTGTATGAGGATATTATAAAGAGAGATGCAAAACAATTAAAAGGACAAATGGCTAATGCTTTATTTATTCGTGCAGAGGCCTTTTCTTTTACCGGGAATGAAAAACATATGGATGAAGATTTACAACATGCCATATCTATTTCGAAAATCTGGCTGCAAGACTGGTATGGAGAGTGCAACATTCAAACCGTTTTCCTGGAGAACTCAATACGTACCTTGTCAAATCTACCGTTAAAATCAAATGAAACCAGACAGGAATTGTTGCAGATGATAAAGCAATGCATTGATAGAATAAATTCTTTATCTGTTCAAAATTTGGCATCAAAACGAGAAAAGGAGTTGATTAACAATAATTGGATATCGCTAAGAAAAATTGCATTAGACACTGGAATCGAGTGGGAAAAAACTGCAATTAAAACAATTTAGAAAATCAAAATACGCAAATTTAAAAACCAAAATTATGGCACAGATGGCAAGTGGGAACGATGGTTCCCGAACGTATTCCACATACACCCGCACAGAAACTTATACTTTTGAAGAAGCGATTCAAAAGGCCATCAATGGTTCATTAGATCCTTCTGAGATTTATAGACAAGGTCAACCGCAGTTAAAAAAGGTGGTTGATTCTCTTTCAGAACAAGTTTTTTCAAAAAAGTTTTCGGAACTTTCAAACGCTCAGCAACGTGAAATAATGAAAAAGCTTTTATCTGAAGTTGAAAAGGAAAAGGAACAAAGCAATAAACCTTTAACCATACTGGATGCTTTAAAAATGGCAAAGGATGGATTAATTGACGATCTTGAATTGTATCAGAGCCTTCCTGACGAATTGAGGGAGGTCCTCGACACTATTTCAATGTCATACAATGCAATAAATTTTAAAGCTGCAAATCCGAAATTGAGAAAAGAAATTACAGGATTTATCATTGATATGCTAGCGAAAAGCATCGATGAAGATTCCAGGCAACGAACACAAAAAGAAGCTGAACAACAAATTCAAAATGAGGCCAAACTCAAAAATGAGAGAGCAGTAAAGCTTCGGGAAGCAAATGAAGCCAAGCTCAGAGAGGAAAAGGCAGCAATAATCAAGAAAGAAGAGGAGGCTAAACTCAGAGAGGAAGCAGCAGCAAAGTTAAAGAAAGAAAAGGAGGCTAAACTCAAAGAGGAAGCAGCAGTAAAGTTTAAGAAAGAAGAGGAAGCTAAGCTCAAAAATATTACAGAATTGAATCGCAGAATTGCTAAGCAATGTATTATTTGTGGTAAATCTTTAGGGTTTATTGACAAATTACGTCATCGAGAGAGTCATTCGGAATGCAAAATATTGCAGGGTTAGGGAGTTTAAATTAAGAAAGCCAATTCTTTTTCTTCTTCTTTACTTGATGTTTTCCTGTGGGTGCTCATATTTTTTGACAGGTACAGGACGTAGCGTTACCAAAAATAATAGCTAAAAATAAATATCAATAGTAAAATAATGAACAACTTATCCCAATGCCCCGATTGCCACTCAGCCAATATTAAATTCTATGAAGCGAGGAAAAGCTATAGCTGTTTCGATTGTGGTAAGAGTTTTTCTGATGAAATTAAAGTGGCTAAGAAACTTCGCATTTTCCTCAGTTACGGCCATGATGCGAACGAAGAACTGGTTCGTCTGATCAAAAAAGATCTGGAAAAGCGTGGTCACGACGTATGGTTTGATAAGAACGAGATCAAGTTCGGTGATGAATGGAGACGCTCCATAACCGATGGGATCATTAGTAGTAACTGTGTTTTATCTTTTCTTTCAAAATATTCTACCCGTGACCCTGGGGTTTGTCGTGATGAGATTGCCATAGCCATCGGTGTTAAAGGTGGCAATATCCAAACTATCCTTGTAGAAAGTGAACAGGAAGTACAGCCCCCTGTGAATATTGGGCATATCCAATGGCTTGATATGCATGAATGGAAGAGATTGAAGGAATCAGACGATACTGCATGGAGGCAATGGTACCAAGAAAAACTTGCAGAAATTATATCGGTTGTTGAGAGTGACGAAAGCCACCGCTTTGCAGGAGAGATTGAAAAACTCAATGAATTTCTCAAACCTATAAAATCCGAGGCACGTATCTCAGGATTGCTAAGTAAAGGATTTTTTGGACGAGAATGGTTATTTGAAGCTGTTGAAAATTGGCGAAAAGAGAATATGCATGACTCCCGCCTGTTTTGGATTATGGGTGACCCCGGTGTTGGCAAAAGTGCATTTGCCGCTCAACTGACACACAAACATGGAGATACAGTCATTGCTGCTCAATTTTGTGAATGGGATAAACTCGACCACCGCGATGCACGGCGGGTGGTTTGTAGCATAGCTTTTCAGATGGCTACCCGATTACCCGATTACCGCAAGTTGCTGCTTACCTTGCCTGAAATAAAAGAGTTAGACCGAAAAGATGCTTCGGAATTGTTCGATTATTTGCTAGCTAATACATTGAAATCGGTTATTAATGGTGGACATGAAAAACTTTTGATTGTAATAGATGCCCTGGATGAAGCCGGTGAATCCGGGCGTAATCCTTTGGTGGAAATGCTGGCGCGCAATGCTCATCATCTGCCAAAATGGCTTGGTATCGTGGTTACCAGCAGACCTGAATTTGATGTAAAGACTCCTTTTCAGGCATTGAGTCCCTTACCAATAGCAACAAATTCTAATTTCAATAAAGAAGATATACGCAAATGCTTAAATAGTAGATTGGTTTCACAATTGATGAATAGATCAAATGCAGGAAATCTCGTTGAACAAATCCTTGAAAAAAGTGAAGGTATTTTTCTATATATTGAAATGTTTTGTGATGACATTCAACATGGATATATTTCGTTAGATTGTCCCGACCAATTCCCGCAAGGACTAGGTGGTATTTTTGCACAATATTTCCAGCGACAATTTCCTGATTTGGAGAAGTTTCGGAAGGAGATTCGTCCGGCATTGAGAGCCATTCTTGCTGCCAGAGAACCACTACCATTGGAAATATTGCAAAAGCTATTTAATTGGGAAGATGAAGAACTACGAGATTTCATTCATATACTTGGTTCGCTTTTTCCGGTTACTAAAACAACGGATAGCGAAACTATTAAACCTTACCATAAATCGTTGGCGGATTGGCTGGGGGATGAAGCGAAGGCTGGTGTGTATATTGTGAGTGTGACGGAGGGGCATAGGAATCTGCGAGATTTTTGCCGAATTTTTTGGACTAAAGACAACTTTGCATTGTCTCACTTCCCTGGGCATCTAGCACATTGCGGTAATTGGGAAGAAATTTCTAATTTATTGATCACTTGTGATTTCATTAGAGCAAAGCGATTGAGGCTCGGATATGAGGCATTGAGCAAGGATTACCAATGGGTTGAGGAATGCATTGCGGCTTTCAAGAGCGATTACGAACGTTGTCTATTCAACCGTGTTACAGCGGCCGTGAGAAGCCTTTCTGGCTTTTCTGGAAGGAGAAACGAGACAGCACAAATTGAGCATTTCTTGTTTAACGAGGAGGTACGATTTCTTATAGTCGATGGCGTAGGAGGTATTGGAAAGACCCTCCTAATGGAGCATGTATGGCTTGGAGACATTCTTAATCGTGTTTTTGTCTCGGCGCCTAATGTAAATCAAACGCGTACTCATGACTTGCTCGGAAATATAATTGCAAATGTGATCGAACAACTCATAGGTCGAATACCAAATTCAATTGAACTTTCTTCTGGTGTAAGATTGATCGCCAAACTTAACCCTCAACTGCAATGCATTATTGTCGATGGATTGGATGAAATTGTGGGGAACTTCAATAATGTAATAAATGGGTTAGCACAGAGTGGTTTTAAAATCGTCTTGACGACAAGGCAAAGCGAAAAGATTACACAAGCATTAGGTAATAATGCTGAATATCTTACTCTCAGTTCTTTATCCGTTTTGGAATCCTTTGAATATTTTAGAAAATTAGGACTGATTGATGCATATACCACAGAAACAGATTCTAAAGAATTATTTCAGGAACTTGGCGGATTGCCTTTAGCACTGGCTATGAGCGGTGCATATATAAAGGGAAAAGGCTGCACTATCACCGAATACCTAGAAAGTATTCGGAAAACACAAAAAGAACTTGAATCTGGAAGTGGTGATAACTCAATGACTGTGCATGGACTTCTTCGAAAAGCGCTTATAGATTTTTCTGCCACTGAACAGATACGACTTGCCGAGCTTTGCATCGCGGTTGAAGCAGAACCTATTTCTTTAGTTGCGGTCCAAAAATTATGGTTCGAGTTTGGACATATGTCTGCTGATTCGAGTATGGTACTTCTTACAAAGTTTAAAGATCATAATTTGATCAAAATAGATATTAAAGACTCTAATTGGAAAATATCAATTCACAAGCTTATAAAGCAATTGATGAAGCAACTCAATCTATTAATATGAAATTATCACTCCAGGATAATATTAAATCGAACCAAGGTGCATGGATTTTCGTCTCCCATTCACATCACGACTTGGAGAAGGTCCGGGAAATTCGCAACTATCTCGAACAGCGCGGACACAATCCGCTACTTTTCTTCCTCAAATGCTTAAACGATGATGACGCGAGACTGCCAGAACTCATCCGCGATGAAATCAAGGAACGTAATTGGTTCGTCCTTTGCGACAGCCCCAACGCCAAGGCGTCGAAATATATTCCGGAGGAGGTTGCCTTGGTTGAAACGTTTGACGGGAAGTCGAAGGAAACTATCGACCTCACTCAAAACATCCAGCCGCAACTCTACAAGCTCGAACGCCTCCTAAAACGCGCAACAGTGTTTCTGTCTTACTCGCGGAGAGATAAAGATGTTGCCGAACAGATTCAGCGTGCATTACTCCGGCACGATTACTGTGTTTGGTTCGATAAGGAAGAGGTTGCCTCAATGGATGCTTGGGATGTCCGCAATCGGACAGCGCTCGATGAAGCAGCGACACAGGGGTTTGTCCTCGTGTTGTTGAGTGCTCATTCACTGAGCAGTCCATATTGCCAAGCCGAAGTTGAGGCTGCATTGCAAATAGCTGGACGTTCCCAGCGCAGCAATGTCATCCCTGTCGTAATCACGCCTTCCATTATGGAATTGTTGCATTCTCAACTTTTCAATATCCAATGTTTCGACCTCACGTCCGGGCCATTCGACGATCGAATCGAAGAATTGATTCGCAATCTGAAAACCCGAGAGATGGAATAACTCTGTTCTTTTAATTAAATCTTCCATTTACCATGATTCAGCAAAATTCTGCCACCCGCCTCCGCCCCGTCATCCGCGTGTTTGTAAGCTCGACTTTCAGTGATATGAAACACGAACGTAATGCGCTTCAAGATGGTGTATTTCCAAAACTTGAACAGCTATGTCTGAAAAATGGATTTCAGTTTCAGGCTATTGACCTCCGTTGGGGTGTATCCGGTGAAGCGGGATTAGATCATCGAACCATGCGGATTTGTTTTGATGAACTGAGACGAGCACAGGAAATCTCCCCCGAACCAAATTTCCTGGTTTTACTCGGTGACAGGTATGGCTGGAGGCCTCTGCCAGAAGAGATTTCGCAGGGTGAATTTAATAGGTTGATGACCTATGCAAAAGGCGAAAACAAAAATCAACCTGAGATACTCGGGATACATGGAAAATCTTCCGGTCAGATACTGGAAGAATGGTATCGTTGTGACCATAATATGGTATTGACTGACCTAACTGAGACTGCACCAGATCATGCGTTGTTGAATTACATCCTGCAACCGCGAACCCTGGACCTTGGTGATGGACGTGACTATAAACGCAGAAAAGATGATCCAACAAAGGATACACAAGACTGGATGGATATCCAACAGGTTTTGTGGAGTATCATCAATGCAGCGTTTCCATTTATAACGATGGGCCAAAGATTTGAATGGAACTGGCCCCAACACGTTCATGAAGTGAATGATGAGCATCATCCAAAACTGGCAGTTCCACAGATCGCCCGGTTTCAGGCCTCGGCCACCGAGCAGGAAATATGGTGCGGAGCTCTTTCGGCGGTAAATGCAGAACAACATGTAATTGCCTGTTACCGTGAAATTACTAACCGGGATGACTTTGACCCTATTGAATTGGTTGATTTTTACAATCTGAAAAAATTGGTTGAATTTGATTCATTTTCGACAATCTGTCAATCAGACCTGAAAGTTGCTATCAGTTCTCGTTTGGGCGACAATACCCCTATTAGAATTCCTTTTAGCCGGTTAAAACGGGATCATGATAAACTGGTTGTTGAGGCCACTAAAGAAACCACAAACATATTCTGTGACGAAGTATTCAACAGAATTAAGCCCATTATTGAAAGACAGATTGAGGAATATTGGGAAAAGTCAAAACCATCTTCCACAGAAAGGGTAGCACGGGAATTGAATATTGAGCGAAACGAACATAAGCGTTTTGGAAGGGAGCGTGGTGGTGAAAAGTCCTTTGTAGGCCGTAAACCCGAGCTACAAGCCATTCGCGATTATTTGAAGAACAATTCGCCCTGGCCGCTAGTGATTCATGGGGCATCAGGCTGCGGTAAGACTGCATTACTTGCACGTGCAGTCGAAGAAATCCCTGAAAATCAAAGACCAATCATTCGCTTTATTGGGACTACACCCTATTCCTCAGATATTCGTTCATTACTTCTTAGCCTTTGTCAGGAATTGCGGGAAAGATATCCAAGACAAGATATACTTCCTTTAGACACCAAAGCATTACAAGATGAACTGCATGAGCAGTTACAGATTATTCCTCTGGAACAACCTCTTATTTTATTCCTTGATGCTTTGGACCAGCTTTCGGATGCAGATAACGGAAGGTTATTGATTTGGATACCTTATGGACAATTGCCTCCGAATGTTAAACTTGTAATATCCTGTTTATCCGACCGACCCGAAGATGATCCGGCTGGCCAGCCTTATATTGCGCTCACAAACCGCCTACTCCCAAAAGATAATATAGTAAATTTGGATGTCCTCACAGAAGATGAGGCTAATATCCTATTGTTCAGGAATTGGTTGGCTCAGGCTGGACGTAAGCTTAGCGACCTTCAACAGGAATGCATTCGGAAAATTCTTAAATCCAAAGAATGTTGTCAGCCAATTTATCTCAAACTGTTGTTCGAAGAAGCCCGACTTTGGCGGTCCTATTATGCCGTACCCACATTAGGAACGAATTTGCCTTCACTCCTTCGTCAACTTTTTGCACGCTTAAGCCTGGAAGAAAATCATGGTTACCTACTTGTTGAACGTGTTTTGGGATATCTCGCCGCCTCGCGGTACGGGCTTTCAGAAAATGAAATCCTTGAAATATTGTTTGATGATCCGGAATACAAAGCAAAACTTAATAATGACAACTTAAAGAATCACCATGAACTGCCAATCCATGCTACACGCATTCCCATTGCAATTTGGTCACGGCTCCGCTTCGACCTTGCTCCCTACCTCGCCGAGCGCGGAGCTCCTGGGGCCAACGTGCTAACGTTTTATCATAAGCAGGTGGCGGAGTGGGTAGAGGAACATTTCTGTGAAGTCGCCGACCGGCAGTTCCTAAGTGCCAACGCCGTCCGCACCGCCCGGCACCAGCAGCTGGCAACATATTTCCATTCCCAAGATTACTTCCTCGAGTCCTTGGAGGAACAGCAGGCGCGAGCAAAGCGACTCCCGCCGACAACAAGACCGGCCAATGTTCGCAAGGTGGATGAAATGCCGTGGCAAAGACTTAGCGAAGCGAAGTTGACAGAGAAATGGTCTGAGATTGAACAGCTTTTCACCGACCTATTCTTTCTTGAAGCTAAGGTTGAGGCCGGCTTGGTCTTCGATCTCGCCTTTGACTTCGCACAGACTCTGAGGGCAATGCCGATTGAGCGTCCTCGGCGGTGGCATATTCTTCTACTAGAAGAAGCCCTTCGTCGCGACATTCACTTTATAGACCACCATCCTACAACATTATTCCAGTGCATGTGGAATTTGGGTTGGTGGAGCGATTGCCCAGATGCCGGAAGCCACTACATGGATGGCACCTCTGTGAGAAGACAAGAGGGCGCAACGCTCTGCAGATTGTTGGAGTCTTGGCGCCTGCAGAAAGATCTGGCACAGCCTGGATTCAATTGGCTACGCAGTTGTCGCCCTCCATTTATTGAGTTGGGGACCGGTATGATTGCCGCTTTTTCAGGTCACACTAAAAGCGTGACATGTGTCAGTATAAGTTCCGATGGAAAAACGTTAGCCAGCGCTAGTGTAATAATTATATGAAAGGTAAACTATAAATTGATTATCTTTGCCTCATGGCAAGGAAATCAAAACCAATGGAAGTTACCGAGGAACAACGGAAGGAGTTGACGGTAATGAGTCGATCTTTGAAATTAGAGAGTCGATATGTAGTGAGGTCCAAAGTTATTATGCTCAGTTCGGAGGGGAAAACGTTGGACTCCATAATCCAGGCAACAGGGTTGAGTCGGAAGGTTGTAAACAAATGGAGGCAAAGGTTCAAGCTGTTTGGCGTTGCCGGGTTAAAAGATGCACAAAGACCAGGTAAAGCACCTTCCATTAGTCCTGAACAAAAAACCATGGTAATACAGAAAGCATGTTCTAAACCGGCTGGAGGTTATACTAACTGGTCTCAAAGCCGAATAGCAAAAGAAATAGGAATTAGCCAAAGTCGCGTATTTCAGATATTAAAGGAGGCAGATTTAAAACCCCATAAAATAGAATATTGGTGTGGCAAAAGCCCCGATCCCGAGTTTGAATCTAAAATGGTCAATATTGTGGGGCTCTACATGAAGCCTCCTGAAAATGCAATAGTATTGTGCGTGGATGAAAAAACACAAATTCAGGCTTTAGACAGAACCCAACCGGAATTACCTTTAAAAGCGGGTAATCCAAAAAGGCTGACAGCAACTTATAAAAGGAATGGTACCGTTTCGTTAATTGCTGCTTTAGCAGTACATACAGGAGAAGTCACAGCAACCACAATGAAGTCTAATAATGCTGCTAATTTCCTGAGCTTTTTAAAAAGATTAGACAGATCATACAGAAATAAAAAGTTGCATATAATTGCTGATAATCTTTCGGTACATAAAGACAAAGCCGTAAAGGAATGGCTGAGTCATAAAAGGAAGGTCAAACTTCATTTTACACCAACGTATTCATCTTGGTTAAATCAAGTTGAAATATGGTTCAATATTCTAACAAAAGACGTGGTCAAAGGGGGCATCTGGAAATCATCAGATCAACTGGCGGACCAACTAATGGAGTATGTTGATACATATAATAAAACAAGAGCGAAGCCATTTGAATGGACTTATACAGGCAGCCCATTGAAAATATAGTTTACTTTTTATGTAATTAATACACTAGCTGGGATCATACTGCTTGCTTATGGGATATGGGCAGTGGAAAGAAGTTGTTCACAATGATCGGACATGGTGGCCTGGTGAACTGTTTGGCAATCAGTCCAGATGGGCAGACTGTCGTTACCGCTAGTGAGGACCATACTGTCAGATTGTGGGAAATTGAAAGTGGGCGCGAAATGCATGTCCTGAACGCACATAGTGGGAGTGTCACTTGTGTTTGTTTCAGTCCCGATGGGAAAACTATCGCCAGCGGCAGTAAAGACGGTACAGTTAGATTGTGGGTCTTTGAAAGCCTACTTGAGATTCATGTTCTTAATGCCAATGGGTTTGTTAACTGTGTATGTTTTAGTCCGGATGGTAAGACAATAGTATGTGCTTGCAATGAAAAGCAAATTGCACTATGGAGCGCTAGTACTGGTAGTAAGATAACCTCTCTTGTTGGGAACTGGACCGGGATAAATGCAACTCTTTATGGAGAACAAAGTCACTTCTTGAGCATAAACGCGTTGGCATTTCATCCAAGCGGTAGAATCTTGGCAAGTGCTGCTGGAAATGAGACTGGTGGTGAAATCAAACTGTGGGATACTAGTTCAAATCTGGAAGTTGCCGTATTAAAACAAGGGCACTTGTACGTTCGTGCAGTAGCATTCAATAATGATGGTAAGCTTTTAGCTGGCTTGGCTGAGGACAATACGATAAGATTGTGGCAGGTTCCTGATAGAATTGTCGGTGGAAGGCTTTCCGGTATTCGCGACTTGGGTGTTTTGGCAACCGAGGCCGACTGTCTGTCGTTCAGTCCCAGTGGATCAATTCTTGCGACTGGCGGTGGGAATAACACAGTCGAATTATGGGACACGCGAGCAGTAAACAAGAGGAAACTGTTCAACCACTGGGATGATGTGTTGTGCATAGCCTTCAATTCAGACAGCAATATGTTGGCTACTGGGGGTTCTGACTGCCTCATTAAGGTCTGGGATACAGTAAGCGGAACGCAATTGGTCGAATTAGCCGGGCATTTGGCGGATGTTGACAATGTTGCGTTCTGTTTGTCCGAAAAGAAGCTAATCAGTTGGGGGTATGATGGAACGCTTAGGCTTTGGGATTTGGTCAGTGGTTCCTGCCTTGATTCAAGGAGGGGTTTCAAAGAAATGCCTTCTATTATGCCTGAAGATTGGCCTGCACTTCAGACTTCAGGTGATTTGGTAGGCGCATGGAGTGAGATTCAGATTAGTGGAGGTGGAGGTGATACAATTGTCAGATTAGCAGGAACTGAATGCCCTATCGCTTATTATCCTGTCGCTTTTAGGAACATGTCCCTCGATGTTCATAAGCGATACATTGCTGGTGTTGGCGACCCACCTTATCACATACATCTACTAGCGATGGAAGGCCTAAGTTTTACCGCAGAATAGTTCATAATCAGATGACTTACCAAATGAACTCTTATTGCTTTCATTTACTATGGTGGAAGAAGGCGAAGAATTTCATCAAGGCATGAACTTGAGGAACCCACATTTCGTAATATCGGCTAATGGCCAACCGAAAACTCATTACCCGCTGGTTATTACTATAACTATTTCGCGAAGTTTCCTTGAAGAGAAAAATCAAAAGGTCTCCGGTAATTTATTAGCAAAAGGCTATTACTTTTATTTCGGTGTTCAGAAAAGTGAGTCAAGTGCTAGAAAAGGACTGGAAACCTGGTCTCCATGACACATCGAATTTGAGAAAGAATGCACTCCCCATGTCGATTGTAGATTTTGTGGCTTGTTCTCTCTTTGACCCCTTGGTGTATTAACCGATTCGTGCAATAATTGTTAACAAATGCAAATATATATGTTGAAATTTAGTAGTTAAAAAGATAACATGTATATTTGAGGCAATGAAAACGCCAGAATGAATATGAAGTCAGATTGCTTCAACGGGCATATATAGAAATTAACTAATTATGGATGAATTCGTCTTTGGAAATAATTCTGCACCGAACCTTCATATGGCGGCGAAGTTTAATTTTATTAAGACTGCTAAAATGCTTATGGCAGCAGGGGCGGATTTAAACCTCATAGATCATCACCAAGCTTCACCTCTCCACTTTGCTGCAGCATTTGGCAGTATTGAAGTAGGGCGCTTACTGATACAGGCGGGAGCCAATATTGATGCACATGACGCCAAAGGCATGACACCGCTTGAAGTTGCCTTAGCCCAGGGTCATTCAGATTTCGCAAAAATGCTAAGTGAGCGAACCGAGTTGAATTTGTCCCCCCAAAATGGGGATTTGAGCATTGCCTTGTTTATGAAAGCTGTATCTGATGGAAACACGGAATACGTGTGCGACCTACTGACCAAAGGGGTTAATCCAAACACTGCGCTAGAAAGTGGAGTGACAGCACTGATGATTGCGGCAGAAAATGGTTATGCTGATATCGTGCAAGCCCTTCTTGAAATGGGTGCAGTCGTGAATGCCAAGAGATTTGATATTGGAGCAACGGCATTACACTTCGCAGGGCAGAATGGTCACTACGATGTTGTCGAAGATCTTCTTAAAAATGGTGCCGACGTTAATGCAAAAATGAATGACGGTAAGACAGCTTTAATGGCTGCAGCTCTAGATGGGCACACTGAAATAGTAAATCAGTTGCTCGACCATGGTGCGATCATAAACGAACGCAAGAATGACGGAACAACTCCCCTTATACTCGCCGCAATGGAAGGTCATGCTGAGACAGTGCGTGTCTTGGTTGCAAGGGGAGCTGACCTTTATTCGCAGGTAATCAACGGGACAGCGAGTTATACGCCCATAATGTTTGCTGAGATACACCATCACTCGCAAGTCGTCGAGATATTGAGGCAGGCTATCGCATCAGACATGGATGATATTTGTAAGATTAGCAGTTAAACATTAACATATTGGAAAGGAAAAAAATATGGAAGACTCATTAAAACAACGGTTACAGACTCTGCTACAACGGGAGAAGAACGGGTTAATCTTGTCAACGTCAATGATGGAGCATTTTAAGGAGGTTGTTGAAATCATGGATGCTATTGGCGCTCAACGCCAAGGTTCCGCGAAGGTCAAAGACCAAAACGGAAAGAATTGTATAGCTGATATATACATATTGCCTAACGGACGGAAAATACAAGCTGGATATCCCGATATGTTTAGTTAATTCTCCGGTATGGCTTTAAGGAATGATCTCAAGATGGGGTTTCTTTAAAGGCGACCAACTTAAATTTTAAAAGTGACTTTATTTCCATTGCAGAAATGGATCTGTCTTGCTTATTGTCGCTTTTTTTCGTTCCCTCTGCAGGAGGAATTTATATCGCTTTCGCCTAACTTATAACTAAATAACTGATAGACAGATGTAATTTAATAAAAAAGTAGATTTTTAGATGTGAAATTATTAAAAAAATTATTCATATTTGTCCATGATTATATAAGTCGCAAAATGGGTTCTGCGATATTTTAGAATCAGGATAAAAAAAATGCATTATTAGAACCCGCCTAAAACGAAAGGATAAAGTATGAAGACACAGTTCACTGTTTATGTTCCAGGATTGAATCCAGGGAACTTAATGTCTATGATGCCGGTGCTGAAGTGGCAGGGCAAACCCATCACTTATAACGGTAAAGAGGTAGGACGAGTTTCAGTTGTAGATGTGAAGAACGACGGACGAGTTATAATTACAGCGGAAGTAGAATCGGACTACGCATCCAAGAATCTCGGCAAGGACCTTGTGCTCCGTGACTAACTGAGCACATTGTTCGACCATGCGCTATTGCGAAATAGGCCATCGCGCTTTTGTTGCAAACGAATGCCCTCGTGGCCGGGGTCTCTGAACTTGGTTTTTAGAAAAAAAGAGGTTTAAGTATAATATTAATCAAAAAAAGGAGAAATAAACATGACACAAGACTTTGAAACCCAATTCGAGAAAGGTTGCCTTCTCATGGTTAATGCCTTAAATGGTGGTAATGCTTCCGAGGCATTGCACTTCTTAGAATTGGCCGCTATTGGAGGGCATACCAAAGCAAAGAATATGTTGGGTGTTCTTTTGCTGGCAACGGGAGGTAACCTACAAACAGCATATAAATGGATTTGTGAGGCTGCAAGCGAAGGCAACATCATTGCAATTCGCAATCGCTCTCAAATAGAATATTACATGGACCCTCCAGGGCCAGGTGCTATGGCAAGATTTGATTACACCTGGGGGAAAGAACCTCCACTTGGGGCGCCAGTAGGCACTATCCTCCAAGCCCCTTACCACGGCTGATACAAAAATGTTGGTACAATATACAAACTTGCCAAAGAATCCAACCAGCAATATATCCCGGAAATTCTTGAAAACGGAGATACATTAAAACATCTCCTGGCCAGAAGCAGATATTTGCTTTTCAAGTCTAAAACATACTGGACTCCTTCCCAGATCCATAGAGGGGAGTTCCTATTCGCAAGATTTCCTTTGTTGGAAAATGCCAATAATCTTGCCATACAATTGGGTTCAGTTTACAGTAAAACCAAGCATAAAGGAGTTGCTTTTACAAAACTTGCTTTGTGGTTCGATAGGGTTGAGAAAGCAGAATTTGAATCATTCAATACGATTGCCAAATCGATAGAATCACATTACCGGACAGTCCTCAATTACTTCAACAATCGCAGCACAAATGCATCAGCTGAATCATTTAATCATTTTGTGTGCTGATTTTGTCTAAATTTGATCAAAACGCTGCAAATCATGATGAAAAAATTACCGAAACAGCCTCAACTTGAGATGTTCAAGACCACCCTGGTAAGCTTCATCCATCCTGAACACGAACTTTGTCTGGTTTTAAGTGCGATTTAAGAAATAACAGAGAATGCGGGGTTGAAGCCTGACCAATCTCCTTGCCTTGAATTGTCTGATGACGCACGGGAAGAATCGGGGTTATTGGGAAATTGCCCGGAGTGTTGTGTGGGGAGGAGCTGAAGTTTAATCCGTTTATTGCAGGTGGAGATTAGAGAATTATTCATCCGATAATCGTCCGATTAACGAAATAATCTACCGATAATCGTCCGATTTCATCCTGATATTACATACCTTTGCTATAATTGGATATTGCATTCAAAAAAAATTCGCTAAATGGCTTACGAGCATGATGTTTTTATTAGTTACAAGCGTCACCATGAATGGCCCGTCTGGGTTAGGGAAGTGTTCTATGATATCCTGAATCATTGGTTGAATGCTGAAATGGCCGAAGGATGCAGGGTATTTGTCGATTACCAGATTGAAGAAGGTCAAGACTGGCCGGGAAGACTAGCTGATGCATTATCAAGTTCCAGGGTGCTTGTCCCCTTATGGTCACCGCAATATTTTACAAGTAATTGGTGTCTGGCTGAGATGGCACTTTTTGCTGCAAGAGAGCAGGTTACAGGATTTGGAACTCCACTTAATCCACAACGCCTTATAATTCCCGCAGCCATACATGATGGGGATAGTTTTCCTCAGGATGCCCGGCTAATCCAATTTAGGGCGATTCAACCATTATGCAACATCAGAATCGCCAAAGGAGGTATTACAGAAGAGAGACTATCCGATGAAATTCGTAATTGGGTGCCAAATATTTGCGCTGCAATCCGGCAAGCCCCTGAATATGATGCAAATTGGAGAACTATTGCCTATAACGACTTTATGGATTTGTTCAGAAATCCTCCAATGAACCCTGAATTACCAAGACTATGAAAAAGAACGGAACCATCATAACCTTTTATTCATTTAAAGGTGGTGTCGGCAGGTCGATGAGCATGGTTAACATTGCAATCTTGCTTGCCAGAAAGCATAAGGTATTGATCATTGATTTCGATCTGGAAGCGCCGGGTCTGGAGAATTTTCTGACTGATTTCCAGATACACGCAAGGAAAAATCAGGAAGGTCTCATGGACATTATTGAGAATGCTTCTCAAAATCCAATCAATGAATTACGGAATTTTCATCCCTTCATCCAAAGAATAACCGGGCATGCTGTAAAATCATTGCATTTTATTAATAGTGGCAAGGTTGACCAATATTATTCTAACCGTGTTCAACGTTTTAATTGGACGGATTTCTTTCTAGAAAACAGAGGGGGGGTGTTTTTTGAAAATTTCAGAGAAAAACTTAAAGAAGAATATGATTATATTTTTATCGACAGTCGTACCGGATATTCTGACACCAGTGGAATTTGCACTTATCTCTTACCCGATGTATTGGTCCTTCTCTTTTCATCCAATGAACAGAGTGTTCATGGTTCTATTGACGTTGCAGAGAAGGCACAAAGCGGCAGACAAAAACTTTCTTTTGACAGAATGCCATTGACAATATTTCCCATTCCTTCCCGAATTGACAAGACAGAGGAATACCAGGAATCAAAAAAATGGAATACTAAATTTGCCAATAGTTTCGCAAAGTATTATACGAACTGGTTACCTAAATCCATTACAACAGAACGCATTCTTGACGAGATAACAATCCCATACGTGGCCTATTATAGTTTTGGAGAAAAACTTCCGGTTATTGAAGATAGCCTTACAAAAAAAGAAAGCCCTGCATTCTATTATTCACAAATAGCAAGGATAATTGAAAATGATTTTCGCAATTTAGAGGACATATTGGTCTCTATGGACGTAGTTGGAACTATTTCTTTTGATACCAGGCTTTATGAATTACTAAAGTCAAAAACTCTAACATTAAATGACAGGCAAATTGGCATCGTAAAACAAGTGATACAAAATAATCAAGTAACTAACAAATGGTGCAGGGAATCTTTCAAGGTGGTGAACGACACTGTTAATAGGGATCTCAATCAATTATTAGAAATGAGTCTACTTCAGCGAGAAGCTTATGGACGTGCTACCAGGTATGTTGCAGGGGACTTGCTGAAACTATTGAAATAATCATCCGGCAATCTGCCGATTTAAACAATAATCATCCGATAATCTACCGATATTAGAAATTAATGAAGACTCAAGAAAATGTTAGCCTTGCCGATTACTGCCTACAGCGGTAAAAAAGCTGGCTCCGCTTTTATTGAAATCTTCCTACCAGATATGATTTGAAATTTCTTATCTCATGCAAAGACCCGACGCCTCCGGTTTTCAGCCTTTCCTTGAACTTCTAAAAGAAGAAAAATCTGAATTCCCTAACGACGATGAAATAACCCAAATCATGCTGGCAACAATGATGGGATGGGATTTTGAACGATTGGTGTTTTTATAAATTTGATGCTACATCCACTCATTTCTCATTTTTGCCCAAACCACAATTGTAAGTCAATTCACACACCTCAACCGGCAAACTTTTATACTGTTAATAAACAGTGTACTTTCGTCGTTATTAGGATTGACATTTATTTGGGTATCTATTACCTCATTATAGACAATTCCTACCCACCTTAACCGTTTTAATATAATCAAACAGTCCCATATGAAAGTAGCACAAATAATTTTCACCTGTTTTTTTATGGTTTGTTCTTGGCAGCTCATCGCCCAATCCGACCAATACAATAAGGCCACTGTTCTTTATTTAGGCTTGAAAAACGAGTTAAACCAATCTGCTCCAGCCATTGTTGTGCATCTTACCGATAAAAACACAGGTCAGTTCATGAATGTTGTGTCCGATCAAAAAGGGCAGATGGAAATACCAGTTGAACCAGGGCATATGTATGTAATCAAGGTTAATCGTGCGATTTTGCCAGATGAAATCAGCATACCTAAAAAACCAGGTGCCCCATTGACAAAAACGATAATTATTTCAAATCAGGATTCAAACAATGAGCATCCGTTTGACACCGTCTTTCAAAAAACCGGATCTTCATTTTATAAAGTAAGTGCGTTGGAAGCCAAGCTGACATTCAGAATAACTGACCTTGATCACCGGCCACTAAAAAATCTTGCAGTAAGATTGGTTTGCCCAAAATACAGGAGGGTCTATTTATCGGCTACCAATGACTTGGGAGTCGCACGGTTTCAGGTTTTGCTCGGCGGGGATTACAACTTGGGAATAGGAGAATCAGAGAATATAAAAAACTACCAGATCCCTATATCATCGGGATATTCGCTGACCGTGGATATTCCTTACCAGCCGACTGATGTTACCGAAAGAACCCAAAATGATACTGTTTTCCAAGAGTCAATAAAGCAAATGCAAGCCACCTCCTTGAGGGCTTTTCTACAGGTAAAAGTCCAGGATTATGACCATTTGCCATTGAAAGATGAAAGTGTTTATCTCAATGTGATTGGGAAATCACAGGTTTATACAGCGAAAACCGATTTACAGGGCAAAGCTTATTTTCTGCTTCCTTATGGCAATGATTATACGCTACATCTGACCTATGAGCGTGACATTTTTCTCTGCAAATACCCCTGGAAAGAGGGAATTCTTTTAGAAGACGAGGCACTCATCACCTATCGGGGAACTGCACAGATAAAAGATTTCTTCAGAGGTGCCATACGGGATAAAAATGGATTTATTACCGAATTCATGTCCGTTCCGGTAAAAAAAATCGGATTTGACCCCGTGAATATCCAACCAACAAAGCATGGTTATCATGTGAATTTCCCTGCAAAAAGCGAAACACCGACACCGGCAATCTTAAACAACAACGATGTGATCCAGGGTGGCGGGTATTACAGTAAGGAGGTTTACTCCTTCAATAACAAGAACGGCCGGTTAAACTGGGGACTGGAGTTGGGTGATAATGGCGTTTCTGCATCGGTATGTGATGAAGATTTCCTTGTTATCACCACTGAATCGTGCACACTCTATGCGATCAATGCAAAAACCGGCGAACTTGCATGGTCGAAATGGCTGGGGCCTGAAATTAATTCGACTCCCACCGTTGCCAATGGAAAGGTATATGCTGTTTACCCTACTCAATTAGACCCGGATGAAAACGAGGTCAAACCTTACGCAGTGATTTGTTTCGACCTGAAAAACGGGAAAATCTTATGGCAAAACTGGATTGATTCAGAGCCGCTGGGTTCACCGGTTGCATGCGGTCAGTCGGTTTACATCACCACATCCAATGGGAATCTTCACCAGTTCGACAATACATCGGGAAAGGGACAGTGTCCGGAGAGAAACGGTGGTTTCACCTCCCCTCCGACCATTGCAGGGAATATTGTTTACCTGGCCCGCAAAAACCAGGAGAAGCCAGAACAGGAACAGATCGAAGCGTTTCAATCCAATGGTTTGGTCTATCGTGGATCTTTTCCTTCAAAAACGACTAACGCTGAATATGAAACCCAATATTTAAAACCTTCAGAACTGATGAATTTTAGCACTGGCCGTCCCCTGTTTTTTCGGGGTAAATTGTATGCTGTTTCAGGGAACTCGTTGACCTGTTTTGATCCCGGCAAACACTCATCCTTGTGGACAATCGACCTTACCAAAATACCAGCCCTGCAACAGGATGAATTTTCATCGATGCCTGTGGCTGTCAATCAAAAAATCATGGTATCCACCCGATCAGGGAAAGTGATGGTTGTTGACCCGGTGAAAGGCGTGGTTGAATTAACGTACGACCTTGAAACTCCGGTAAAATTTCAACCGGTCGTGCACGATGGATGGATCTATGCAGGTTCCGGTGATGGGAAACTGATTTCCTACAATACCGGGAACAAATCTTTGACAGGATGGCCGATGTGGTCGATGAATGCAGCGCACAATCCGGTAGTGGAATGACAACTATACCCCAGGAAAAGATGACAGAAATCGATAGCAAGCCGGGAACCACCAATCATGGGAAAGAGGATCATAAAAAAGCACTTCGTACTCATTTAATCCTTAGTGCCGCACGATTCAGTGCAGAAGATTTTGAAGGGGCCATGCCCCATCTGCAGGCTGCAGAACTTATCTGCCGTCAGGTCGGCGACAAGCGGGCTCTGTACCATACCCTGGGCCATATTGCAGTGGTTATCAAAAAACGTGGGGCACCTGATGAAGCCCTTTTAATACACCAGGAAGAAGAAAGCCTTTGCCGTGAACTCGGTGATGATCATGGACTGGCCTTTGCTCTTTTAGACCAGGCTAGGATTCTTTGTGACAAACACAAAGTTACACCGGGACTTGATCTTTACCTCCAGGCAGAAGAGGCTGCACGCCGCTGCAACAACAATGAAAGTCTGTTTCTTGCACTGTTCAACACTGCATACTATTTGTTTTATGAAACCCGCGATCCAGTCCGGGCATTGCCAAAGTGCCGGGAAGCGCTGAGTTTGACCGATACCCTTCGGGTATATAGAAACGAAAAATCAAATACAGTAAACCTGCTTGAAGAGATAGAATCAGAGATCGGAAAGGCATGATCGTTAATCAGAGTGTAATTTTTCAGTGCATGAAACTCCCCCGAAAAGTCTGTTATTTTGTGTTTTCAGGTTTTGTGCTGATAACTATATTTGCTGTTGTATTGATTAAACCGTTCCATAAGGATAAGGATTATCCCGATGAGGCTTTAATTTCAGCGGAATATAAGGACCCATGGATCGATTATCTTTTAGACAGCACGTATAAAATTGTAGCGGATTCGCAGATAACGATTTACAAGGTGAAAACAGGCGAAAAGATCAGCTCCTTGTCCATGCCATGGGAGCCGATAAGATCAATGGCCATGCATCCCTCGGCGAGTCATCTGGCAGTGCTGGGTGAATACACTTTGCAGTTTTATGACTTAAAAAAAGATGATGTTTCAAATGAAGATACGACAGCAACATGGTCATCAGACGCACCCGAACTTGATGTTTATGATAAGGATGCCATTGAGTTCAGCGATGATGGCAAGTTTCTTTTGGTGATTGACTATCAGGAAGCCGATGTAACAATATTCATCTGGCCTGAATTAAAAGAACTTACGACGGAAAATATGGGGGGTTACCGGAACAGTTTCTACTGGGAAAACAAAAATGGTCAGCTGATATTCTATTACGAGGTTTACAGAGGGGGTAAAGCTTACTACCGAACTAGGTTTCCTGCTGATCCAAAAGCCGATTCTCTCTACTTTTCAAAACCGGACCTAATTGATTCGCTCCCAAGTTGTTTTTCGAACGTAAACTAAGCGTTGATTTTCAGAAAAGCGCCAGCTAACAAAAAAAGGTGATTATATCCACCAAAATATTTATCACTATCTGTCAGGTAATGGGAAAAATGATCGAAAAATCGAATAAAAGTATTCAGGCTGTTCACTATCCGTATCAAGGTGATGTGATCGGACAAAAAGAGTTGGATACCATGTATGGGCTATGAGACACCAATGAAATGAACCGCTTTTGCCAAATCCTAATAATTTTTTAACCCCCACTTGTTATGCAAATTGTTTGCACAAAAAAAAGGATTTCAGATTTAAAATTTCTGAAACCCTTGTCTGTCCTGCTCCCCCTGCTAGACTTGAACTAGCGACCCTCTGATTAACAGTCAGATGCTCTAACCAACTGAGCTAAGGAGGAATTTGGGAGTGCAAAATTAAAAATTCTAATCGGAAATCCAACACCTTTTTGTTTTTTTAATTGAATTGTAACCTTTTCTTATCACTTTTGTATAATAACAAATCATTCATAGCTAATTCCTCGTAATATGATCAGGTGGTTTAAGCGCTTTGCTGTAATTGGACTCCTTATTGGAGCATCGTCGGCTTTTTCCCAAACACAAGGCGTCCTTGGAAAAAGATTTTTCGACAATTGGTCTGTTGGCGTTGGCGGCGGACCCAACATTTTTTTCGGCGACCTGAAAGTGAATCAGTTCTGGCCTGTCAGCGCTGATATGAACGAATGGAAGTTCGCCGGGACTTTCACCCTCGCCAAACAACTTAGCCATGTATTCGCAATTCGCGGTCAATTCCTGTATAGCGAAATCTCCGGAACCAAAAGACAATACAAGGACGGAACCAGGTGCAACCAGTATTTCGATGGAAATATCCTTGAAGGCAACATCAATGCAACCATTAACTTCTCGAACCTGCTGGCGAAACGATATAATCCAAAACGAAAATTCTTTATTTACGGAACAATCGGTTTAGGAACTTCCAGTTGGAATTCCACAGTAAAACAACTCTATACCGGAACTCCGCTCAGAGTGAGTGATAGCCTATCAGGATGGACTACGGCAATGATGGGAATGGCAGGAGTTGGCGCTTATTTTAACATGGGCGATAAAGTTAACCTCGGTCTTGAATGGACGCTTCACGGGGTTAATTCCGACTGGCTCGATGTTACCCCAGGCGGCTTCAAATACGACGCCTATTCGATGCTTTCGATAAACATTACTTACAATTTCAATAAACATAACCCTGGAAAGGAACCGGATACAAACCTGAATAAAATCTTCGTTCCGGTTTATATCCAACAACCGGTAAAGGAAGTCAAACCCGACGATATCAAGCCCACTCCTGTCGTTTTACCAAAAAAAGATACTGTTGTAATTGACATTATTCAGGAAAAAGTGGAAATTCCTGCCAAACAAAATTCTGAAGAGCTTTTTTCCGATCAGCCGGAGACTGGGATAATCTTTAGAGTACAAATCTTTGCCTTCAGAAATGACAAATACACTGCGCTTCAGGTGCAGGAAAAATATAACCTTGATCAGGAAATTTTCAAAGACTTTTCCGATGGATGGTACCGCTTTACCATCGGTTCATTTACAAGTTCTGATGATGCAAAGGATTTGAAAAATCAGATGCGGAAACGCGGCTTCAAAGGCGCTTTCATTGCGAAATACAAGAATGGAGTAAGGGTTACGGCAAATGGTAAAAAATGATCTGAAACCGACTGTCCTTTTTATTACCCCTCCCTTTACACAATTGAATACGCCATATCCGGCCACTCCTTTTTTAAAGGGATTTCTGAATACCCGCAATATTTTTTCACACCAGACCGACCTTGGGATAGAGGTTATCAACGCCATTTTCTCCTCCTGCGGAATTAAAGCGCTTTTCGGCGAAGTTGAAAAATATTTCCGCCCGTTATCGTCAAATGCCCGGCGCATGGTGCAACTTAGCGAAGATTATACCCTCGCCATTGATCCTGTTGTGGAATTTCTCCGCGGAAGTAAGCCCGAACTGGCTCACTTGGTTTGCGGGCGGAAGTGGCTTCCTGAAGCCTCTCGTTTCGGTCAGACCACCGACCTCGATCACGATTTTGGTCGCCTTGGTATTCACGACCGCGCTAAATACCTTGCCACGCTATTCCTTGAAGATATATCCGACCTTATTGTTGAAGCCGTTGATCCGCACTTCGGATTCAGTCGCTATGCTGAAAGGTTAGGACGTTCTGCCTCAACTTTCGATGAACTGGAAGATGAACTTTCCAGGGATCAACCATTACGATTCCTAGACCGCATCATGACAGGACTTCTGCAAAAAAAAATATCTGATTACGCTCCTTCATTGGTTGCGCTCACCGTTCCATTCCCTGGAAATCTATACAGCGCGTTTAAATGCGGGCAGTGGCTGAAAAAACATCATCCTGATATCACAGTTGTAATGGGCGGTGGATTTGTCAATACCGAACTGCGGTCATTAACCGATCCTCGGGTTTTCAAATACACTGATTTCATTACCCTCGACGATGGCGAAATACCCTTGCTGAACCTGATTGAACACCTCGACGGAAAACGCGACATTATGCTTTTGAAGCGTACTTTTACTTTAATGGAAGGATCAGTGGCTTTTATAAATGGTTCAGATGATTCCGATGTTAAGCGGCAGGATACCGGGATTCCGGATTATTCCGATTTACCGCTTGAGAAATATCTCTCGGTTATGGAATTGGCAAATCCAATGCACCGACTTTGGAGCGACGGTTTCTGGAATAAGCTTATGCTGGCTCACGGTTGTTACTGGGGAAAATGCACATTCTGCGACGTTACCCTCGATTATATCAAGCGATACGAACCAAATTCAGCCTCCATCCTGTGCGACCGTATGGAGTCGCTCATTTCTCAGACCGGCAGGAACGGATTCCATTTCACCGACGAGGCGGCTCCTCCGATGCTGTTGCGCGATCTGGCGATTGAAATCATCCGGAGGAAACTCACTGTGTTATGGTGGACCAACATTCGATTTGAGAAGAAATTCACTAATGATTTGTGCATGCTGCTGAAAACTTCGGGGTGTATTGCCGTTTCCGGGGGTCTTGAAGTTGCTTCGGAACGCATTCTGAAAATGATAAACAAAGGCGTTACTGTGTCGCAAGTAGCCGGTGTTGCCGGTAATTTCACACGCGCAGGGATTATGGTCCACGCTTACCTGATGTACGGATTCCCCACGCAAACGGCGCAGGAAACTATTGATTCGCTTGAAGTTGTGCGTCAGTTGTTTATGAACGGCGTGATTCAGTCGGGTTTCTGGCACCAGTTTGCAATGACGGCGCACAGTCCGGTTGGAATAAACCCTGAAAAGTTCGGGGTTGAAAAGGCGAGCGGTGAGCCAGGCTCATTCGCCAACAACGATCTGATTGCTATTGACCGGACAGGCTGCAACCACGAAAATTTCAGCGCGGGTCTGAAAAAATCGTTGTACAATTTTATGCATAGCGTCTGCTTCGATTTTCCGCTTCAGGAATGGTTCGATTTCCAAGTTCCAGAAACAACCATGTCGCCTCGCCTAATCCGCAACATTTTATCACAGGAAAATGATGAAATGCCCGCTCCTCATTCAAGGATTGTATGGCTTGGAGGAATTCCCGCGATAAACTTTTTTATCCGTCAGAAAAAAGGGAAATCCTCACAGGCGGCGAGGCTTACTATTCAAACACGACAAAAAGAGGTAATTCTGAGGGTAAACGATTCCACCGGGAAATGGTTGATGGCAACGTTGCAGGAACTTTCGCCGGATAATGGAAACCTGACGACCTTTCATGAACTTGAGAAAAGATACTACGACAGCGGGTTAGGAAATTTCAAGGCTTTCTGGAATGGACAAGATGCAAAAACATTGCGGGAGAATGGGTTGTTGGCGGTGTGACACTGCAGGGTCAACGACTTCAGATTTGCTGACCTGAGTCCCAACTCCGAAAAGTTGAAAAACAAATATCACGCAATCGGAAACTCATAAAAATTATACAAAATCCATGCAATTAACCCTTTTATCCCCTCGCAAATCTCTCAACAAAGCCTGGCTCAAGGTAAAGCCATGCAGAAGGGATATCGAGTTTTTCAAGACAAACCTCATCAAATTGCTTGACAGCCTCGATGAATCTGAAACCGAAGAGCACGTAAAGAATGACCTGAGCGATTTTCTCAGGAATATTTTCTGTCAAAAGTTTTATATCAACACCCAAGGACGCAATGACCTTGTTATCCATAATGGTCCCGATGCAAAAAGCGGTGCCGGCGTGTTGATCGAAGCCAAAAAACCATCGAATAAACCGGAGATGATCCAACCGGATAACCTGAATACAAAAGCATTTCATGAACTTATCCTTTATTACCTCCGTGAACGGATCCTCAACCACAATCTGGAAATCAAACATCTTGTGGCGACAAATATTTATGAATGGTATGTATTTGACGCAAACCTTTTTGAGAAATTGTTTGCGCAAAATAAAAATCTGGTAAAACAGTTCACAGTTTTTGAAGAAGGCAGGCTTTCCGGCAAGACTACAGATTTCTTTTACAAAGAGATTGCCGAACCATTACTTGCCGGATTGACCTGCGAAATTTGCTTCACAATGTTCGATTTCCGGGAGTATGAAAAACTCCTGCGAAATGACGACCAGAAAGATGATTCAAAACTGATTGCCCTGTATAAACTGCTTTCCCCTGAACATTTGTTAAAGATTCCGTTTAGTAACGACAGCAATAGTCTCGATAAAGGTTTTTATGCGGAATTGCTTCATATCATTGGTTTAACCGAAATGAGAGAGGGCAATAAAAAACTCATCGGACGTAAAACTGACAGTCAACGCGACGCCGGCTCTCTGCTGGAGAATGCCATAATCCAGATAGATAGCCTCGATATAATCAGCCGGCTCGAAAAACCATCGCGTTTTGGCGAAAACAATCAGGAGAGACTTTTTAATGTATCTCTTGAATTGGTTATCACCTGGATCAACCGCATTTTATTCCTTAAACTTCTCGAAGCCCAGTTAATCAGATACAATAAAGGCAATGCCGGATATTCGTTTCTCTCCGTTGAAAAGATGAAAGGATTTGATTCCCTGAATAGTTTGTTCTTTCGGGTACTTGCAAAGAAAGTCAAAGATCGCGACCCTGCGGCAGCAAAATTATTTGAAAAGGTTCCTTATCTGAACAGCTCGCTTTTTGAACCGACGGAACTGGAACGGGAAACAATTTTTATAAGCAACCTGCAGGATGAATGTCAGATTCCTGTTCATTCCGGCTCAGTTTTGAAAAACTCTTCCGGCAAAAGATTGACGGGAACATTAAATGGACTGGATTATCTTTTGACATTCCTTGACGCTTTTGATTTTTCAGGCGAAGGCGCCGAAGAAATCCAGGAAGAAAACAAAACGCTGATTAATTCATCGGTACTTGGACTTATTTTTGAGAAAATTAACGGTTATAAAGATGGTTCGTTCTTTACGCCCGGTTTCATTACCATGTACATGTGCCGCGAAACGATTCGCAGGGCAGTGGCGCAGAAGTTTAAGGATATGAAGGGCTGGGATTGTCAGAATCTGGATGAGTTGTATGATAAAATTGAAGATAAAAAAGAAGCCAACGACATAGTTAATTCTCTTAAAATCTGCGATCCCGCTGTGGGGTCAGGGCATTATCTTGTATCAGCGCTCAACGAGATCATTGCCATCAAGGGCGAATTGAAAATATTGTCGGACAAATCAGGAAAACGACTGAAAGAGTACCACGTTGAAGTAGCCAACGACGAGTTGATTGTTACCGACGAAGATGGCAAATTGTTTGAGTACAATCCAAAAAGTCCCGAAAGTCAGCGTGTTCAGGAAGCGATTTTCCATGAAAAGCAAACCATCATTGAAAATTGTTTGTTTGGCGTTGACATCAATCCCAATTCTGTGAAGATATGCCGGTTGAGGTTGTGGATTGAGTTGTTGAAGAGCGCTTATTATAAATCACCCCACCCGCCGGCTACTTCTGCAAAAGGCGAGGAGGAGAGAGAGTTGGAAACCCTTCCCAATATTGACATCAACATCAAATGTGGGAATTCGCTGATCTCCCGCTACGCACTGGATGCCGACCTAAAACAGGTTTTATCTGTGGGAAGATTTTCGATCCTTTCTTACCGGGCGGCAATTATGACATATCGCAACGCAGAAAACAAGGAGCAGAAATTGGAGATGGAGCGGTTGATTGCAAAAATAAAAAGCGCCATTCATTTGGGAATTGGCGCCAACGACCCAAGAATAAAAAAACGCGATCAGATTCTGAGCAAAATAATTCATAAATTTTCCGGGAATTTTTTGTTCGAACCTGAAACTGTTTACGGCGATGAGAAAGCAAAGGAAAAAGGGGTGATGGAGCGGCAGCGATTGGAAGAGGAGGCAACCGAACTTAACCGGCAAATTGAGGAATCTAAAAACAACAGGATTTATGATAATGCATTCGAGTGGCGATATGAATTTCCGGAAGCACTGAATGACGATGGGGATTTTATTGGGTTTGACGTGGTGATTGGGAACCCGCCGTATGTTGATATAAAAGCCATCAATGGTGAATTAGTTAATTATTATTTTCATGAATTTAAAACAACAGCCAATAGAATTAATCTTTTTTCAATATTCGTTGAGCTTGGGTATTCGATTTTACATCCAAATGGTGAATTTATTTTCATCATTCCCAATTCAATATTGGTAAACTCTTCTTATCAAGAGTTAAGAAATTTAATCGTTAAAGATATTCACACAGTTGTTAAACTACCTGATAAAGTTTTTCCAGGCGCTATTGTTGAAACCATTATTTTAGCCTTTAAAAAACAGAAAGAAGTAAATGTGATTGACGTAATACGATATTCCAATACACCTCAAATTGATTTTATTGATAAAAATCTCTCGTATCAGGTTAATAAAAATACGTGGTACATTTTTAATGAAGTAAAATTTAATATCTATTTAACTGAGAGTACTCAATCTATAATTAATAAATGTCACAATGATATCATCCCACTTGGACAAATTGCTGAATTATCTCTGGGTTTAACACCTTATGATAAATACAAGGGTCACTCCAAAACCCTGATAGGGAACCGGGAATATCATTCCAACGTTCAACGCGACAATACATATAAACCATTAATTAAAGGAGAAAACATTGTCAGATACAAAGTTACGGATGATATCAAAGAATATATCAAATATGGTGATTGGCTGGGCGCTCCTCGCGAAGAAAAGTTTTTTAATGCGAAAAGGGTAATTGTACGTCAAATTGTATCAGGAAAACCTCCTCGAATCTATGCGGGATATACTGACAAAGCCTTGTATTTCACTCAAATTGGGTTTGCGATCATCCCATTTGCCAAAATATCAGCTAAGGCATTAACGGGATTATTAAATTCAAAATTGATGAATTTCATTCATAAGTTTATGTATCTCGATATCGAAAAAGAACTTTTTCAAAAAATTCTTATTGAAAATTGCAAACAACTTCCAATCAAATCAATGGGTGAACACATACAACGACTTATAGAAATAAATGTAGATGAGATTATAAATGAAAGCCCGGATAGTATTGTTTTTGAACAGAATATCGACCAAATAGTTTATAATGTATATGGTTTAACCGCAGATGAGATAAAAATAATCGAACAATCATTCTGACGGCTGGGCAATGTGCATAATTTGTACAGATACTCAAACCGGGATAAATCTGCGCATTTAAAAAATTCCAAGTCTGAAATTCCAGGCTCCAAATTCCATGAGGAAAAGAGAGAGATTTCGGTTTAACAAGCTCTGAAAGCAAGGATTTGAAAGCGGACGTCAGAAGGAGCTTTTGCTGACTGATAGAAGCAATGGGCGTAGAATTGGATTTACAAAGCCAAAAACTTTGATTTTTACCATATAGTTTATTAAGCGCTTACATTACAGTGATATAATATCTTTTCAATAGTAAAAGCTGCCGGATTTCTTTAACGCCGGGGCATTTAAAATTACTCTCTGTTAACTATCTGCATTGCGATTTTAATTCCATCGGCAGCGCTGGAAACGATGCCGCCGGCATAACCGCTGCCTTCGCCGGCAATAAAGAGATTTTCAAACCCGGCGCAAAGTCCGTTTGCCTTGCGCAAGACCTGGATGGGAGAAGATGTCTTACTTTCAAGTCCGAGAAGAATCCCTTTGCTGTAACCGCGCAGGCGATGTTCAAAATCTTTAAGCCCTTCCCGCAAAGCATTGGTCACTACCGCAGGAAGCATATTCCAGAGAGGAGCGGGCTTTAGTCCAAATGGATAGCTTGT
The DNA here is from genome assembly GCA_026391715.1 of Bacteroidota bacterium. Classification (GTDB taxonomy): domain Bacteria; phylum Bacteroidota; class Bacteroidia; order Bacteroidales; family FEN-979; genus CAIVAT01. The sequence continues at coordinate 41,224 of JAPLDO010000078.1, forward strand.
TTCGGGAATAGAAGTGGGTTCGGCGCCATTGATAAAATCGTTGATAGAGCAGAATGGCGCGCTGAATCCCCCGGCAAATTCAAAGAATGAATTCTCCAGGTTTTCCAGCCACTGAAGCGACTCAAGCGCGGTAACCTGCCGCCCGGCAATCTGGTCGGGATGAATGCCCGCCACACAACCTGCATTGGCAAAACGGCTGTCGCGCCGGTAAGCGCTCATCCCGTTTACGATGTTAAGATGGCTGTAAGCGGCAGCCGGAACAACCATTCCTCCGGGACACATGCAAAATGAATATACCTGATGTTTCCCGTCGGCGGCAGAGGTTAGCCGGTATTCAGCAGCTTTAACGCCCGCAAGTTTCCCAATACCCCATTGTGCGCGATTGATATCCTCCTGGCGATGCTCGGCGCGGCAACCGATAGCGAAGTTTTTCGTATGAAATGAAACGCCTCTGTTGATCAGCATCCGGTAAGTTTCATACGCCGAATGACCAGGGGCGATAATAAAATAGTCGGCCGCTATGGATTCACTGTCGGAAAGGGCTTCCGTAACTATGCTACCATGAATTTTCAAATCATCGAGGGCGGTTTCAAAACGGATATCTCCACCCTGTTTGCGATAGCGCTCGCGAAGGTTTTTGATGATCCCCTGAAGATTGTCGCTCCCTACATGCGGATATGCCATATAACGGATTTCAGCCGGAGCGCCGGCGTCAATGTAACTCGAAATGAAGAAATCGCGTTCTTTCGAAATGTGCTTCGATCGGGATGTTAGCTTGCCATCGGAAAATGTACCGGCGCCACCTTCGCCAAAAGCATAATTGGCAACAGGATTGAACTCGCCGGTTTTTTCAAACCGGGCGACGCCCTGAGTTCGTTTTGCCACCTCCGCGCCGCGTTCGAGAATAATAGTGTCAAAGCCGGCTTTTTGCAATACGAGAGCCGCGAAAAACCCGGCGGGACCGCTGCCTGCGATTATTACGCGTTTATTCCTCGGTTTATATGGAATCTCAAGCAATTCACGAATTTCCGGTTCTGCACCGCCCAGAGATTCGGAGTGCACAACAATGCGCAAAAGCCAGTGGATATTGTTCTTTTTGCGGGCGTCAAGACTTTTATTTTCGATTTGCCAGGTAAAATCGGAGATGCTGAATTCCTTTGCGATGCGCCGTTTCAATTCAACGTCGGTATAATCGGTTGGCGCTTTGATTTCAATAATTTTAAATCCCATGATTGAGGTTTATTTTCCTGCAAAGTTCGCACTTATGCTTAAAACAGGATTACACTTGGCGGTGAAATTTTACATTTCCAAAGCAGGCAGGAAACAAAGTCATGGAAACCTAATGATACTTTCATCATTTTTGTCTACATTTCCGTAATTTTGCCGCCCAAAACATATTTAAATGGAACATACCAGAAGGAATAAAATTGTTGATGTGCTGAAATCGAAGGAATTTGGCAAAGAGGTCGTTGTCAAAGGATGGGTTAGAACAAAACGTGGTAATAAAAGCGTCATTTTCATTTCCATGAATGACGGTTCGGCGATTCATAACATCCAGGTTGTAGCCGACGCCACCGGGTTTGATGAGGATTTGCTGAAACAGATCAACACGGGCGCCTGCATCGCGGTGACAGGAACGTTGGTTGAGTCGGTAGGACAGGGACAAAGTGTGGAGGTACAGGCGAAACAAATCGAAGTTTATGGAATTGCCGATCCATTGGTATTTCCGTTGCAGAAGAAAGGTCACAGCCTTGAATTTCTCCGTGAAATAGCCCATCTTCGCCCAAGAACCAACACTTTCGGAGCAGTTCTCCGAATCCGTCACGCCATGGCTTTTGCAATCCACAAATATTTTAACGATCAAGGATTTTTTTATATCCACGCGCCTATTATTACAGGTTCTGACGCCGAAGGCGCCGGCGCAATGTTCCGCGTTACTACACTCGATGATAAGAACCCGCCATTGCTGCCTGATGGTCATGTTGATTATGCGCAGGATTTTTTTGGCAAGGAGACAAAGCTGACCGTCAGCGGGCAACTTGAAGCCGAACTCGCCGCTATGGCTTTATCGTTGGTTTACACCTTCGGACCAACTTTCCGCGCCGAAAATTCAAACACACCGCGTCACCTTGCCGAATTCTGGATGATTGAACCTGAAATGGCTTTCTACGACATCGGCGACAATATGGATCTCGCCGAGAATTTTCTGAAATATCTCATCCAGTATGCCCTCGATAACTGCATTGACGACCTTGAGTTTCTCAATAAAATGTACGACAACGAGCTGATCAACCGGCTCAGGGAAGTTATCGGCGATAAATTCGAGCGACTTACATATACCGAAGCTGTTGATATTCTGGTAGCTTCGGGACAGCAATGGGAATTTCCCGTTTCATGGGGAACCGATTTGCAGTCGGAACATGAACGGTATCTCGTGGAAAAGCATTTTGGCAAACCGGTTATCCTGACCGGTTATCCGAAAGAGATCAAGGCTTTTTACATGAAGCAGAACGAGGATGGAAAAACCGTTCGCGCTATGGATGTGTTGTTTCCGAAAATCGGCGAAATCATTGGCGGAAGCCAGCGCGAAGAAAATCTCGAGGCGCTTTTGCGTAGAATCCACGAAATGAATATCCCGGAAAAAGATGTTTGGTGGTACCTCGATACCCGCCGCTTTGGAACCGTTCCTCATGCCGGCTTTGGTCTGGGCTTTGAAAGGCTTATCCTGTTTGTTACCGGAATGTCGAATATCCGCGATGTGATTCCCTTTCCCCGTACTCCAAAGAATGCTGAGTTTTAAAGTTCGCATTCGGCATGATGGACGAAGGACGAAGGACGAAGGACGAAGGACGAAGAACGAAGGACGAAGGACGAAGGACGAAGAACGAAGGACGAAGGACGAAGGACGAAGGACGAAGGACGAAGAAATGTGAAGTAGCGAGTAGCGAGCAGGGGGAGAGTTTGTAAAAGAAATTCTCCTGATTCGGGAATAAGTTGTATTTTAGCCATAAGAAATGTACGATGGAAAAAAGTTGGGAGCTGAAACAGCGAGGGGATTCTGAAATAATCAAACATTTATCAGATGTGCTGAATATTGAACCGGCGCTTGCCAATTTGCTGGTACAGCGTGGAATAAATACGTTTGATGAGGCAAAAACTTTTTTCAGGCCTGCCCTTGATCATCTTTATGATCCATTCCTTATGATGGATATGGACAAAGCCATCAACCGGATTACACGGGCAATTAACGGAAAGGAACGCATTCTCGTTTATGGCGATTATGATGTTGACGGCACTTCTGCGGTAGCGCTGGTTTATACATTTCTGAACACTGTTCATGAGGATATAGGTTTTTACATTCCCGACCGTTACGACGAAGGATACGGAATTTCATTCAAAGGCATTGATTACGCCGCCGAAACCAATGTCAAATTGATAATTGCGCTTGATTGCGGTATAAAATCGGTTGAAAAAGTTGCTTATGCCACAACCAAAGGCATTGATTTCATAATTTGCGACCACCACCGTCCTGGCGCTGAATTACCCGCCGCCGTTGCAGTCCTTGATCCTAAACGCAACGATTGTCCCTATCCATACAAGGAATTATCGGGTTGCGGTATAGGTTTTAAACTCATCCAGGCTTATGCGAGGATAACCAATATCCATTTTGACCGACTTATTAAATATCTCGATCTGGTTGCAATAAGTATAGCCAGTGATATTGTTGACATCACCGGCGAAAACCGGATACTGGCTTATTATGGTTTGAAACTGATCAACTCCAAACCAAGACCTGGACTGGAGGCGTTGCTTGCGTTTTCGGCTATACGAAAAAACGATGAAATTATTGGCGGATGTGTGTTCAATCGTGAGCTCACCGTTTCCGATCTGGTTTTTCTGATTGGTCCCCGTATAAATGCCGCTGGAAGAATCGAAAGTGGAATTAATTCAGTAAAGTTACTGATTTCAAATAGTTATGAGGAAGCCAAACGAGTTGCTGAACAGATAAATGATTACAATACCGAACGTAAAACACTCGATACATCTGCCACGCAACAGGCTCTTGGCATGATTGCTAACGACGCTAAACTGAGGTCGGCGCGGTCAACAGTCATTTATCATCCCGACTGGCACAAAGGGGTAATCGGAATTGTTGCATCAAGGTTAACCGAAACTTATTACCGTCCAACAATTGTGCTTACGCTTTCAAATGGATTGATAACCGGTTCAGCCCGCAGCGTAAGAGATTTTGATATTTATGAAGCCATAGATTCATGTAGCGATCTGCTTGAGCATTTTGGAGGGCATAAGTTTGCGGCAGGACTTTCGCTGTTACCCGAAAATCTGGTCAGTTTCTGCGACCGGTTTGAAGCGGCAGTGCAGGAACGCCTTCAAGGTATTGAACTGTTGCCCATCGTTGATGTTGACGCTCTGTTGCCTCTGAATGTGATCAACACCAGGTTTTACAATGTTTTAAAGCAATTTGCCCCGTTTGGTCCTGGAAATATGGCGCCGCTCTTTGTCACCAATGGGGTTATTGATGCCGGTGGCTCGCGTGTGGTTGGAAAAAATCATTTGAAACTTTCTGTAGTACACCCGGATGTGGCTGGAGGTCCTTTATCGGCTATCGCATTCCAGCAGGGAGAACATTTTGGCTTGATTGATAAACAAATACCATTCAACATCTGTTACCATATCGAGGAAAATGAGTGGAACGGATCGGTGAACCTTCAATTGAATATCAAGGATATCAGATTTTCCGGTTAACGTCCTTCAAGTCCAAAACATATATCCATCTTTCTTGCTTTTTCAATCAACGTATGATCCTGGGGAACAAGCCTGAGCTTACCTCCAACTTCGGCAAGAGAAACAGAAGTAATAGAATCTCCCTTTAGAGACACCATTTCTCCGAACTTTTTCCTGGCAATTAATTCAACGGCAAAAGCGCCATACCTTGTTGCCAATACGCGATCCATAGGCGAAGGACTGCCTCCCCGCTGAATGTAACCGAGAATCGTTTCCCTTGTTTCCAATCCGGTGAGTTCTTTAATGCTGGCGCCAACAAAACTGGCAGCCGACTCTCCTCGCGGAGTTTGTATTCCTTCGGCAACAACAACAATGGAATATGGTTTTTTATTGACAGCCCTTTTTTTAAGGCAGCGTGCAACAATATTAATGTCGAAATTGATCTCAGGGATCAGAATCACATCGCCTCCACTTGCCATTCCTGAGTATAGCGCGAGCCAGCCGGCATGATGACCCATAACCTCAATAACCATAATCCGTTTGTGGCTGTTGGCGGTGGTATGAAGCCGGTCAATGGCTTCAGTGGCAATCCATAAGGCAGAATCAAACCCAAAGGTTACGTCGGTTCCCCACACGTCATTATCAATGGTTTTGGGAATTCCGATAACATTAAGTCCCGCTTCGGAAAGCTGAGCCGCAGTGCGTTGAGTGCCGTTGCCGCCAATACAAACAAGGGCGTCGAGTCCCAGTTCCTGGTAGTGTTTTTTAATGAGTTTTGGTTTATCAATGGCATTGAAGGCGCTGCTTTTCTTGAAAGGGTTCTCCCTCGATGTTCCAAGAATAGTGCCTCCGAGAGTAAGGATACCTGAGAGTGTATTTTCATCGAGTGGAACATACTCCTCATTGATGAGTCCAAGAAATCCCGATGAAATCCCGATAACCTCCATGCCATATTCAAGGATTGCAGTTTTTCCTACTCCCCTGATGGCTGCATTTATACCGGGACAATCGCCGCCGGCTGTTAAAATACCGATTCGCATAGCTGACTATTTCAGTTCAAATGAACCCGTTCCGATTTCAGAATCATCGGTAAAAACGGTAACGATATACCTGCCTTTCATGGCGGGGCTTTCCTTGTCTTTCTTAGTCCAGTTAACACAAACGCTCATAGCCTTTCCCTGGTAATCAATATCTTCGCGAAGGGAAAACGGAATTGTTTGTCCGTTGAAAGTAAAAGTATCATATTTGCTTTTAATCACAACAACCTTGTCGGGACGCTGAATACGGATGTAAATGCTCTTTTTTGCCGGAGCGACAAGCGGATTTTCCCCGATTGTAAAACAAATCCTAAGCCGGTCGGTACGCGTAGCTTTATCGGTAACGATCTCCTTCGCTCCGCCTGATTTCAATTTAAAAGGGGTAACTGTAACGTTGTAGGCTTTTATAAATGCAGCCTGATTCATCTTTTCCTTTAGTTCTTCCTTGTCCTTCATCAGGTTCTGGTTCCGGTTCTGCTCTGTTTTTACAACCTGTCGTATCCGGTCGTTCTCGTTCGTTAATTCTCTGTTTATCGTGTATAACGAATCCATCTGATGAACATATCCCTGGGCAACTTTCTGAAGCATCGCAAATTTTTTGCGAATCTTGTTATATTCCCATTCCGTATTAAGCAACTTTTGGATTTCGAGAGCATTTTGCTGAATGATGCTATCCTTTGAACTGAGCGAGTCGGAAAGAGCCCCAAACGAAACCTTGATTTTGTTGTGCTCAGTCATTAGCGAATCAAGATCGCGTTGCAATTCGGTTTTCTCAACTTCCTTGGCGTTAACCAGTTTCATGAGTTGTGAACGCTGAATGAAAAGCCAGAAAAGCAATACAATGATTAAAATTCCAAGAATGGCAAGAATAATGATATATTTCCGGTTGGATGAACTCTTTTCTTCCATGATGATGGATATTTCTTATTTTAATGACCGGCAGGTCCGATTTGTTTGACTGTCTCGCCGTGCTGTTTCACGATCTCTTTCAGCCACCACTGAGGATAACCCGGCTGTGAAGGCATTACAGGCTGGTTATAAGGATTCCGCTCAAATTTGCCATCCTTCTCCTTTTTTACATTGCCATCCATATATTTCACAAAAAGGTACTGAAAAAGTTCCTGCCAGCGTTTTACTGTTGCCTGACCGGTTTTAACAGAGTAATCGGTGAGGAATTTGATTGCAGAAGCTTTATCTTTCTTGTAAAGTTCAGCCGCTTTCTTGTCAATGTCGGCAACCTCTGCCACATATTTCTTTTCAAGTCCCTGTTGAACCGGCTGAATATCTTTAATCATGTAATCATATTTTGTATATGCCCAGTTTGAAACCATGCTGAACGCCCAGAATGCAGAAGTTGGCGAGAAGGTTAGCAAATCGCCGTTTCCGACCTTATAGGCGTCGGGAACTTTTGTCATGCCACAATACATAGGTGAATAAACCATAGTGTAAGTATCGTCAACCCCAAACCAAAATATTCCGCCAATAGGATTTGGCAGCCAATTACGCGACTGGGCAACAAAAACGAAACCGGTTTGCTGTGTCGACGTGGCGCGTTCATGAATATAAGGAACGCTATCAACCTTCCAGGTCATTGGGCGCCAACGGTAAGGAGCGGCAAAAGGACCTCCGCCGATGTCGTTGTTCATATCCATTTTTGTGCCTTCATAGTGGTCGCGCATCAAGTTCATTACATCGTTAACGCTGATTTTTTTATCAGGCTTGATCCACAATGGCATCCGGTTAGAAACATATCCCCATTTGCCTTTGACGAGGTTTCCCATGGCATAGTCCTGATATTGTCCCATATTGGCATTAACCCTGTTGAACATTGCCCAAACGCGGGCTTCGCAGGCGCGGGCTCCGCTGAAATCGAGGGGAGCGTAGGTATCAGAAAAACTAAATTCTTTGTCTTCACCGGTAAACCATCCCATTTTTCGGGCGAAGGAGATCGCGTCGGGAGAATAAATGCAATTTTCGGGATCATTCAGCGGAAACTGTGTGATGCGCGGATGGTTGGCATGACCGCTCACATATCCGTCGGGAATTCGCATTGCAACCCAAACGGCGCCTTTTTCAACTTTTCCTTTGCCGATCAGTTCGAGAATCCATGCTTCGTTTGCGTCGGAAATGGAGAAAGACTCACCACTGCTGGCATATCCATAAGTTGCAACAAATTCACCGAACATGCGAATGGCATCACGGGCAGACTTCGCGCGCTGGAGGGTAATGTATATCAGACTACCGTAATCCATGATGGCGCCCGGTTGTTCGCTAAGTTCTTCACGCCCTCCAAAAGTGGTTTCACCAATGGCAACCTGGTTTTCGTTCATATTGCCAACAACATTGTATGTATGCTTAACCTGAGGTATTTTTCCAAGTGGTTTATAAGTATCCCATTCAACTACATCAAGCATGGCGCCGGCAGGCCAGTCGCGTGCAGGCCAATGATACAGGTCGCCATACAGGGTATGGGAATCGGCTGAATAGGTGATCATCACCGAACCGTCGGTAGTGGAACCTTTGGTAAAAATAAAGTTCGTACAAGCCATTGAAGTTGAGCCGAAGCCCGCCACCGCCAGCAAAAAGCAAATCAGATTTTTTCGCATAAATTTTTGAAGTTTGAGTTTTTCCTTTGATTTTTATTAAATTTCGCTATTTCGCCACCTTGCGACTTTACTAATTTATAATCGTCAAAACTACAAAAAAAACTCATAGTGATCAGGGTAAAAGCATTAATTTTGTCCATCCAACACTTACCGGAAGATGAAAAAAGCAACCTTACTTATCATTATTCTTTCCTTTGGTTCGGGCTTGTTTGCACAGCCTCAGTCCGACAGTGTGAGGGTTAAGAAATTCCGTAACATGGGATTGGAATTTTCAGCCGGCTATTCAATGATTATGGGCAGCTATGCGGCATTGGATAAATCAAACACAAAAGCCGGATATGCAGCAAATGGCTGGCTGGTTCAACTAACTTACCATTGGCTGGGACCAAAGGATTTTGGCTTCGCTATTCAATACACATTCCAGAATAACCCTCTGGCTGATTCGGCGAAGTCAATAAGACCCGACGGGTGGTCGTCAGGTTCATTAGGTCCAGGCTCATGGTCGAATCATTACCTGTTGGTTGGTCCGGTTTTCATTAAAACTTTTAATAAAGTATTTATTGATGCAAAGATTTTGGGAGGCATTATTGTTTCATCAAGCGCAAACTTTACCACTCCCGATCCTACAGATACTTCGGGGATGAAAAAGGATATTAATCTGGGAACAGGATTCGGGTATGGGATTTCAGCAGGTATCGGCTACGCTTTTTCTTCTCATCTGGCGTTAAAGTTTAGCGCTAATTTTATGGGTGGCTGGCCCACGAAAAACCGGCAGTATTATGCTCAATTTTTGTTTTATAAAGAATATAGAGACCCGGTAACCGGTCTTATTGTTATCGAACCAGTTTATTCGGCGCCGGTTACTTATGAAATAAAGAAGTTGGTTGGTACGTTCAATATCACTCTTGGTCTGGTTTACAGATTTTAAACTCAACCATCTTTCGGGTATGCAAAAGAAATTACTTCTAGTTTTAACAACAGTTTCTCTCATCGTTTCCACGGCAATTTGTCAGGTCAATATTCACGATTCGGCTATTTTCACGCCACTTATTTATGCAACTTACGGATATCAGTTTCCTGGAGGGGACCTGGCTTTGCAATTCGGCAGCAATTCGAGCATTGGCGGTGGTATTTTATTTAAAACAAGACATAACTGGATTTTTGGCGCCGAAGGAAATTTCATGTTCGGACAATCGGTAAAAAACAGCGACGATCTCCTAAAGGTAATCTCAACCAGCGATGGTTTCATTATTGACGCCAATGGTTATTACGCCGACGTTATTTATTATGAACGCGGCTATAATTTCTTTGCAAAATTTGGCAAGGTCATCCCGCTGCTTTCCCCTAATCCCAATTCAGGCTTTACTCTTCTTGCCGGGGCAGGTTATATTCAGGATAAAATCCGAATTCACAACCCCGGAAATACCGCGCCTCAACTACTCGGAGATTACAAAAATGGTTACGACCGATTGAATGGCGGCATCGCCGTTACCGGATATCTTGGCTATATGTACCTCAGCAATACCAGGTTGCTAAACTTCTCAGTTGGTTTTGAATTCATGCAGGCATGGACAAAACCTTACCGTGACCGCGATTTCGACACCGGAAAACAGGATACGCGGAAACTAAGCAGTCAGTTTTACACCATAAAGGTTTCATGGATTATACCGCTTTACAGACGGTCGCCAAAGGAGTTTTATTTGTATTAAGCTGGTAAGTTGACAAGCTGACAAGCTCGGTAAAGGCTTGATTATGGTTGCCGGGTTACAATTTAAATCGAGCGTGCCGGTGGCGCGTAATTCAGAGAGATAAAATGCGGTTTGTATATTCAACATTTATATATGGTTATGGGTGTTTTCTCAGGTTTGCTGCGCTATTCAATTCTAAAGCGAGGCAATGGGTGGATGGCCGCCGCAAATTATTCGGACGGCTCGAAACAGCGTTGAGAGAGATTGACCGCAAACAAAACCATATCATCTGGTTTCATGTATCGTCGTTGGGCGAATTCGAACAGGGCAGACCGGTAATTGAGGCTTTCAGAAAACGTTTTCCGGAAAAAAAAATCCTTTTGACTTTTTTCTCACCATCCGGATTTGAGGTGCGCAAAAATTATGATCAAGCCGATTTCGTTTTTTATTTGCCGCTTGATACACCCGGAAATGCGCGGAAGTTTATAAAGATTGTCCAGCCGGAAATGGTGTTTTTTGTGAAATATGATTTTTGGTTCAACTACATGAAAACTATTCACGATCAACATATTCCACTTTATTTTATTTCTGCATTGTTTCGGAAAAACCAGCATTTTTTCAGTTGGTACGGGGCATGGTCGCGAAGGCGTCTTTGCTATGTTAACCATTTTTTTGTCCAGAACGTGGAATCTGAAAGTTTGCTTAGGTCTATTGGCATTAATGAAGTAACGGCAACCGGCGACACCCGTTTTGATCGAGTATTTGCCATTGCCGCACAATCAAAACCGATTCCGCTTATAGAAAAGTTTTGCGCCGGGAAACAGGTTTTTATCGCCGGCAGCAGTTGGGAACCCGATGAAAAGGTATTTGTTCCGCTGACCCGGCTTCGGGAACTAAATCTGAAATACATCATCGCGCCTCACGATACCAGTCCCGGTCGAATCAGGGAAATCCGTGACCGGATAAATCAGCAGTCGCTTTGTTTTTCTGATCTGAATGATGAAAATGCCAACCTTGCAGATATTTTGATCATTGATTCTGTGGGAATACTATCGCAATTGTACCGGTATGCAACAATCGCTTTCATCGGCGGTGGATTTGCAGGAGGCATTCACAACATCCAGGAACCTGTTACTTTTGGCGTTCCGGTTTTTTTCGGACCAAACTATAATAAATTCAGAGAGGCGCGGGATCTTGTATCGTTGGGAGGCGCTTTTTGCGTTACATCTTCCGGCGATCTGATAAAAAAAGTTTCGGAAATCATCGGAAATTATCAGGAATACAACCGTATATCAGCCATCTGTCGGAATTACGTGGAGGAAAACAGAGGGGCGACGGAAAAAATTGTGAAATATATAGAAGCTGGTAAGCTGGTAAGCTGGTAAGTCCCTCGTCCCTCGTAATCAACAACGTTATTAAACTTTTTGTTACGGTTTCAGGAAAAGTTCATACTTTTGAAAGGATAAAGATTTAACCTAAAAACCAAATATTATGAAAAAATCTATGCTTGTTCCGGGAGCGCTGCTAATCCTGGGCGCTTTTATGTTTACTTCTTGCGGATCTTCAATTAATCTTACCTCCTGGACCAATCCAAAGGAAAAGGAAAAGATCGGGAATGTAGTGATTTGGGCAATGTTTGATAAACTTGAGTACCAGAAACCAGTTGAGCAATATGCAACAGCATATTTCAACAACAAGGGTTTCAAAGCCATGGAATCACTTAAATTCCTTACTCCGGGGAAGAAATATCAATTGAATGACCTGGAAAAGAAATTCGATAGCCTCGGCGTTGATGGAATCCTCGTTATCACCTACAAAAGCACTGATAAGTCAGAGTCTTATGTGCCGCAAACTACAATGGTATATCCAGATTACTATTACAACTATTACAATTATTACAACTGGGGATATCCAATGTACGGCTATGGGGCAAACGTAGTTACTTCCGGTGGTTATTGGTCAACAACTTCCACTGTTAACCTCCATGCCAACCTCTATGCGAATTCGAATAACGATTTGATTTGGACTGCTGAGATTTCCATTACAGATCCCGAATACATTGACGAGGTTACTACCCGTGTTGCAGCAGAGATGTTAGCCGACTGGCAGAAGAATAATTTGCTGAAAGTACCTTTGAAATAATAATATTCGGGTATCGCATTGTGAATTGCCCAGTGCATCGCGCTGGGTTTAAAACCACCTTGCCACCTTGCTATTTTACTTATGGAACTTCCTGATAAACGCCTCCACCTCCGGCACGCCGCCCTGATAAATCAGGTAGCCGTTGTATGGTTCGCGTGGAGTGATTTCATCGTTGATCGGGGTGAGCATAATCTCTTTGACCTTTGCCAGGTCGCTGGTTTGACCTAACGCCCAACTGAGTTTGATGAAAGCGGTTTCGGGGAGCATGTTTTCAGCGGGGATGATGCCTTTCGCCATCAGGTCGCGACCGGTATCGTAAACAAACATGTGGACATATCCCCACAGCGTTTGAACTGTCATGTAAATTGCGACTCCTTTGGCAATGGCGCGTTCTATGGCGGGATAAATCGGTTTGTTTACGTGACCCAGACCGGTGCCGATAATTATAATTCCTTTATAACCCGCAGCCACCAGTGCATCTATTACATCGGGCTGCATATTGGTGTAGTAATAGATCATCGTAACTTTCTCTTCATAAAATGGAAGAATAGTCACATTACGATCTTTGCGCCGGCGATGGTAATCCTGCTTGATGGGTACAACGCCTTGCCGGGTAACGGTGGCAAGGGGCGTATCCCCGATGGTTCGAAAGGTAGATCGGTAGGAAGAGTGCATTTTCCGAACGCGCGTTCCTTTATGCAAAAACCCGTATTCGTCGGAAGTGGGACCGAACATACAAACCATCACTTCGGCGATATCGCCATGCGCTGCGGCTGTGGCTGCATGCATAAGGTTAAGCGCGGCGTCTGAACTCGGTCGGTCGGATGAACGCTGCGATCCCACCAACACTATTGGAACCGGCGAATTCTGCACCATGAATGTGAGCGCGGCAGAAGTATAATGAAGCGTGTCGGTTCCATGTCCGATGATAATGCCATCAATGCCCTTTTCAATTTCATGCCCGATTGCGACAGCAAGTTTTTTGTATTGGTCGGGTCCCATGTTTTCACTGAATACTGCGAAAAGCTTTTCGGTGGTAAGGTTACAGATATCTGCCAATTCAGGAACGGCGCCATATAGTTCGCCGGGCGAAAATGCAGGAATCACCGCGCCTGTCCGGTAATCGAGCCGCGAAGCAATCGTGCCGCCCGTACCGAGTAACTTTACATTTGGTTTATCCTTTGAATATGGAAACTCCTTCTCCGGTATCTTATAAACTGCTTTCTTGTAACCCAGTTCTTCGATTTGGGTGATACCATTAATATCAACGCCGATGTTATATCCGGTAAAAATCTTCAGCACGAGATGTTTGTCATCGGTATTTTCGGCGCGGGGAAGAATAGTGCCTTCAAAAGTGCCGCGAGTGGAATCAACCCTCACTTTTGCCCACACACGGGCGTTGAATTTCTGTAGTACTTCGAGCGCTCGTCCTTTGTAGCCCTGGAAAATGTCTTCGGTCATGATAGCTGGTAAGTTGATAAGTGTTAAGTGTTAAGCGTTAAGGATTGATGATGATTTCTTGGCTGAGTTTGCTGAGGGAGATGTTGCCGGTGGCGAGTTTGCTTAGGTTGCCCATTACCCAGCGCAATCCGGCGGAATCATTGCGGGAGGTTCTTATTTCCTTATATTTCTTAACAAGGAATGGAACTTTTGCAAGAATTTCCTTTCCCTCAATTTCCTTGAAATTGAGGGTTAGCAGTATAGACTCAAAATCCATCTTAGGATGCTGGTAAAGATGGAATAACATTCGTTTTGCAATAGCAATGTCTATCCCGCGGTCAACCAGGAATTTCAACAACTCATATACTTTGTGAAATGTAAAATCGGGTAGCGCCGGGTATTGCCCTTGTAAGTGTTTTAATGAATATGCCAGCAATCCTGACGTAAACCTGGCGGGAACATTCAAATCATTCTGTACTTTTTCGAGTAATGGAACAAGATTGTTCTTTAACAAAAATGTGTGAGTTTCCTCCGGCACGTTCCATGCGTTTAACTGGGAAATACGCTCGGAGACCAATTTTGGAAGCCGTTTCATGGCTTCATCAATATCGGAGTCTTCAAGAGGTATTGGAGCTGAATCGGTATCGGGATACATACGGTCGGCTCCGGGCAGGACGCGCTCGAAAATGGTTGTGCCATCCTCAAACGACTTCCGGGTTTCATTAGGCACGCAGGTAAAAGCCAATTTACAACGCTCTTCAATAGTTTCGAGAGCCGTCTTAATATCCTCTTCATCTCCCCAGAAAATCAATTGGGCGTCGCCCTCCTTACTTCCAAGCAATGAACGAATCTTTGCCCATGCCTTTTCTCCCACCGCATCCTCGAACATTTCTGAATGAGCCATGTTAGGCTTTTCAATACAGGCAATCACCTTAAGCCGGTCGGAAAAATCATCTGCAAAAACCTTTCCGGGTTGTGTAAAATGTGATAATATCCCCTGAAATTGAGGAAGATTAACGAGATACACTTTGAGCGTCGTATTCTTTGGAACGCCGAGATTCTCAAGTTTAAAATCTTTTGTTTTAACCTCCTTGCTGGAAATTTTCCAATTTGCCGAATCCTTTACACGTTTAACAAGTATTTCGCGAATGGCAAGTAACGCCCATTGCCGGTATGCTTCATTATGAGTGAGGTCGGGCATCCAACTGTTATGCGCGACGCCCTTGATTTCCACGCGCGTCCCTCCTTTGCAACTTACATTAACATCGGCGCGGGTTGATCCGATTCCGCTGCGTACTTTGCCTGTGCTTCGGTTGAGAAAACGGATATAATCGGCGCCCTCTTTTACCTCCGACGGATTTTTAAAATCAGGATATGTAACTGTTTCAATCAGCGGCATGCCCAGCCGGTCGGTGCGGTAAATTCTTACATGTCCGATATCAGAAACTTCCCGGCAGGAATCTTCCTCAAGGCTCAACTGGATCAGCCGGACTTTTTTGTTTTTCAACTGAATTTCACCCTCTATGCCGATGATGGCGGTACGTTGAAAACCAGTCGGGATTGAACCATCGAGATATTGCTTACGTGTGATATGAACTTCCCCTACCACTTTCAGTTTCGACAGGAGTGAAATTTCTATTGCCTGCATCAGAGCCTCCCGGTTCAACGGGAAAGGCGGTGTGTCGTCAACATCGTAAGTACACGCCGTTTCATTTTTTATCCTGTAAATGATGTTTTTCCTGGTTTTAAATTCCATCAGAGCAGTGCCATCGTATTCGCCAAGCTCGCTCAGAGTAGGACGCATGTGACGGATCAGTTCGGCGTCAAATTCATCTTCCTTCTGGAAAATTCCGGCGGGACAATGGCAGAAAAGTTTTTCTTTTGTTTTCAACTGCTGGTGAACTTCCAGCCCCGACATAAACCCGATTCGGTCATAATCGCTCTGGGTGGCTTTTTTTCTGGGGACGTATCCGATTTTCTGCTGCGTTTCGGCATAGTTGCGCCGGGGATCAAACTGTTGTTTCATTGTGGGAAGAAATAGTTTAAAGAGACCTCAAAATTAGAGATTTTACAGATACCGCGAGGTAATTGTTCATTACTTTTAGTAAGTCTTTTAGTAAGTAGCTCTTTACTATCTTTGCAACCCGATCTACAACCAATGAAGCAAACTCCCGGATACCTTCTTGTCATACTCTTTTTATTTACCATTTCCGGCTTCGCTCAGGATCAGCCTAAAACCAGGATTATCTATTCCGGCGATACCTGGCAATTCAACAAGTCCATTTATCCTGACGGACCAAGGCTGATTGGCAATGTGGTGATGAACCACGACAGCGCTTTCCTTTACTGTGACAGCGCCTGGGTAAATGAAATCGAGAACCGGATTATCGCTTACGGAAATGTCGTGGTTAAACTCAGCGATACTCTAAACCTCTATTGCGATTCGCTGCGTTACTATGGAAACACGAAAATTGCCCATGCCAACAGCAACGTGAGGCTGATTGATAACCAGACCACCTTAACCACCGACACTCTCGTATTTAACCGCAACACACAGATAGCGCAATATGATTACTGGGGCAAAATAGTTAATGATAAGAACATACTCGTTAGCCACTTTGGCTATTATTTCACCGGTAAAAAACAATTCTTTTTCAAAGAGAAAGTTTTGCTGATCAACCCTGAATACAACATGTATTCCGACACCCTGATGTACAACACGGTTACCGAAACGGCTTTTTTCTTCGGACCCTCGCACATCATAAGCAAAGACAAAAAGGATTCGATTTACTGTGAAAACGGGTGGTACGATACACGCCTCGATTTAGCGCGTTTCCGCGACCGCGCAAAGATTTATCATGAGTTTACTTTTCTCACCGGCGATAGTATGTATTATGAGCGGAAAAATGAATATGGTCAGGTTTTCAGAAATGCGGTTATTATTGACACCATCCAGAACATTATTCTGATGGGCAACTATGGCGAAATGCAGCAAAAAAAAGGCTTTGCATTTATGACCGATAGCGCCGTTACGGTGATTGTTGAAAAACGGGATTCACTCTTCATGCATGGCGATACGGTTCGGGCTCTGTTTGATTCTGCAAGAAATATCAGAGATGTTTATTGTTATCATAAGGTGAAGTTTATCCGCCGCGATATGCAGGGAATGTGCGATTCTCTTCATCTGATGGCAAGAGATTCAACCATGACCATGTACCACGACCCGGTTATCTGGTCGGATTCTAATCAGCTATCAGCCGATTCAATTACCCTTCTCATGCGCAACGGAGAAGCCGATTCGTTGAAGATGTATGGCTCGGCGTTTATCATTTCCAAAGATGATACGGCAAATTTTAACCAGATCAAAGGCAGGAATGTGCTTGCCAAATTCGAGAACAACCAACTCTATAAGATCAATGTAATTGGAAATGCCCAAACTATCTATTTTGCAAGGGAGGAGGACAAGACTCTGATAGGCATAAATACGGCGGTATCAAGCGATTTGTTGGTCTTTATTGACAAAAACCAGTTCAAAAGCATTACCTTCATTACTAATCCCGACGCCCATACCTATCCTGAGAAAGACCTTCCGAAGGAAGAACGTAAACTGAAAAATTTCAAATGGCTGGAAGAACGCAGGCCGAGGGTGAAGATGGATATTTTCAGGTGGTGAGACGAGGGACGAGGGACGAAGGACGAGGGACGAGGGACGATAAATTAACTATGAAAAAATTCTTTTCTTATAAGCATAATCCCTGGATGGGATTTGCCTTGGTGGGGTTGGTATTCCTGCTGTTTTTATTTGCCGAGATGTGGAACGGGCGATTCTGGCTATCCGATTTCGAGGTTTATTACAAATCGGCAGCCCGCATTCTGGAAGGACAGAATCTTTACAGAATCAAAGCTGACGATTTTTATCTCTTTAAATATTCACCGGTCTCGGCTGTTTTTTTTATTCCATTTGCGATTTTGCCTTTTGCAGTTTCAAAAGTAGTTTACTGGTTGTTTTATTCTTTTATCATGCTTGGTTGTATCTATTCTGCAATACAACTGGTAACCCCAAATGGCGTTGGCGAAAAACCTGCCGGCGTAAATTCGCTGGCTCTGTTGACCGGTCTGATTCTTATGGTTCATTTTCTGAGAGAATTACATTTGGGACAGGTCAACTTTATCCTGATGTTTCTTTACCTTTTAACATGCCGCTGCCTTGTTGCCGGGAAACCAGGATCCGTCGGTTTTCTACTTTCGGCAGGAATATTCATAAAACCATTCGGATTGATATTTCTCCCTTACCTTTTCTATAAAAGGAAGTGGAAGGAGCTGGCATTTTTTCTTATTTACACTGCAATTCTGACAATTGTACCATTACTTTTTTATCGTTCAGTTTATTTAACGGCAAATCAATATTTGGCATGGTTCCATGAATTATTTGTAGAACTTGGAAATAAACAGGAATTTAGTTTGCCTGCCAATCAAACAATTTTCAGCGTCGTCTCCCGATACGCCTTCCTCGGAGGAATATTGAAAACTCCGGCGCTTTTCCTTGGCTTTCAGTCGCTAATAATTGTCATTCTCGCAATTCTTATGATTATTCTCATAAATCGCGGAAAGGCAATTTCAAATCAGGAACGTCTCGAAATGTTCTTATTAATGGGACTCATCCCGTTGCTTGCTTTCAGCGGCGAAAACTCCTTTGGTCTCTTCCTGCCGGCGGTTGTATTGATCTTATTCTACTTCCGTGAATTATCCTTACAACTGAAAATAGTTGCAATTGCCGGCTTTTTGTTTCTGGGAGGAAACATCAACGACCTCTGGGGTTCCGAAATCTCTTCATGGATTGACCGCGTTTCTCTTATTTCGCTGGGGGCAATGAGTTTGTGGTTTGTAATGGCAAAACTTCGGTTCCAAAGGCTTTGGTAAAAAAAGCGGAGACCTGAACTTTTTTAAATCTCTACGGCATGATTCACGATTGCTTTTCAGGAATGGTGATGATAAATTCGGTGAACTCACCCTCTTTGGATTTTACTTCCAGTTTTCCTTTGTGAACCTGAGTCACTATGTCGTAGCTCATTGAAAGTCCAAGACCTGTGCCTTTTCCCGTAGGTTTTGTAGTGAAAAACGGGTTGAAAATCTTTTCAATTACCTGCTCCGGGATACCAGAGCCATTGTCTCTGATTCGAATCTCAATTTTATCATTGATTTTTTTCGTGGTTATCATCACTTCGGGACTAAACCCCGGAATCAGCTTTTTCACCTTTTCATTGAGCGCGTAGCAGGAATTATTAACAATGTTGAGTATAACGCGGCTCAGATCCTGCGGAATGACGCTGGCTTTCCCCACTTGCGTATCCAACTGAGTTTTGATGCTCGTATTGAAATTTTTATCTTTTGCTCTCATTCCATGATAGGCGAGGTTGGCATATTCCGAAACCATATTGTTGATTTCAACCATTTCAAACTCGCCGGTTCGCCCTCTCGAATGTTGCAACATCCCCTTTACAATGCTTTCGGCTCTTTTGCCATGTTCATTTATTTTCGTGACATTCCCTTTGATCATTCCAATTACTTCATCAATATCGGCATATTTTTCAGGAGTGAGAACGTCTTTCAGACCGGTAATAAAATCAACAAGTTCATCGGCAAGATCGGCGGAAAGGGATGAGAAATTATTGACGAAATTCAGGGGATTTTGAATTTCATGGGCAATACCGGCGATAAGTTCGCCCAAAGAGGCAAGTTTTTCCGACTGAACCAACTGATCCTGGGTGTCCTTGAGATTTTGCAGCGTTTGTTGAAGGTTTTCGAGTATTCTGGTGCGAATGAAGGCAGAAATAATATGCTCCTTTGAATTTTTGATAAAGCTGACGTCTTTCGGTTCAAATGCATTTTCGCGGTTCAGGTTTTCAAAAATCAGGAAAGCCTCCACCTTATTTTCAACCCTGATTACCAAAATTACCATTGACTTTGGTTTTGTCAGAGCATTTAATTCCGGGATATCATCAAACGAGGAAAATTCGGTTTTTATAAAAATATCTTCAAAAATTTCCTCCGCATTCTTCAGGTAACAGTTTTCTGCCTGATTCAGGGAAAGTGTAATATTATAGAGTTGTTGATTACTCCAACCAAAGCTGGCTTTGAATTTACAGGCGTCTAATTTTTTATCATAAACCAGCGCCGAAGATTTTTCGGCAGAGCGAATTACCTTCATTTTTTCGAGCAATGACTGGAGAAGGTTCTCAAAGTTTATTTCAACATTGATTGATTTTACGGCTGTATTTATTTTCTCAAGCTCGTCGTTTTTATCGCTGAGTTCTTCCGATTGTTTTTCGATCTCCTCCTTTTGCTGAACAACTTCAGCGGTACGCGCGGCAATTCGCTGTTCGAGTACCCGCTTTTCTTTCATCAGTTGACGGTTGCGGTAAATCATTATGACATATATCAAACCGCCGGCAAGGAGAGCATACATAAGGTACGCCCAGAATGTAGTAAACCATGGCGAAAGTATGCGGAAACTCACATCGGCTTCGGCGGAAATTATTCCATAAATATTGCGCGATTTAACCCGAAATTGGAAATCTCCCTTTGGAAGGTTTGTGTATTCCTTGTGCGACTGGGTTGTCCAATCCGACCAGGTTTCCTCAAAGCCTTCGAGGATGTACTGGTACTGGTTCTCGCCCATTGCAGCATAATATGGCGAGCTAAATTCAAAACGCAGAGAGTTATCGCTGTAGTGCAAAACAATGTTTCTGCGGCTCAAAATGGTATCGCCTGAGCCTTCATTACCTGAATAGATTACCGAATCGTTTCGGATTATTATCTTGCGAATAAGCGTAGGCGAAGGATCGAGATTCACTTTTTTCACTAACGGGTTATACCTTATTAGTCCGTCGGGACCGCCAAACCAGGCAATTCCATTGTTTTCGGGATAAATAGCCCAGATAACATAATCGGAAATGGATAAAAAAGGAGTACTTAATGGTTTGTACCGGGCGCCACTTTTTACCAAAAGCATTACATCGGTTTCATCGCCATTATTAACCCACAGATTTCCAGTTGATGTTGGCGTTATTATTGAAAACCATTGTTCGTTTCCTGGCGCCTGTCCGGGACACAAAGTTATCGGGTCAAATGAATGTGTCGCTTCGTTAAACACGAAAACTCCCTTTCGGGTCGAAACGCTCATCTGCTGTCCGATCGGGTTAATCGAACTTCCAATATCATCGGGCAAACCATTTTTCTGAGTATAAAACACAGGTGAGCGATCTCCCGGCGCATACCGAAATACGCCTTTGGATAAGGTTGAACCCCAGATGTTTCCATAACCATCAGGTTGCAGGTCGGTGATTTCCACTTCCGGTCCTTCAAATTTTTCGAATTGCCACCGTCCATTTTGCTTTTTTAAACTGAAAAAACCGCGCATCTCGCCAATAAATATCGAAGAAGGATCTTTTTGCGAACGCACAATTGACATGGCAAAGCCCTCCTTAATAATGGTTGCTTTTTTATTTATTACCTGAAAAATTCCCTGAGAAGTAGCTGCCAGTAAACCGTTTTCGTAAGGAATAGTACACCAGCACGCCGTGATTATATCCTGAATAGGCAGAAATCCGAAAGCCGTTTCATCGTAATAATATAATCCCTGGTAGGTGGAGATATAAAGAGTATTATCAATCCTGATGATATTGTTCACAGCCCCGTTCAGCCCCGATTGTTCATCAAAGAAAGTGAGGGGAGAAGGGATTTCAACCATCACAATGCCATTGTTTAAGGCAGCCCATAGAATATTCTTGTCGTCGGTAAAAAGGTCCTGGACAAACTCATTCCGTATCGAGGCTTTTTTGTCAATGATTTGTTTGATGGAGCCGTCGCTGTTGATGATGATAATTCCCCGCTGCGACGTTCCTATGGCATAAGAGCCGTCGGCTAAAATTTCGCCGGTGGTGACAAGGCTTTTCATCAAAAGATTGTCAGAGCTGGCGACAAAATTTTTGATCCCTTCGGAGTCAAAAAGGTATAAACCTTGCGTTCCGGTGATTATCAGAATACGCCCATCCGGATAAGGTAGCATTGCTTTAATTTCAATAGCGTCGGAAAACAGATTGCCATCTGGCGCGGCGGCGACTTGCCCATTGTTATACGAGCATAAGCCTTTATCTTTTAATTGCAGATACAGGGTTTTATTTACGTAAAACGCGTTTGTAATTTCATTTGGCGATTGCCAAGGTTTAAGTTTTCCGTCATCCAGAACAAGTATCATGTTTCTGGTTACAAAATATATTACTCCGGCAGCGGGAAAAATTTGTAAAACATCTGAAAACGAAGGATTTGAAGAGTCGGCGGAATTTAAAAGACTTTTAAAATACATCCTTCCGTTATCATCCGATTCAAGAGAGCCGATTTCACTTCTTGCCCCCACATAGATTTTTCCTGCCGAATCGGTTGCCAGGGCTGAAACCTTGGTAGTTTTTTCAGTTGGAATCAGCCGCCAGAATTCTCCGTCATATTGGAGTACGCCGGCAAAGTTGCCAAAATAGATCATTCCGCGTCGGTCGCTCGTAATTGCAAAATTCTGGGCGTGAGCCTTGTATTCAAAGGGAGCAAAATTTTTTAAAAACGGAAATCCGGGTTCATTATCAGTGAGTGATTGCCCACTGATTATTCCCTGGATAAAAAGTAGCAGGAAGGTAATGACCAATTTATTCATACTCCTTCATTTTGACATTGTTTTTTGAAAATCCTGAAATATCTTTCGGCAAATACAACATCGCCTGTCATTAATTCATAAAGACGCTCGCGCGGTATCGAAATTGTAAATCCATCGTCGAAACTAACTGAAAATGTATCTGCGGGTTTATCAGTGGCTGAACCGGCAGCCTGATCGGTATTTGCTGCATCCTCAAGGTTTATCAGAAGATGTGTGATTTCGTTTTCAGGCAGAGTTGAGAACAGCTCGGTATTTTTCAGCAATACAACTTTTTGGAATATCAGCTTGTCAGATTTCCGCTCGAAGGATTTGATTTTTTCTACGATACCGGTTATTTTTTCCCTGTCTTTTTTATCAAACCTGATCATTGTATCAAAATAGTAGCCGCGGTTCCGGTTAAAAAGTCCCCAGGCGGCAAGTTCGCCAAGCAGGGGGTCGGAATTAACGAGGTTGGCTGCCAGCAATTCTTCTGTGAGATTATTATCGGGCATTTCAGCGCAAAGGGCGGAGATAGCGCATGCTTTGGTCCACCGGTTTGAATATGAATAGCCTTTGTTGACGATATCATGCAGCCGTTCTTCGATGTTCATTTTTTCTTGCGGAAAACGCAGGCTGAACCGGCTTAACCTCTCGTGAACCGGTAAATCTTCGAAGATCGGAAAAAACAACTCCTTAATCTCATCTGAAATCATCATATCTCCGATTTCAAGCGCGTAAATCTTTGCGTTGATATCAGTACTTTCAATATTTTCGCGGATATGCCTGATTGTTTTTGAATCATAGAGCAGCGAAAGCAAAAGGAAAACATGTTCCTTTTTTTCTTCCAGCTCCTGTAGCAGCGCTAATTGCAGATCGCCGGCATTTTTAGAGCCGGCAATATCATTCAGCGATGCAAGAATCCATAAAATGTTTTCTGCCGATTCTTCAATGGCGTCTTTGATAAGGGAAATTTCCAACGCCGACGCATGGTACTCTAAGTTGCTCAGCGCTAATAAAACCCGGTAACGTATATCTTTATCTGGATGGTTTATTTTGTCGCGAAGGAATTTAATGGATTTGGCGCTTCCGATGGATTCATAAATGCTGATGATTTTAAGTTGCGGCGCTTTGTGACCGCTTATTTTTTCAAACAAGCGGTCAACGTCGGCAAGAATTGGTTCGCCAATTTTTTTTATGGCAATTGCCGCTGAATTGGAGAACTCCGGCACAATCAGCAGCTCGATGATATAAGTCCACAACTCATATCTTTTGATTTTTCCGCAGGATAGAATAGCCGCTTTTATAATCTCCGGATCAGGGTCTTTTAGCAAATTGACGAGTAGCTTGAAAGTGGCGTACCTGCCCGATGAACCGAGAAGACGGGCAGCACTGAGCCGCTCGCCGGCATGGTTTGAGCCGGCAAGCTCCTTCATAAGTTCAAAAGTATAATCCTCGGCAGTTTTTAACGATAAGATGGTTTCTTCAATAAGGAGGTTCATTTCGGGCGCTTCAGACCGATTTTTAATCCTCAAAAGAAAAGGCAGGGTGGCGACGAGTTGTTTTTCTCTGATTTTTTTTAAAATGGCATCTTTTACAGGAAACGCGGCAAGGTGGTATGTGGCTTCAAGAATTTTTTCAACCATTCCCGGCTCCGCTTTTTCCAATATTTCATAATTGCGTTGAAACTGCTCAAAGTTCGAATCGGAAAGTATCTTACCATACATGACGACAATTGAGTCGCGCTCTTCGGGTTCGGAACTTTTAAGTTCGCTCAACTTAGTTTTAATCATCTTTCGGTATTCATCATACATTTTAAATGCGACCCAAATCCACAGTCCAAGTACCACAATAAATATCCAGGTGTAATGAACAAGCGTGATGAACGGAAAGATGGAAAATATTAAGATTACAGCGCCTGTGATGACAGTTCCAGAGGCTTTTGGAATACCTTCGATTTGATTTTGAAAAGGGAGACGCTGTTCGGTGGGAACAGGTTGGTACAACAACTGAAACGCCGGTTCGTAAAAAGCTCCCCGGATTGATCTTTCAAAAAGGCGGGCAAGGGCAATAAAGGAGAAAAACATGCCTATCGGACCATAGAGAGCTCCGAATCCCGCCGCCAGAATGACGCTGAAAATAAGAATGATTGGCAATGACAGTAAACTGGGACGGAGTCCGTATTTATTGAGAAACCTTCCTGATACCAGCTTTAACAGAATCTCAAAGAATGCCAGGGAACCCAGGAAAATTGCGAGGAACCGGGCAATGTCCTGCGGATTGTTTGCAAATTCAACCTTGGTTTGTGCGAGGAATAAAAAATCAACGAACAAGTATCCAAATATAGGAAGCAGCGCCATCAGGGAAATTATTCGGAAATAGGGTTTTTTCAGGAGATTCCAGTAATTCCAATCCGATTGGGATGATTTATCAACCTTTACGGCATTAACTATTACGGATTTAAGCTGATCTTTAAATGTTGCGAAAATGATCAACACCATTACAAGGCAGATTAACAGAAATAATGAAGCCAGGAAGAGCAGGCTGGGAGTGTTGAGAAATTTCAGAATCAGCGGTATTGAAAGATAGCCTGTCATGTAAGAAACAACCTCGCCAATGCTGATCAATGCGAAAATTCTTTTTCCCTGCCTTACATTGAAAAGCCTGCCTGCAACCCCCCAGAAATTGACCAGGAGGATGTAAACCATTACCCTCACCCAGGTGTACATGATAAATGTTATCCAGCTTGAATTAAAGGCATAAACGCCAATACTGATTGCGAGAACGCTAAGAAAAACAAAAAGGAATTTAATGACAACCTGGTAGTATAAACTCAATTTTTTATCGAGATGTGAAAACATCCACCAAGCCACATAGATGATTATACCTGAAGCAATAAACGATACCGGTATCATTTTGGGCTTGAAATGCTTAAGAAAAATAGCATTGGAGGCGGTAAAATAAAAGGAGATGGACATTCCGATAAAAAACGAAAACACCATCAACATGAGTACAGGTTTATACTCCTCGCTGCGGATATTCAGTATTTTCGTTAACCACGATCTCTGTCTCATGCAAATGCTGTCATTTTGTAAGGAAGTGATGGTCGGGAACTTTGTACATTTCGCTACGGTCATCCGTTGCTGGTTTCAGCAGTAATTGTTTGATCTCTTCCGGGAGTTCAGCGCTGAAGTCAATCTGCGGAACATGCCCACTTTGACCGCCGGCTTTCCGGGCGATGATTTCAGAGATCAGTTTTACTCCCATCCAGGCGCTCACGCTCGTGATCTTTTCGAACATTGTTACCACGCTCTTCGGATATGTTCCATCTTCGAGGCAAATGTTTATTGGCGTTGAAATACCTGTAATGGGACCAATGTCAATAAGTTCCGTAATCTTATGAATTGTAAAGATGGAGGTTTTCAAACCTTTTCTGATTGCCTCATGAAAAGGTTGCGGACCTATCCCGATATGTTTCGGGAGGTCGGAAGGATGAAAATTATAAGCTCCCATTGCCGGGAAATCAAAGAGAAAAGAATCAAGCTTTTGTCCGAAAACTAACATAAACAAGACCTCCGGATTCCAGGATTTGTAAATGTTCCTATAATAATCAGTTTTTACCGACCCGGTATAGCAAGGAACGCCAAGGTTCATGCAGGAATTGATGACTTTGCTTCTTAGCTCTCTTCTCTCCTCATCATCGTATTCGTTCCATACCCTCCTTTTCATCGTTATCCGGGCGTTCGGATTCACAGAATCATCAGTGGCAACGCCAATTATATTGAGATGCTCCGGATACCTCTTCTCATAAAGAGCAAGAGCGTTTAAAAGATTATTTCCACCATTGCAACTTACAAATAGTACGAGTCTGATACCTTTTCCCTGATTCAGTTTCGGCTTGACCGGCAAAAACAGGTCTCCCCACAGGGATTCAGGATTAGTGATTTTTTTGTATTCTTTCATTAATAGCGAGTAATTAAAGGTCGTAGGCTAATGTGACCAACAGATGTCTTCCCCGCTGGAGAATGCCGGTAGGACTGTTGACGCCATCCGCTGCTTTGGTGCCGGGATCAAAATAGGTTGAATTAAGGATGTTGTTGCACACCAACTGAAGGGCAAGTCCTGGAACGATTTTGTTATTTGAATAGGTGATTGCCCCATTCAGAATGGCAGTAGAGGGGAAAACACCCGTATTCAATGGCACCGTAGTCCCCTCGCCTGTAATCCGATTTCCGACAAAATTCAGCCGGAGGTTAATGTTCAATTGATTAAAGAATTCTTTATTAGCGCCAATATTGAACTGATGACTTGAAATATCTCCTACTCTGTTATCAACCTCCCCGGTTTCGGAATATATTTGTTTGGGATCGCAGAAGGTATAATTGAAATATGCAGAAAAAGATTCAACCTGATATATGGCATTTGCCTGTATTCCCATGATTCTGAATTTTCCGATATTCTGATTCTGGATTAATCCCGAACTCCCCACCTTTACGGTTCCAACTACATTGTCAATAAAGTCGTAGTACATCTCCATATCTGCATGGAATGCCTTGTTCAGTCGAAATCCTGCGCACAACTCAAGGTTTTGTATGTTTTCGGTTTTCAGAGTCGGATTTCCAATCCGGTTCGCCACAACAGAATATTTTGTCCAGTTCGATACATTCATAATCCCGCTGGAGTAAATGGCTTTGAATGTAAACTTTCCGGGGGAATAAACCAGGGCAAGGCGCGGGCTGACTTTGCTGCCAAATCCATCGTTGGTACGCACAAGGTTAAAGTCGTAACGAAGTCCGAATGTGATTTTGAAGTTCCGAAAAGCCTGGAAAGTTCCCTGCGAATAGGCTCCTAAATCCCAGACATTGTACTCATTGCCACCTTTTGGCGAAGGAATGATTACAGCCGAATCTTCCGGCGTTGCAGTCAGGCTGGAATAATATTGTCCCTGCAATGTACTGTTACGCACTTCAAATCCTGAAACCAAATCAAACCTCGAAACCGGACGGTATATGACCTTGAATTCTGTACGAAGTTGTTTAGACAGCTCATACATGTAGGTTGTGATCCAGTCAGGGGTTTTGTTTTTGACGAGGTCGGCTAATTTTTTATTTCCGCGGGCATAATTGGATACTGTTACAAAGGTAAAATCATCGCTTACCGCATGAATACGATAGGTAGTAACGTTAGAGAAGAAGACTTTTTCACTGATCTGGTTTTCATATTTTGCGAAAAAATAGGACAGTTGAGGGATCCAGCTAAATCCGTTGTCGGAACCGGCAACATAAGTGTCAATAAACTGGGTGAGACCACCCCGCCAGTATTTCCAGGTTTGAAAACCAACTGTGAAATTTCCGATTTTAAGTTTTCCATTCAGCAGCCAGCTTTTGGTTTCATTGGAGAAGCCGATCTTATGTCCTTTTACAATCTGATCATAGCCGGATTTATCCAGGTTTCGGGCTGTTTCGGCGCCCAATGGCGTCAGTGAAAGCTGGCTTGAATCGGCAGAGACGGTGTAATAAGGATTGCTAAAAGGAAGTTTGTTGGCTATCAGATATTGTTTGGCGCCGGCAGACATATCGAGCAGCTTATTATAGTTTACGCCGTTATAGACATCGGGGTTATAATCAAAAAAACTCTGACTCGAAATATCCATTTCATCGGAATGGTAAAATCGCCCTGTCACCGTAAAGGCGATATTGCGCTTCTTTCCTGAGACGCTCAGATCCACTGTCTGCGTATTATAGGTTCCATAATTTACGCTGGCGCTGATACCAATGCTTTTTCCGGGTTTTATAGCATCTGCCGAATTTCTCGTGATTACGTTGATTACTCCCGCGAAGGCATTCGGTCCGTACATGGTAGAGGCGGGACCATATATGATTTCAACCCGTTCAATATTCGATAAAGGGTATTGACGATCAATATAAGCCCAGTTGGTCCATAAATCGTTTTCCTCGATCCCGTCAATAAGCAAAAGGGTTTTTTCTGTGTTGTTTTGCCGGAATCCCCGTTGATAAACGTTGGTATATTCAGGTCCATAAAACATTGTAAGATCGAATCCCGGCACATCTTTCAAAAGTTCAATAAGGTCGTTATATCCGCGGTTTTCAATATCTTTACGGGTGACAATAATGATAGTGGCAGCCGCTTCATAAATATTTTCTTCCTTTTTTGAAACCGATGTTACTACCTGAACGCCTCCCGCTAATTTCTGGCTGTTTACCAACCTGATAAAAGTGGGAGGATCAAAAAGGTTTGCTTCATAAGTGGGGTTGATCTGAAGGAGATAATTTATTTCAACGGCAGCCTTCAACGACGAATCAATTGCAAGATAACTCATTGCGAGTAACCGGTAAGCCTCTACCTTTTGTTTTTCATTAAAACCTTTCTGAATACAATGATTCAGCGATTGGAAAACATCCGAAAACTTGCCAAGATCATACGACTTTCGGGCGTCGTTAAGGGTAACATCGCTGCATATCTGGCTTTTCACAGCCAATGGAATCATTGAAACGCTGATAGAAAAAACCAGAATCAGCATGGTCAGGATTCGATGGAAGATTTTTATATACATAGATATTGTTGTTAATTTCCTGCTGAAAGTCTAAGGTAAATCAGAGCGCGTTTTCTGGTACGGAATATCCTCTCCAACCAGTTTATGCCATTCCTCGATAGTCATATTCCGTTTCAGCGTCATTTTCAATTTTTCAGCCATATCGCCGTTTTCAGTGGAAAATATTCTGATGGTTTTATCGGCGCTGCTTGAGATAATATGTTTGTTGTCGGGAGTGTAAATAATATCATAAACCCACAGGTCATTTTTATCAATTGAAATTGGTTTTACTTCGAGGGATGGAAATCCTGCAATTTTAATTGACCAGTCAAAACTACAGGAAGCAAGTTCATCGTCCATAGCTTTGAATGTTAATCCGGTAACGCCCGAAACATGCCGTCCAATGATTTCATGTGGTGCGCTGCCGGGCATTGCAGGGTTGCATATTTGTATTGATCCGTCAGAACATCCTGCTGCAAGCGCTTTTCCATTATTGGCGTAAGCGAGAGATAAAACAGGGCTGTTAAAAGTGAAACGAATGGCAGGGGAGCTGATATAACCATTGATTCCTATAATTTTTACAATGCCGGAGATGGTTCCGTAAGCAATGTTTTTGCCATCGGGACTGAATGCAAGGCAATGTATGGTTACGGCGTTGGAATCGAGCAGTTGTTTTGTAAAAGTCCCATTGTTGTATCTCCACAGAAAAAGAAGCCCGTCGGAACCGCATGATGCAAACTGCTCAAGCGATGGGTGGATAGCGATGCCGTTGATTATCGAACTATGACCGGTTAA
Organism: Bacteroidota bacterium; assembly: GCA_026391715.1. Classification (GTDB taxonomy): domain Bacteria; phylum Bacteroidota; class Bacteroidia; order Bacteroidales; family FEN-979; genus CAIVAT01. The sequence goes on from JAPLDO010000078.1 coordinate 70,911, forward strand.
TGCCGAAGGCAAAGGTTTGCCAGTATTCCGGTTCCAAAGCAGCAGTTTGCCGCTGACTGTACCGCAAATCACCCATTGTTCGTCATGCGAAATGCCTATTGCCCGCAAAGGTTCGTTTTCATGTTTCATCAGTTCGATCCTCACTGGCGCCAATAAAGGATTATCCAAATCCCACATCAGAGCTTTCCCATCATCGCTGCACGAAAACAGAGATTTCCCATTTTTCGTAATGGCAATAGCGCGAACGGCATCCTCGTGACCACGCATTACTGTTTCATCTTTCGAAATTGCCGATAATGAGTAATAGATTGCCGGATCGGTATCAATTCCGCCATTTGCAGCATTTAATTCGAAGGCAGTCACAGCAAGTAAAGCCGGAAGGTCATCTTTTACCGTGTTAAACAACTGACCTGCCTGAATTGCCATTGACCGTGAGATGGCGAGCAGCCTGAGCCGCTGTGTTTTCTTTTCAGATTCTTCGGCTTTGATACGTTCTTTATCGGCAATTTGTTTTTGTGTTACAGCCTCTTTTCGTTGCGATTGCGCCTCATCTCTTGCAACGAGGGCTTCCTTTTTCGACTGGTCGGCTTGCTTTCGCTGGTCAACGGCGACTGTGGTTTGCTCCTGCGCAATAATCTGTTGTTTCACGGCATATTGCCGCTGTTGCTCAGTGATCATCTCCTGTTGTTCGGCGATTTGCTGCTGTTGTTCTGAAATTTTTTTCTGCAGGATAGCCTCTTTGCGCTGCTCTTCGGTTCGTTTTGATTCAGAAACAGCCAGCTTTTCTTTCTCCAGCGCCTCTTTCCTACTGGCTTCCGCTTTAAATCGCAGGTTAAGGGAAATGATGAGAAACAGGATTGAAATAATGGAGGCGAACCCAAGAATGATAGCCGAATTGCGCGCCGTTTTCAGGTTTCGTTTCTGTTGTTTGTCTTTTTTTGATAATTCGAATTCGTGTTGTTTTTTACTGTAATCGAGGAAGGTCATTGCCCGGTCAAATGCCGGGTCGTAACGCATAGCCCAGGTTGCGTTTGGTTTCGATTGATCTTTCCATTGCAGAGCCAGTTGAAGTTCGGGATTGACCCACAAACCTGTTTTTCCGTCCTGGTATAGTTCAGCCGATTTGGAAAGTCGGAGGTAAAGTTGAGCTGCCTGGCTCTCTTCTTCAACCCATTTATTTAACCGTATCCAAATCCGCATAATACTCTCATGCGAAATATCAATTGTTGAATCGGCATTGAGCGCAACCTGCGATGAAGGCATCAGAAAAGCGCAACCCGATTTTCTGAAACTATCAATAATCCGAATCATCTCCTCCTCCCGCGCATTGGCGAGAGTGCATATTTCGCTGAGTTGAGTAGGTCGTCGGGTTCCGCGGCTCTCTTTGGTGATGTCGGTAAGCGCTTTAAATAATTTTTCGGCGATGGATTTGTTTTTATGGTCTTTCAATTCGGCATAAATCTCTTCGAGATGAACCGAAAGCGCTTCCTTCATTGTGCCAATCGCAGTGTAATGTTCCATTCCTATTGGCTGATTTCCAGCCCGGTTCATTATCCAGAAGTTATATGTCCTCATCAAAGCGTGCTGCATGATTGGAAGCTGGTCGGGGTCGTCGCCAACATCATCAAGCAACCGTTGAACTAGCTCTTCGGAAATTGTCCCGCCATTTCCGGTAATGGGACCTGTTATCGCCAGTCGGCGTTCCGTGTTGTTCATTCTCGGCACGAGATAATAGCCTTTATTGATCAACTCGCTCAGTCCTCTGAATTCGGTACATTCATCGAGGAAATCGGTGCGCATTGAAATGACGACATAAATTGGAATTTCAGATTGAGAAACTGCTGTAATAATTAATTCAATAAAGGCTGAAGATTCAAGAATTGTATGAAAGGACGTCCTGCTTTTTTTAAACCTGAATAACTCTTCAAACTGGTCAATAACAATCAGGTTTGCCTGCCCCGGTAAATTCGATTTCTGTAAAACGCTGATAAGTCCGTCTGTCCCTTTTCTTAATTCAGTTGCCAGAGTTTCTGCTGATGCTTGGGCGTCGGCGAGGGCGTTGGCAAGGTTTCCAATCGGGTCGTCGGCAGGACGGAAAATGGTCAGTTTCCACGATGTGGGAAGATTCCCGGAGGTATTTTTCAGCAACGTTGGAATTAGTCCCGCTTTTATGAGCGATGATTTTCCACATCCGGAAGAGCCGACAATAGCGAGAAACCGGGTTTCCGATAATTTGCCGATTAGTTCTCCCACCTGAAATTCCCTGCCAAAGAACAGATGGTCTTCGTTAATTTCATAACTCCGGATACCTGGAAATGGATTTTCGTGAAGAAGTAGTGGCGTCATGGATGGATTAAGAAATTGATTATGTAACAAAATTATTATAATCAGTGGTATTAATGGTTTTTTTTTTGCATTTGCAATATTTTGCTCTGGAGCCAAAAGATCAACAAATGTTTGACTGAAATTTTATTACAGCAGAACATGGACACAATGGAAAATCAGGACGAATCAGCATTTAGCGACCAATTGCGTGAAAGAAACATTCAGAATGTGAAATCTGAAATCTGAAATCTGAAATCTGAAATCTGAAATCTGAAATCTGAAATTACCTTCCCTCCCAGAAATTCATATTGATCCCTTTTATTAGTGTGCTGATATTAAAACCGCGACAAAGTAGTTTGCGGTCGGGACGGGAGCGATGACATTGTTATTCAGGCCACCCGGTTTTAATTGTTCCATTTTTTATACCGGATGAAATTCCGTCCATTGCCGATTTAATACTATCGGGAATAAGCGCTTCAAAATTATGAAACGGAGCAATGCTCACACCGCCATTGCTCAGATTACCGTGCATAACTTTTCCGCCAGGAAAATAAAAATTGTAATATCCGTTCATTGTATTATAAACCATTACATCAAGCGCTTTCATGCACGAAGTCAGCAAAACCGGACCAACCGCCGGGATTGAATAAAATTGATCAACATCAACGCCAATAGCCCATTTTCCGGCTTCCTTAACCTTATATAATGCGCCGTTCCCGGTTTTTCCGGCGCAGGCAAAAATCACCGAAGCATTTTTTTTCAACAGGCTGTCAGCCAACCTTGCGCCTTGAAGCGTATCGGAAAAGGAGGTGGCAAAAGCCCCAATTGTTTTCACATTCTTTTTATAAAGATTGTTAAAGTATGTCACCCCATTTGTGTAACTCACGGTAAATTGCCTGATTTCAGGAATATCAGCGCCTCCGACAAAGCCGGTAACCGGGTTTGAGGAGTTTTGCCTGTATACCCAGTAAGCCGCGAGAAATCCACAGGGAAACGAGCTCTGATCAACATCGAAAACGGCACAAAGTAAATTTGGAGGCGGCGACGCCATTGAATAATCAATTATCATAAAATCAGTTCCCGGATTCGCTGCGGCTGCATCAATGGTAGCCTGCGCTGCGCCGAAGCTAACCGTTATTATCAAGTCAAATCTATTTGACAGGAAATAGTTGATTCCAGAAGAATAATCAGCGGCTGTTTTACATTCATAAGACTGGCATGCCATTGGAAAATCCCTGGCAGCCCGCTGAAATCCTGCTAAAATATTTTGGTTGAACCCGGCGTCTGAAAACCCTCCCAAACCGCTTACAAGTCCAATTTTCATAACCAGTTGCGGTTCCGGATTAGAATTTTTCAAACATGATGATAAAATAAATGCAAGCGCCAATATGATGCAGCTTGATACAAAAGAATTTTTTTTCATAACTTCCAGTATTTAACTCCTGTGGAGTTGGTTATTTCACTATTTTGCTATTTAATAATTTTTCCACTCAACAATAACAACTCCGTCTCTGTCAGTTTCGCCTTAAATTCAGCGGTGATAAGTCTGGCGCCTGCATCGAGCAGATCATGCTGCACCTCTCTTAACTGCAATGACGATATTGAGCCGATCGAGTAACCTTCACGGGCAATGTCCATATTTCTTGCGGCAAGTTGGAGGTTTTCCTGTTCAAATCCAACCATCTCCAGTTGATTCCCGTAATCGTTATAAATGCGGGTAAGATATGCTTCGAGTCTGTTTTCCAGTTGTTTTATCTCAATTTCGCTGGTTTGCAGGGAAATGGCTGCATTTTTATATTGCCTTCGCAGATTAAGCCCGTCAAACAGTTTCATGCTTAATAAAATTCCGAATGAAGGACCAAAGTTCCGGTTGTATTGAATGAAATTTGCCTCAGTTTCGGAACGTAAATAGTTGTAATTGGCATAGAAATCGAGTGTCGGAAACTGGTCGGCGCGCGCCGCTTTTAATTCCAACTGCCCAACCTGCCTGTTTCTCGCAGCAAGGATGAGGTTTCTGTTGGCAGTTTTCATTGATTGGCGAAGCGAATCATACTGCAATTTTCCGGAAACCACAATTGTATCTTTAACTTCAAACTGCGTATTGACGTCTCTCGACAACAGGTCGTTCAGAGTGGTTTTTGAATTTTCAAATACTGTTTTTTGATTGGATAAAGCGGCAACATCGGCATTAAGCTCCACTCTCGCTTTCAGGTATTCCATCTCCGAACCGGTTCCTGTTTCAAACCGCATCTTTGCAAGTTCAAGCCGGAATTCGGAAATTTCAACCTGCTCTGCAAAAATCCGATGAACCCTTTCCTGCCGGATAATATCATAATAATTCCCGATGATCTTTGCCACCGTATTCTCAATGGTAATCTTCGCGCTCAATTCGCTCATCTCTTCAAGTTTCTTTAATTTATTCCAGGCGATGAACATTTTCATCCCGTCGAATACAGTCCACGTAAGACCAACTCCGGCGGTAATATTTTCGGAATGAGCGCTTGAATTATCGAGTTCAGATCCGGCTACAACTTTAACTTTTGCATCGCTCAGTCCATTAACATAGCCGGCATTAACGCTGATTGCTGGTAACATTCCGGCGTTTCCGGGGGAGACGTTGTTTTGTGATATATTCAGCGAATTTTGCGCTATTACGATTTCATAGTTATTTATGAGTCCAATAGCAACGGCTTTATCGAGGGTTAAAACCTCCTGCCCATTCATCTGGAAGGCGAAAAGCAGCAAAAACAATCCGGTAATCTGTAACGTTTTCATCAACTGATATCTTCGGTCATAATACTTTTCTTCTCCACAGTAAGTTCCGTGTAATCTATTTTATTGGAATTCAGATTCCCCGAAAAGTATGAGTAAATTGCCGGGACAATATAAAGAGTAAGGAATGTCGAAAAGATCAATCCGCCCACAACGGCTATTCCAAGCGATTGCCGGCTTTCTGCCGAAGCGCCCAGTTTCAGCGCGATTGGCAGGATGCCCAGAATCATGGCGGATGAGGTCATCAGAATTGGGCGAAAACGCGAAATGGCAGCCCGCTGAACGGCTTCAACTTTATCGAGTCCGGTTGCTTTCCGCTGGTTTGCAAATTCCACGATAAGGATTCCGTTTTTTGTAACCAGTCCAATCAACATGATAATCCCTATTTCACTGAAGATGTTGAGGGTTTGGTTAAAATACCATAGCGAAAAAAGGGCGCCGGCAACGGCAAGGGGAACGGTGAAAAGAATAATCAGCGGATCGACAAAACTTTCAAACTGGGCGGCGAGGATCAGATAGATCAGAACTATTGTCAACAGGAAGATAAAGACGAGACTCGATGAACTTTCGCGGTAATCGCGCGACTGCCCCGCCAGTGCGGTGTTGAATGTGGCGGGTAAAACCTTTTTCGATACCTCGTCAAGAGCTTTTATTCCATCGCCAAGAGTAGCTCCCGGCGAAAGTCCTGCCGAAACTGTTGCAGAGATATAGCGGTTAAATGAGAAAATGGAGGCTGGATTGATGGATTCTTCGGTATGAATAAGGTTGTCGAGCAAAATCAACTCTCCTTTGTTGTTGCGCACATACAACGCCTTCAACGCATCAGGACGGTCGCGATCCTGCGGCAAAACCTGTCCGATAATTTCGTATTGCTGACCTTCCATGATAAAATAGCCGTAACGCTGCCCGCTTATGGTCAACTGCATGGTGCGGGCAACTTCAAGCGTTGAAACGCCTAATTGCGAAGCCTTCTCGCGATCAATAGTGATTCGCAGCTCCGGTTTGTTCACCTTGAAATTGGCGTCAACAAACTGGAGCGTAGGGATTTTCCTCGCTTCTTCGAGAAACTTTGGCAACACTTCGGTCAGGGCTTTCAGGTTTGGCGCTAAAAGTACATATTGCAGCGGCTGTCCCGAAAAACGGTCGCCAATGGTAGGCGGTTCAAATGGGAAAGAGCGAATACCGGTAACGCTTTGCAACTCTGTCGACATTTTTCTGAAAATCTCATGCTGACTTCGCGTTCGTTTTCCCGGATCAACAAGATATACAATCTGTTGTGCCTTATTCGGGTTGTCAATTGTGCCCAGACTTGGCGAGATCCATGAAAAGGAGACTGAAACTTCGGGAAAAGAATCTGCAATATAACGATCAACCTGCGCCATGTAATTTGTAGTGAATTGATATGTTGAGCCTTCGGGCGCAAGAGTCGGGATTCGGATGTTTGATCGGTCTTCAAATGGCGCCAACTCCGAATGTAATGATTGGAACATCAATACAATAACGCCAATAAGGATTAGAAAAACCGGAAACGCCAGCCATCTACGGTTCATGAATCCTTTCAGGGAATACCGGTAACCACGGTTCAGAGCCAGAAAAAATGGTTCGGTTTTATTCACCAGCCAGTTGGAATTGAGGTGCCGCTGCACTTTCAGGATGCGCGAACACATCATGGGCGAAAGGGTGAGCGCGACAAAAGCCGAAATAAGAACAGAACCTGCCACAACAATCGCAAACTCTTTGAAAAGCCGACCAATCAACCCTTGTAAAAACATGACAGGAAGAAAGACTGCCGCCAGAGTGATGGTTGTGGAAACCACGGCAAAAAGTATCTCCTTCATACCTTTTAGAGCCGCTTCAATGGGATGTATTCCGGTATCAATCTTGGTGTAAATATTTTCAAGTACCACGATGGCGTCGTCGCATACCAGACCAATAGCGAGCACAATGGCGAGGAGCGTAAGCACATTGATCGAAAGCCCCATTATTGCCATGATAATAAACGATCCGATAATAGATACCGGAATAGCGACTACCGGAATAACAGTTGAACGCCAGTCGCGCAGAAAAAGAAAAATGATCAATACCACGAGAATGAGCGATAAAAGGATAGTTTGCTGAACCTCTTTGACGGCTTCCCGCTCAAATTTTGTGAAGTCGTAGCCAATCCTTACATCATAATCGGGAGGAATTTCTTTCCGCAGATTATCCATTCGTTTGTAAAACTCATTGGCTATGGCAACGTTATTGGCGCCTGTTTGGGGAACAACGCCGATTATGATTACCGGTAGCAGTTCCATCAGCACCGTTGACCTGTCATTTTCCGGGTAGAGTTCAGCCGCGCCTACGTCGGAGAGGCGGACAATATTCCCCCTGTCCTGCTTAATAATTACGTTGTTGAATTGCTCCGGCGATTGCATCAAACCGAGAGTACGGATTGTTAATTCCGTCAGATCGCCTTCAACCCTGCCCGATGGAAGCTCAATATTTTCGCGGCTCACCGCCCGTTCAATATCCACGGAGGTGATTCCGTTTGCCGCCATTTTAAACGGATCGAGCCAAAGCCTCATGGAGTATTTTTTTTCTCCGTAAATTTTAATGTCGCCTACCCCGGAAATTGTCTGTAAACGCTCTTTTATTGTATTCTCAACCAGGTCGTTCACCTCCATAATGTTCCTTTTATAACTCCTCACAATCATAAAGATGATCGCATTTGCATTGGCGCTCAGCTTCTCAACAATCGGAGGATCCACATCCTTTGGCAGCAGTTTTATGGCTTTTGAAACCCGGTCGCGCACATCGTTTGCAGCCGATTCCATCTCTTTTCCAAGGTTAAACTCAACGGTAATCAGGCTCGATTGATCTGTTGAAACCGAGTTCAGAACTCTGATTCCTTCAATGCCGTTGATAGCGTCTTCCAATGGTTCGGTGATCTGTGCCTGGATAATTTCAGGATTTGCCCCCGAATAGGTTGTGGTAACAGTTACAACAGGAGGATCCATCTCCGGGTATTCTCTTATTCCAAGATAAAAGAAACCTACCGCCCCGAAAATGAGAATCAGCAGGGTAAATACAATTGAAAGTACCGGCTTTTTTATACTGAGGGAGGAGAGGCTCATGTCAATTTATTTTTACCATCCTAAGTGGGGAATCCTTTTTAACTCTCAGAAGATTGGTAATAACAAGCGTATCGCCCACCTTAATTCCCTCGATAATTTGAATATATTCACGATTTCTAACGCCGGTTTTAACCATGACCGCCTGAGCGACGCCATTACGCTTGAGAAAAACGGTGTATCCTTTAATTGATGGGATCAACGCGGCGGTGGGAACAAAAATGCTTTTTTCCAACTCATTCAGGATTAGGTTAACACGGGCGGAAGTGCCAGCCACCAAAATATTATTTTCATTCGGAGCAATAGCTCTGATCAGGAGGGTGCGTGTAGCCACATCCACGGCTGGTTCAATAGCCTCAACAACGGCAATCTCATCATCAGAGAGATAATCGGTGCGAAAGCTAACCCTCGATCCGATATGCAAATCGCGGGAATACCGTTCAGGAATTGAAAAATCCAGTTTCATCTTGCTGATGTCCTGAAGGCTGGCTAATACGATTCCAGGATTCACCAAAGCTCCTTCGCTCACATTCCGCAAGCCGATTTTTCCTGCAAAAGGGGCGCGGATACTGGTTTTTGCCAGATCAACTTTCAGTATTTCGATTTCTGCCTGAAGCGTTTGACGCAGATTCGAAACTTCATCAAACCTTTCCTGACTTATTCCCCCTTTGTTAAGCAGCGATTTTTCTCTTGATTCATTTGCCCCGGCGAGTTTAACTTCAATTGCCAGCTTGTTGATTCTTGCATTAATATCGGCGTCGTCGAGCTTAAACAACAACTGATTTGCTGTAACAAAAGCTCCCTCTTTCATAAGGATCGCAATGATCTTCCGGTTGATTTCACTCACAATTTCAACCTGTTCATTGGCGCGAAGGGTTCCAACAGTTTCGAGTTGGTAGTTAACGGAAGTGTCTTTTGCAATATAACATTCGACTGGAATTACCGGATTGGTATTAACCGGGCTAAGCTTCTCTTTTTTGCCTGAAAAGACAAATATCTTTAAAAGGATAAGAATGGCAACCGCAGTTGCAAATCCCAGGAAAATAGATATTCGTTTCATCCTTTTGTATTTAGAATTTTGAGTTCACTCTGAAAACTCTTTTTCACCGCCCATTTCCTCTTATTACATCCAGTTCCTCTGCGGTAAAAACACCTCTTTTGTATAGTTTAAGATATTGTTCCGATACTCCATCCCCAAAAACCAGCGCATCGTCGGTGTTGATTGTTACCTTAACGCCATGATCGAACAAAACCCGGATGGGATGAGTTTTGTAAGAGCGAACCCGTTTCATTTTTATATTGCTTGTGGGACAAACATTCAGTTGGATTCTATTATCGGCAAGCCACTTCATCGCCTCCGGTGAACCGGCTGCGCCAATGCCATGCTGAACTTCATCAAGCTCCAGTGTTTCCACAGCTTCTTTCACCGAATCTGCCGATCCAAACTCACCGGCGTGAGCCTTACGCTTCATACCCTGTTTTCTACAAATGCGGTATAATTCTTTGAAATTGTTGATGGGTTGAGCAAATTCATCATCATAAAGGTCAATAGAGCTGAAATAGTTCAAATATATAAATGATTCAAAATCTTTCATCAGCGTTTGTACCGGAATACTTCGGGAAAAACCGAGTTCAGGACGAAATTCGATTTCCGGTGCTACCTTTTTATGATAATATTTTAGGGTTGCCACAATGCGATCAGCCGATATTTTAAACACTCTGCCAAATGAAACATCAATACTCATTTCAAGCCTGGTAACGCCATCAACTCGCGCCTGAATAAAGGCAGCTTCAACTGCCTTTTCAAAAGCGCCGGGCAAGTCGAAAAACGGTCGGTAAACCTTGCCGATCCAGCGATTCAGATCGCCGATTCCAGTTTCAGCGGCTTTGAATTTTGTAAGTTTTTTCCCATAATATTTCTCAACGACCTGTCGCCTGCCGCCCAGCAGGCAATGGTTGTGCAGGTCCGACTTAGGGATTCTCCGGATTTCCCTGATACTACCTAAAAGTAAAGTTTCAGAAAAACTGAGATCCATAGCAATTGTTAAAATTTCCCGGATATGCCAACATTAACAATGCCTCTGAAGCCATAACCCCATTCCATAAAAGCTCCAAACTCTTTGCCGATCCTCATTCCGAAAGCATTTACATGAAAGGCAAACCCGACGCCTGTATCATTTGAGTTTGTGCTGCCTTTCCTGTCCTGCCAAAGAATCACGGTTGCTCCTGCCTGAACGCCTGAATACATCGAAAAAATCCCTTTGTTTACATAGTGAAAATCCACCCTTGGCAATACATTAATAAGATAATAATTCCAGGTAAGTTCATTGCCGCTTTTTGTCCTAATCAGAGTACTAATTGGATTTACGCTAAGCGAAAGACCAATAGAAATCCACGGTTTCAGATGACGGTTGTATTCCAGGCTTAACACGCCATAAAAGGAACAATTGTAATCGGAAATGGTATCCTTCCAGATAGTCATCCCGATTGCGGGCCAGACCGACATCAGGGAATTTGCCATTTCGGGGGCGGTAAGAACGCCGTAGCCGAGACGGATTTCATTTTTGCCCTTTTTAGTTTCCTGGGCATAAATTGACGAGTTCAATGTTACGAAACAGAGCATTAGTAAAAGAATAGTTTTCGATTTCATGTGAATATTGATTAGTTGGTTAGAAATTTTATATGTTTCAAAAATAGATAAAAAATGAGCTTGTGATAAAATACTAACAATTTTTTCTGCTTTTCGGATATGATTCAAATGTAAAACCATTAACATCTTCCCACTCCTGCAGCCGACCCCGGTTATATGTTTTTTCAATAAAATCTGAAACTCTATTTCCCGTGGGAAGTTTATCATACTCCTTTGCCAAAATATCAACAGGAATCAATGGAATCTTATTAAATACGCAAGCGCTTACTCTTTTATGCCCATCATAGATAAACAAGTCGCTTCCAAGTTTAACAGTTTTAACAACGCTATTGTTATCGTCATCATTACCGCAAATATATCCGTTGATTTTTCCGGCTTCATCCGTCTCATCCTTTCTTACATCTTGAGTGGGAAATAAAGACTTTGGAGAAACCCAGTATTTGTTTATGGCTGCATTATTTGAAAAGTCGGCATATAGTTTTAAAATCAATTTTGAAATTTCTTCAACAGTTGGTAAAGTAGTATCAATCACTAAATCAAAATTGGTTAATTCACTGCAATCAACGCCATACTTAGTTTTAAAGCGTTTATCTTCGGCAGCCCTCCTTTCAAGAAGGTTTAATGATTTTTCATAAATATCCTCAACAATTGGTTCGCTGTCCCTGTGTTTGTCGGCAATTACTCTTTTAGCGGCGACAACCGGGTTAACCATTGTAAATATTTTAAATGACTTATGAATGAAATGCCACGCCATTCTTGAATCTATAACGTAAGAATCCTCGTCGTCATTAAGTTTTATTACCAGGTCGTCAATGTATTTATCAATATCGTGGTTTGTTTCTGAAAAATAATTTAGCTCCAAAGTGTTCATGCCACTTTTTTTACCAATTTGTCGTTGAATACCTCCGGTATAAAAATACTTGTAATCAAGCATTTTACAGAGCGCTTTTGCTATACTGCTTTTACCGCTTCCCAGTTCGCCTGTAATTGTGATATTTAGTTTGCTCATTTTATTCATGTTGATTGCAATTTCTTTCAATACCTGCTCGAGTTGTCCAAAAAATAGGACAAATTAGCTTGCGATGAGGTCAGGAATTCTGAATTTCGGATTACAAATAATATCTTTACTCAAAACGGGGTAAAACCTGAAACCTGGAACTTCGCCATAGCTACATCCCAACTGCCAGCTTCTTTACAAACCTGGTTCCTTTGCCGGAAAAATGAACTATGTAAATACCCTTGTCTAAGCCCGTCAAATCAAGTGTTTCAGTGAGGCGGTTCATGTTGCGCGTCAACATGAGACGTCCATCGGGCGTATAAATTGAAATCTGATACAAAGCAGATGCTTCAATGGTTACAGAATTTCGACAGGGATTTGGGTAAATTTTCGCCAGATTTCCGCCATCGGAATCTTCCATTCCGCCGATGGTTGGTTTAAGCAGAATTGTCAGATCAAGGTTGCTGGCGATGTTCTGGGTTTTTGTCCATGTCTTATAATTCTGTTTCTTTACCTGAATCGCTGCCGTTCCCGGCGTTGCAGTAAAAGCTGCTTTCCCCAGAATGTCGGTGCGCTGAACGCCGGAACCTTCAAAAGTTATTTCAGCGGCGCTTATCGTGGCGTTTGTTACTGAATCCTTTACAGTTATCGTTACATCATGAAATGGCACAGGTAGCGGAATATTTGTAAACACCCTGAATTCTCCCGGACCAAAAGTGAATATCTGATTCGCCGGATCGGTAACGGTTATGGCTTCTCCCGAGAAGTAGTCGTACCACTGTCCGGAGGCGGAAAAGCCGGGGGCAATGTCGCGACTTGCCACATTCATGTTGCCGGTTATCACCACATTCATGCTGCTATGCGAAATCCACATTCGTTTGCCGAGCCCGGCAAGATCGCCGGTAAAAGTTCCAAACCGGAAGGCGTCGCTTTTCCTCAGTTTTGCCATGCCGCTATAAACGCGGTAAAGTTTTTGCCGTTCAGGCTGATTAAAATAATCCCACCGCGGGGGTTTGGGAGCCGTGCGGTCGCCGTTAAACATGATGCTGTAATCATAACCGAGTTCGCCAAACTGCCATACCATCTTGGGTCCCGGAATGCCCATCATCATCGCCGAAGTCATCTGCATCTGATGCACGGCAGTCATGGTATCCTTAATGTTGTAATTCCCTGCGGAATTTCCGTTTGAAAGGGCTTCAAACATTATCCTTTCCTGATCGTGATTTTCCATGTAATCAATCAGGTTGGGATAATTCCATCCGCGGTTACCGGCGTACGCCCATGAAATATCCGAATTGCTTTGCCATCCCATACCAACTTGTTTGTAGCGCTCGTGCATGGCGCTCCAGAGTAACATCCCTGAATTGGCAAGGACTTTTTCTTCGCTGTTATCGGCAAAATGCTCCAGAATCATATAGGCATTGCCGTTTACCGATTTAATATGGTTGTAGTAATCGGTAATAATATTAATCCTTCCCTGATCATATTGACTCCACGCGCCAAGGTCGCTGCCAGTGTACTTCTGAGTAAGTCCCTTGGAAAGATCAAACCGGAAACCATCCACTTTATATTCAGTTAACCAATATGAAAGAACCCTCTTGAAGAATTCGCGGGTATATGTACTTTCATGATTGAAATCATAGCCAACGCTCAGCGGATGAGGCGCCAGAGGATTCAGCCACGGATTATCCGCTGATGGCTGTCCTGAACCTGTTGCAGCATCGAAATACATTGCAGCCAGAGGACATTGTCCAAAACAGTGGTTTGTGACAATGTCGAGAATCACAGCTATCCCGCGTTTGTGACATTCATCAATAAACTTTTTGTAATCCACTTTTCTGCCATAATATTTGTCGGTAGCGAAAAAGAAATTGGGAGCATAGCCCCAACTTTTGTTCCCGTCAAATTCGGCAACCGGCATAAGTTCAATAGCGTTTACGCCCAGGTTTTTCAGATAATCCAGTTTTTCCATTGCAGTTACGATAGCGCTCGAATCGGTAAAATCGCGCAGGAGTAATTCATAAACCATGAGGTCCTGCTGAGTTTCATTTAACGCCGGCGGAATGAAGGAGGTTACCTCCCAGGGATAAGGCGACTGGTTGGTCTGGAATACGCTTACCGGTCCAATGGCTTTATCAAATGGATATGGTTTGAGATTTGGATAGTTAAATGTCGGAATCCACCGGTCGTTCCACGGATCGAGAATTTTATCGCAATAGGGATCGGCGATTTTCAACTTTCCGTCAATAAAATACTGATAAGCATACTCAGTTTGATTTGTTAATCCGGCTATGGTTACCCAGTAATTTTTACCGTCGGGAGTGCGTTTCATATAATTCTGATCATTGGGCGTCCAATTGCTGAATTCGCCGAGGGCGAAGGCAAAACTTTTAAGTCCCGCCGGATCGTTAAGCACGAGGGTAACTGTTGTGTTGTCAATATAGTTGATACCGCTTTTCATGCCGGTTGGTAATTCCTGCACAATCACCGGTCCTCTAAGATAAATGCTTACCGAATCCCTTGCCTTTCCGGTAGTTCCGGTTGCGACAGCTTTCACCCAGTAGGTTCCGGGCGCCATTCCCTGAAGTACAAGAGGATATGCCAGTGAAGAGGCGGTTTCTGTTTTCAGAAGTTGTTGATCGAGATAGATGCTGATAGTTTGGTTTTGCAGGGCTTCAACGCAAACCGGCATCACCTGGTTGGCGCTTGCAAGCGGGTCGCGGCTTGTAGGGTTCATTATCTTTACCCTTAGCGCGAGGTCGTAAACATCAACAAGGATATCGGAGCCGTCGGCATTTTTATGTTCGGGATAATTTCCACCGGGATTGGGCTCTCCGCCTCTGAATACAAAAGCCATCTTCAATATCTTCTCAGCGGAAGGAACTCCGTAATACTGACGGATGTTTGGAATCTCAAGGCTGAAAAGGTTATCTCCGATTTTTGTGAGTTTAGTTTCCGGCGTATTCTGTCCCCACTGGGTTTTCACATATTTCCAATCGGTGTTGGATGTGCTCAGGTTAGTAATTACCCCCGTGTGGGCATACACGTCGCCGGCGTAGTTGTACAATCCGCCATTTCCCAGTGCGGCATTAAAATAGATCATAACAGGAATCCCTTCAAGCGGAAATGCAGGCGCTGTTGTGATCAGGTTTACAACTTGTCCGCAACTGAATTGCTCTCCGACAAGATATCTGTAATTAAGTCCGTTGTTGTCGTTTACTCTAATGGCGATCAAATCCCAGTCTTGTTGAGGATTTTGAATAACCGAACTGAAAATATAATACTGCACTGTTGTGTCGTTTGGTTGAGATGGAATAGTTGCAGTTCCCGCTGAACCAGAAACAGTGAGCGACGCTGTGGCTCCGGTTAACCAGTTATCGGTTGAATAGCGGAGGTAGAATTTCTCCTCCGGCGATGGGTTCGCCGAAAACTGAGCCGTAATTGTCACCACGTCGAGGTTGGTAACGATCAGCGGCTGCTGTTCAACCGAAACGATTGAAACAGGTTCTGCCGAAGTCTCCATAAAAATGGCGCGGGAGCTAAAATAGCCCAAGTCCTCGAAAATAACAGAGTACCATTTATTCTGGACTACATTAACAATATTGTTGGGGTCGCTGGGAGTTCCGTAGGTTAGGTTTGAAAAGGCGTTTACTGCAACTGCTATATTCCCTGCCCACTGATTTCCCCATGGGTCGAGGAAACTTGTGCTGGCAAATTTAAAACTCTGTGGACCTGTGGCTCCTGTATATTGGAAAGTGGTTTGCCAGCGCGGGGTTCCGGTTTGGATTTTCTGCAGATCGAAAACTCCGCCCATTCCTGTATTATTGACCCAAGCGTTCCACTCGCCGGGCATACGTAAGCCATCGGGTTCATAAATCTGGGAATAAACGGAAATTTCCGCTACGGCGATCAGCATGATCAGCGTTAATAAAAATCGGATCATAACTGGTCTCAGAAGATGTCCGGAATTACTGGTTGAAATCATAAGTTTAGTTGTTTAAAAGGTGCAGCATGGGGCTTTGTTGCTGTGTTGTTGGCAGTGAGTAATGTTTTTTGATCAGTTTGTTATACTAATTTTATTTTCCATGATAATTCTGTTGTCTTCTATCAACCTTAGCAGGTAAACTCCAATGGCTAAATTATCGCGCTCTAATTTTACCTCTTGACCAAATATGTGTTGTATTCTCTTAATTTCTTGGCCGAGAGAATTATAAACTTGCAAAGTCGCTTCTTTTAAATTCTTGTTTATTTTAATAATTGTGGATGTGGAAAATGGATTGGGGTAAACTGAGGTTCGAGTAGGTTCTTCAATATCATCAATTTTGGTTATCAGAGTACATGAATTGGTCGTATCATAATTCCATACGGTTTGATTATTCATTTTCACACACCATAAATTACTCCCAGATTCAAACGGAACAACCAATTGGGCAAAAGCTCCATAGGTACTGCCAATGCCTTCTATGATTGCAGCATAATTATTATACCAACCATTACTTAGCCAAAACCTTTTGTTATAATGGTTTCCAACAAGAACCGAGTCAATTGAATCTACAAAATTGAATCCATTGATAACTGACGTAGGGAGGGTATCTCCCACATTTAGATTGAAATTATATGCCAGCGTATCCTGCCCATATTTAAACAAATAGATTTTTTTATTAATAATGTCCTGTCTGAATGCGCCCCAGTATTCTCCAAAATAGTAGTACGGTGGAAAAGGTGGGGTGCAAAAACTCGACTTGTATCCATTCTTATAGAGTTTATGATAGGTGTGACTACCAATAACAGTATCTCCTGAAATAAAAAGGTTGTGATCATCTGATATAAGGCAAGCGCCTCCGTCAATATACCAGGAGGATTGAAGCCAGACCGCATTCGAGTCCGGAAATGGGTGGTAAACATTTGTTTGCCCAAAGGAATTAGAAATTATCACTATGAAACTGGTAATGAGTAGAACTGTTTTCATAAAAAGGGACTTTTGCTCACCCTTCCCTTCTTGGAAAAGACGGCGTGATGGGGACTGTTTCTCCCCCTTCCCTTTTTGGGGAAGGGGGTCAGGGGGGAAGGGGTCATTTGGGGAAGGGGGTCAGGGGGGAAGGGGTCATTTGGGGAAGGGGGTCGGGGGGAAGTGGTCATTTTTTGGGGACGGGGGTGGGGGGGAAGGGGCCATTTGCAGAGGGGAAAAGGTCAATTCCAGTGGGAATGGGTTCAATTCCAAACTTACCTTTTAATAATCGTTTGATGTGTAGTCCTGTCCCCGGCGATGATTTGCAGATGATAAACGCCATTGCTGAAACCGGAAATATCTAAATTTTGTCTTCCTGCCGGTAATTCCTTTTGCAAAATGACTCTTCCCATCGCGTCGCTAAACCTGATTACAGCCGGAAAGGATAATCCGAAGATCAATTCTCCAAAAGTGGGATTGGGATAAACCGTATTTGCATCTCTTTGTTCTTCAGGAATTCCTACAAACACATCAAGAACGCCAGAAATATTGGTTACTCCATCCCAGAAACCGCCTCCGCCCGCAGAATAGCCACCATAAACATAGTCATTCGTATTATACTTGAACCGAGTGGCATAGTAATAGGTTCCGGTATTAGTAATGGCTGCGCCGATGTTGGCAACATATTCATCATAAACAAAGAATGGAGCCTGAAATCCGGCTGTCACCCAGTTTGTCCAGGTATCGGGATTGGTATTGGTTGAACTATACCCTACCCATGCGCTGAGCCCAGGCGCTGGAGTTGGTTGTCCGGTAATCCCAGGCACTTCGGCTCTGCCATATACATTGAATTCGGTTCCGGGCCAAATCATTCCAACAGGGGGCCATTGAAGGTTTGCAAAAGTTACAACGGCAGACGAGCCGCTTACAGTGTATGAAAAATTTACGCCATTGTTGTTGTTGAGTTTTATGGTCAGCAGGTCATAATCGGCTATAACTGTTGAATGGGTTGTAGTAAAGGCATAATAAGAAACCACAGTGCCGGCGGGTTGTCCGGGAATTTGCGCCGAGCCCGATGTTCCTGAAACGCTAACCTGCGCCACGGCGGAAGTTGCCCAGCCATTGGTTGAATACCGGATGAAGATAACTTCTTCCGGGCATTTTGCCGCCGACAATCCAACATTGATTGTTGCAGGGTTATTGGCGGTTACTGACGCCGGTACCGAAACGGAGCTGATATCAATCGGTTCGGCGCTGGTTTTCATAAAAATGGCGCGTGTATTTACGTAGCCAATATCTTCAAAATTCATCGTGTACCATTTCCCATTGTCAAGGGTAATATTGTTATTTGCCGCGCCCTCCTTGGTGTACAACTGAAGAGAATCTGAGACTACATTTGTGGCTGACCATTTATTCTGATAAAAATTGGAGGTAGCGCCGCTCGTGAAAAGCCATTCGTATGTGCCTCCGATCAGGTCGCCTCCCGTAGCTGCAACACTAAAAATTGTTTGCCATCTCGGCGTTCCAATTGCTATTTTCTCCACCCTTCCACCTGTAACCTGGGTACTGCTGGCAAGGGCAAGATTGTTAGTGGGCGGGTTTGTCCATGAGTTCCAGGCGCCTGGCATGTTCAGTCCTTCGGGTTCATAGATTTGTGCCTGAACTGAAATTCCGGAAAGGATAATTCCGGTAAACAGCACGATCAAAATAACTGAATTCCTGATCAGTGAATTTTTTGATTTGGGTAATACTTTTTTCATCGTTGTGAATTTTAACATTGTTAGTTGCTATTTTGACTTTTTCTTCTCATTCATCCTGGTTTCCATCCTAAAATCTTCCCCCAAAAGTGACCCCTCCCTAAATCCCTCCCCAAAAAGGGAGGGACTTTAGCTCCCCCTTTCCTTTTTGAGGAAAGTTGGGGAAATCTTTCTCCCCCTTCCCTTTTTGGGGAAGGGGGTCAGGGGGGATGGGGTCATTTGGGGAAGGGGGTCAGGGGGGATGGGGTCATATCTCTCATTGCTTCACCAGCATCTTCGTCTGAACCTTATCGCCGCTGATAATCCTGATAAAATAAACGCCGGATGGGATATCTGTTAACGAAAGTGAATAGCTGCCTGAACCTGTTATGGTCTGATCGCTTATTCGATTCCCACGAATCCCGAACAACTCCATTCGGGACTTAACTCCGGCGGCGACGTCCTGAATATCAATTGTGACTTGGGAAGAGGCGGGGTTTGGAAACAATTTGAACGAAAAACCTGTGGGCTGAATCGGATCGGCTCCTGCTATTTCTCCTGATTTAAAAGCAGGAGAGCTGATTGAGGAGCAATACTGCGCAGTTGTGGTAATATGTCCAAGTAAATAGGCGCCCGATTCTATCCAGGTTCCTGGTAATAATATTATATTCTGCCCGGCTATCAGGGTTACTGAACTACCGGTCAAGGCGCGGAAAAAGGTGTTATTGCCTGCAACAGAGATGGTCTTTTTCGCGTCATAGCAAACTATTATTTCACTGTTGACAGTTATATTTTCGAGCGTCCGCATAAATGGAACTGCTGATGGCGTCACCGTCAGAACTCCGGAAATATTGGCAATACTATCCCAGAAACCGCCACCTGTGATTGAATAGCCGCCATAGAGATAATTTCCGCCACTCAATCTGAATCGGGTAGCATAATAAAATGTGCCTTCTGTGATCATTGACGCCCCTAAGTTGGCGCTGAATTGATCATAAACCCCGAATGGGCTAAGGTATGGAGCGGCGATCCAATTTGTCCAGGCTGAGGGGTTTGTATTGGTGGCGCTCCAGCCAACCCATGCTTCCAGCCCCGGCGCCGGGATTGTTTGTCCGGTAATACCTGGTATTTCAGCTCTTCCAATAACCTCGAAGGTCTGACCTTGTTCAATCATTCCAACCGGTGGGGAATGAAGATTTGCAAAAGTGATAACAGGCGTTGGATTAATCACGGTATATGAATAATTGGTTCCACCATTGGAGTTAAGTTTTATTGTGAGCAGATCATAGTCGGCTGTAATTGAGTCTAACGTTGAAGAAAACGCGTAATAAGCGACTGTTGTACCGCCAGGTTGTCCGGGGATCAGAGCAGAGCCAGATGAGCCGGTTATTGAAACAGACAAAGCATTTGAAGTTGCCCAGGCGTCTGTTGAATATCTCAAATAAAATAGTTCCTCAGCGCACGGAGCTTGCGATAATGCAACTGTAATTACTACGGGATTGCCCGGATTAACGCCTGACGGGACTGAAACCGATGCAATATTTACAGGCTGAGCGCTGGTTTCCATGAAAATTGCACGTGTGCTTACATACCCGGAATCCTGGAAATTCATGGCGTACCATTTTCCGTTAGCCACCGTGATTGTGTTATTTGGATTCGCCTGATAAGTATAATGCTGCAAAGTATTCATTATAACATTCACATTCGACCATTTGTTTCCCCAGGGGTTGGACAAAGAGCCACTGGTAAACAGCCATTCATAAGTTCCGCCGGCTACATCGCCTCCTGTATCAGCCACGCTGAAGATTGTCTGCCACCGTTGGACTCCTGTTGAAAATTTTACTACGCGCCCACCTACGACCTGGGTATTGCTGGCAAGCGCGAGGTTGTTGGCGGGAGGGTTGTTCCATGAATTCCATGCGCCTGGCATGTTAAGTCCTTCAGGTTCCCAAATCTGTGCCTGTAACTGAGTAACGGAAACCATTTGTAAACACAAAAAAAACAATGTTAATGAAATCAATGTTCGAAAGAAAAGTTTCGTTTGGCGCTTTAAAGTTTTCATAATATCTGGTTTTAGTTAAACTTTAGTCTTTGCAAATATAAAACATGGCTGGTGTTAATCCTAATATTCTCAGTTAAAACCTTAAAAGCCGAGAAGCTGCCCCGGCAAACCGGAACAGCTTCTCTTTTTTAATGATACCTTATTGTAACAGGTTAGCCGGAATGGCATCCTGTTCTTTAGGTTTATTCGCGTACAAGTTTACTTACAATCATTTTCCTGATCACCTTATGCTGTTCATTCAGGAATACAACAGAATAGAGTCCGTCGGCAACATCATTCAGGTTGACTTGTGAATTGAATTTACCGCCAATGGTTCTTGCATCATTCATCTCATAAACCATTACGCCAAGCTGGTTGTAAACCCTGATGGTGAAGATTTCTTCGGATGGCGTTGTAATTGCAACTCTGAAGTTTCCATTGTTCGGCACTGGATAAACGTTGAAACTGCTTCCAGGCAATTCATCCTGACCAACAAACAAAACATATACGTGATTTGAGGTATCCGATGAACATCCGTTCACAGTAACTACTGACCAGTACCATCCGGTAATAGTGGCAGTATAGGTTTGATTGACAGCGCCTGGTAAAAGTCCTGTGCCTTCGTAGTACCATTGATTGCCGGTTGTTGCGCTACTGGTAAGAACAGCTCCGGCGGCAGTTACAACAGGCGCGGCGGGAATTGGATTAACAGTAACCGTGAAACTTGGCGATACTACTCCGCTTCCGCAGGAGTTGACGCCCTTTACAGTGATGACCACTGTCCCGGGATTGACGCTGAAATTAACTACGATACTGTTGGCGGTTCCCGTGAAGGTAGCTCCGGTTACCGTCCATAAATAGCTTGTGGCATTTGCAATAGCCGGCACAGTATAAGTTACTCCACTGCTGCCTGCGCAAACTGATGTTGGACCAGTGATGGTTCCAGCGGCTGCCGGCAATGGGTTAACAGTTACGGCAAAGGTTGAGGATGGTCCGGGACCGCACTGGTTCATTCCTTCAACCTTAACAGCGCCCGAAGTAGCATTCGCCGGGAAGTTGACTGTAATACTTGTAGTTCCCTGACCCGTGAAAGTACCGCCTCCGGTTACTACCCAGTTGTAAGATGTAGCGCCAACTATTGGAGTTGTTGAATACACAACGCCATTTGTTCCTGCGCAAACAGTTGCAGTTCCTGTGATCGGATTTGCCGCGTTAGGCGGCGAGTTCACAAACACGGTATAAACCGTAGGTTGTGGCGCCGAGCATCCCGAAGCATTTGTATAGTTTACGGTGACAGTTTGAATGCCTGGTTGTGTCCAGGTTACAGTCAATACGCTTGTACCCTGTCCTGAAGAAATCGTTCCGTTTGAAACAGTCCATATATAACCAGTCATACCGCTTTCTGTGTAATAAACATTGTTGGTTGAGCCAATGCACGGGTTGTTTGTACTTCCGATTGTAGGAACAGGAGTTGGATTAACAGTTACATTGTAAGTAACCGGAGCAGAGCCGGGACAACCACTTGTGTAGTTAACAGTTACAGCCTGATTACCTACTATATTCCAGGTTATTGTGATCGTATTGCTGGTTGTGCTGCCACCAGAAATAATGGTTCCTCCGGCAACAGTCCAGAGATAGTTGGTCATTCCTGTCTGAGTTGTATAGGTTGCTGTCGCTCCCTGACATACTGTAGCAGGACCGGTTATTGTCGGCGTAGGAATGGCATTTACCGTCACATTGTAACAGGTAGGCGCCGCGGCAGTACATCCGTTGGTATTTGTGTAGTTTACACAAACTGTTTTTGCTCCGGCAGATGTCCAGGTTACAGTTATTGCATTGGTGGCTCCGCCTGAAGTGATGTTACCGCCGGCAGCTACAGTCCACGTATAACCGGTCATCCCGGCTTCAGTGGTGTAAACATTAGACGTAGTACCCACACAAACCGATGAAGGACCAGTTATGGTTGGAACAGGTAATGGGTTTACAGTAACTGTTTTAGATGTAGGCGTTGAAGCTGAACATCCGTTAGCGTTGGTATAATTCACAGTTATTGTTTGAACGCCAACTGTATTCCATGTAACAGTTATTGTGTTGGTTGTTACACCGGTGGCTGCACCTCCCGAAACAGTCCAGGAATAGCCTGTCATACCGGCTTCGGTTGTATATACATTGCCGGTTGAGTTAACACATGCCGACGCCGCTCCCGTAATGGTTGGAACTGGTAATGGGTTCACAGTTACGTTGTAGCATACAGGCGCTAAAGCAGTGCATCCGTTGGCGTTGGTATAATTCACACAAACTGTTTTCACTCCGATGGAATTCCATGTTATCGTAACGGCATTGGTTCCGACGCCTGCTGTAATAGCGCCTCCGGTCACCGTCCAGGTATAGCCTGTCATGCCTGCTTGTGTGGTATAAACGTTACCGGTTGAGTTCAGACAAACGATTGCCGGACCTGTAATTGTTGGAACAGGCAATGGATTCACAGTTACGTTGTAGCATACTGGCGTTGTGGCAGTACATCCGTTGGCGTTGGTATAATTAACGCAAACCGTTCCCACCCCAACTGTATTCCATGTTACGGTAATAGAATTGGTTACGGCGCCTGCTGTAATTGCGCCTCCGGTCACAGTCCAGGTATAGCCTGTCATTCCGGTTTGCGTTGTATAAACGTTACCGGTAGAGTTCAGACAAACGCTTGCCGGTCCTGTAATTGTAGGAACAGGCAGCGGATTCACTGTTACATTGTAGCATACAGGCGTTGCAGCAGTACATCCGTTGGCGTTGGTATAATTAACGCAAACCGTTCCCACCCCTACTGTATTCCATGTTACGGTAATAGAATTGGTTAAGGAGCCTGCTGTAATTGCGCCTCCGGTCACTGTCCATGTATAACCTGTCATTCCGGTTTGCGTGGTATAAACGTTACCGGTTGAGTTCAGACAAACGCTTGCCGGACCTGTAATTGTAGGAACTGGCAGCGGATTCACGGTTACATTGTAGCAAACAGGCGTTGTTGCAGTACATCCGTTGGCGTTGGTATAATTAACGCAAACCGTTTTAGCCCCAACTGTATTCCATGTTACGGTTATAGCGTTGGTTCCGTTACCTGCTGTAATTAAACCTCCGGTCACCGTCCATGTATAGCCTGTCATGCCGGCTTGAGTGGTATAAACGTTACCTGTTGAGTTCAGACAAACGCTTGCCGGTCCTGTAATTGTTGGTACTGGCAACGGGTTTACAGTGATAATCACAAAGTTGGTTGGCAACGGACCGCCGCAGGTACCAGAGGCATTCTGCATCTGACGATAGTAAGTCGTAACGGTCAGCGCTCCTGGTTGGTAGTTCAGCATTGTGGCTCCGCTAATGTTTGCAAAGCCCGAACTACTCAGCGAACTCTGCCATTGATAAGTCGGGGCGGTTCCGTTTGACGGGGCAACTCCATTGAGTAGAGCAGGAATAGCGCCGATGCAAATTGCCTGATCGGCGCTGATTGAGCCAACAGCAATAGTCGGGTTCATAGTAATAGTCACTATATTGGTTGGCGCCGGACCTCCGCAAGCGCCAGATGCATTCTGCTGCTGACGGTAGTAAGTCGTAACAGTCAACGCTCCCGGTTGGTAGTTCAGCATTGTGGCTCCGCTAATGTTGTTAAAGCTCGAACCATCCAGCGAACTCTGCCATTGATAAGTCGGGGAGGTTCCGTTTGACGGAGCAACTCCATTGAGTAGCGCAGGTATAGCGCCGCTGCAAATTGCCTGACTGGCGCTGATTGAGCCAACAACAATAGTCGGATTCATAGAAATAGTTACCATGTTTGTTGGCAATGGACCTCCGCAAGTACCAGATGCATCCTGCATCTGACGGTAGTAAGTGGTAACGGTAAGCGCTCCCGGTTGATAGTTCAGCATTGTGGCTCCACTAATGTTTGCAAAGGTCGAACCATTCAGCGAACTCTGCCATTGGTAAGTCGGGGCGGTTCCATTTGAAGGCGCAACTCCATTGAGTAGCGCAGGAATAGCGCCGCTGCAAATCGCCTGATTGGCGCTGATTGAGCCAACAACAATAGTCGGGTTCATAGTAATAGTCACAATGTTGGTTGCCAATGGACCTCCGCAAGTACCAGATGCGTCCTGCATCTGACGGTAGTAAGTCGTAACGGTCAACGCTCCCGGTTGGTAGTTCAGCATTGTAGCTCCGCTAATGTTTGCAAAGCTCGAACCATTCAGCGAACTCTGCCATTGGTAAGTCGGGGCTGTTCCATTTGAAGGCGCAACTCCATTGAGTAAAGCAGGAATAGAGCCGCTGCAAATCGCCTGATCGGCGCTTATTGAGCCAACAGCGAGCGGCGGATTCACCGTGATCGTCACAACATTTGTTGAAAGCGGTCCTCCACAGGTTCCCTGAGCGTTCTGCATCTGTCTGTAATAGATAGTAGCAGCCAAAGCTCCCGGTTGATAATTCAGCGCGGTTGCCCCATTGATATCTGTGAAGCTAAAGTTATCAAGCGCACTCTGCCACTGATAAGTTGGTAAAGTACCGTTTGATGGAGGCGTTCCTGTTAACAGCGCTGGAACATTTCCGATGCAAAGCGACTGATTTCCACTGATTGAACCAACAATGAGCGCCGGGAAAGCGCCGACTGTGATGGTCACTGTATTAGTTGGAAGAGGTCCTCCGCAAGCGCCAGACGCATCCTGCATCAGACGGAAATAGGTTATTGCAGTCAAAGAGCCAGGCTGATAATTGAGTGAAGTCGCGCCAATGATGTTGGTAAATGTAACATTATCGAGCGAGCTTTGCCATTGATAAACAGGCGATGAACCGTTGGATGGTGGTACGCCGGTTAAAAGCGCTGGAATACTTCCATTGCAGATTGTTTGATCGGCGCTGATCGAGCCGACAGCCAACGTCGGGGTAACGGTAACAGCAACCACATTGGTTGGCAGCGGACCGCCACAGACTCCGGTAGCATTCTGCATTAACCTGTAATATATGGTGTTCGTTAAAATTCCGGGCTGATAATTCAGGTCAGTTGCCCCATTAATATCGGTAAATGTGAAATTGGTAAGTGAACTCTGCCACTGATACGTTGGTAATGTTCCGTTTGATGGCGGTACTCCAATGAGCAGGGCAGGCGCAAAACCACTACAAATCGTCTGATCAGCGCTGATTGAACCTACAACAAGCGCCTCTGAAACAGTAATGGTTACCACGTTGGTTGGAAGCGGACCGCCACACGTTCCCGATGCATTCTGCATCTGACGGAAATAGGTTGTAACGCTCAACAAGCCTGATTGATAATTCTGCGACGTCGCGCCAATAATGTTACTGAATGTAATATTATCCAGCGAACTCTGCCACTGATAGGTCGGCGCTGTTCCGTTTGCCGGAGGAGTAGCCGTTAGCAGGGCAGGTAGAGTATTGCTGCACACCGACTGGTCAGCGGCAATAGAACCAACAACCAAATCTGGGTTAACCGTGATCGTGACAACATTTGTTGGCAAAGGTCCGCCGCATGTGCCAGACGCATCCTGCATCTGACGGAAGTACATTGTTACGATTAATGCGCCTGGTTGGTAATTAAGACCTGTTTCTCCAGGGATATCCGTAAACGTGATATTGTCGGTTGAATTCTGCCACTGATAAGTTGGCAATGTTCCGTTTGCCGGGGCAACACCGTTAAGCTGTGCAGGTATTGAACCTGTGCAAACTGTCTGGTTTGCGCTGATTGATCCGACAACAAGTAGTGGATTCACCGTTATTGTAACAACATTGGTTGGCAATGGTCCGCTGCAAACTCCAGATGCATCCTGCATCTGACGGAAATAGGCGATGCCAGTCAACGCGCCGGGCTGATAATTGAGTAATGTTGCCCCGCTGATGTTCGTAAATGTGCTGTTATCCAGCGAACTCTGCCACTGATATGTTGGTGATGTTCCATTTGAAGGACCAACTCCGGTAAGTTGCGCCGGAATCGTTCCCGTACAGATTGTCTGATTTGCAGAAATTGAGCCAACTACAAGGTCGGGGCTCATAGAAATTGTCACTACATTGGTTGGCAAAGGACCGCCGCAAGTACCAGATGCATCCTGCATCTGACGGAAATAGGTTATAGCTGTAACCGCGCCGGGTTGATAATTGAGTGATGTAGCGCCAGCGATGTTACCGAAAGTGATGTTATCAAGTGAACTCTGCCATTGATACGTTGGCGATGTTCCATTTGAAGGACCAACTCCGATGAGTTGCGCCGGAATCGTTCCTGCACAGACTGACTGATTTGCTGAAATAGAACCAACAACCAGGTCTGGGTTAACGGTGATGACGACAACATTTGTTGGCAAAGGTCCGCCGCATACCCCAGACGCATTCTGCATCTGACGGAAGTACATTGTTACGATTAATGCGCCTGGTTGGTAATTAAGACTTGTCTCGCCAGGGATATCCGTAAATGTGATATTGTCGGTTGAATTCTGCCACTGATAAGTTGGAGAGGTTCCGTTTGTCGGGGCAATACCGTTAAGCTGTGCAGGTATTGAACCTGTGCAAACTGCCTGGTTTGCGCTGATTGATCCGACTACAAGTAGAGGATTCACCGTTATTGTAACAACATTGGTTGGCAACGGACCGCCGCAAGCGCCAAACGCATTCTGCGTCTGTCTGAAATATGTGATACTTGTCAACGCGCCGGGCTGATAATTAAGTAATGTTGCCCCGCTGATGTTCGTAAATGTACTGTTATCAAGTGAACTCTGCCACTGATATGTTGGGAATGTTCCATTTGAAGGACCAACTCCGGTAAGCTGCGCCGGAATCGCTCCCGCACAGATTGTCTGATTTGCAGAAATTGAGCCAACTACAAGGGCGGGGTTCATTGAAATTGTCACTACATTGGTTGTCAAAGGACCGCCACAAGCGCCAGACGCATTCTGAATCTGACGGAAATAGGTTATAGCAGTAACCGCGCCGGGCTGATAATTGAGTGACGTAGCGCCAATGATGTTAGTAAATGTGCTGTTATCAAGCGAACTCTGCCATTGATATGTTGGCGACGTTCCAGTGGAAGGTGGAATACCGGTAAGTTGTGCCGGAATTGAACCGCTACAAATTGACTGGTTGGCTGCAATCGAACCAACTATCAATGCCGGATCAACGCCAACGGTGATTGTCACAACATTAGTTGGTAATGGACCGCCGCAAGTTCCGGATGCATCCTGCATCTGCCGGAAATAGGTAACGCCGGTTATAGAGCCAGGTTGATATGTTTGTACTGTCGCGCCAAAAATATTCGTAAATGTCACATTATCAAGTGAACTCTGCCATTGATAGGTTTGCGAAGTTCCGTTGGCTGGCGGTATCGAGTTTAATAGCGCTGGTATTCCCCCGGAACAGATTGACTGGTTGGCGCTAACTGAACCTACAACAAGCTGAGGAGTAATTGAAATTGTAACTACATTGGTTGGCAACGGACCGCCGCATGTGCCAGACGCATCCTGCGTCTGCCTGAAATAGGTGACGGCAGTCATAGCGCCAGGCTGGTAATTTAATGTTGTAGCGCCAGCGATGTTCGTAAATGTACTGTTATCAAGCGAACTTTGCCATTGGTAAGTAGGAGCGGTTCCATTTGAAGGTGGAATTCCGGTCAGTTGCGCCGGGATTGAACCGCTGCAAATTGACTGGTTTACGCCAATTGACCCGACAATAAGCAATGGATCAGCGTTAACCGTGATAGTTGCAACGTTTGTTGGCAGCGGACCGCCACAAGTACCTGATGCATCCTGCATCTGACGGTATTTGGTTGTCACCGTCAAAGCGCCGGGCTGGTATATCAGCGCAGTTGCGCCACCGATATTGGTATATGTAACATTATCAAGAGAACTCTGCCATTGATAAGTAGGAGAAGTTCCGTTAGAAGGTGGCAGGGCGTTGAGCGGCGAAGGTGTTTCTCCATTACAGATGTTCTGATCAGCGCTTGCTGAACCGACTACAAGCAGAGGCGTTATCGAAATTGTGATTACATTGGTTGGTAACGGACCGCCGCAAGCGCCAGACGCATCCTGCGTCTGCCTGAAATAGGTGGTGACAATCACCGCGCCGGGTTGATAATTGAGTGTAGTTGCGCCGGCGATATTTGTAAATGTGCTGTTATCAAGCGAACTCTGCCATTGATAAGTCGGCGAAGTTCCATTCGACGGGGCGACTGCGGTGAGTTGGGCGGGAATAGCTCCTTCACAAATTATTTGGCTTGTTCCAATCGAGCCAACAATCAAATCAGGATTCATGGAAATGGTAACAACATTCGTTGGCAGCGGACCGCCGGAAGCGCCAGAGGCATTCTGCATCTGACGGAAATAGGTAATTACATTAACCGCGCCGGGCTGATAATTTAGTGAAGTCGCGCCCGTGATGTTAGTGAATGTGCTGTTATCGAGCGAACTTTGCCATTGATAAGTTGGAGCGGTTCCGTTGTAAGGACCAATTCCAACGAGTTGCGATGGAACCTGCCCCGCACAAATACTCTGGTTAGCGCTGATAGAGCCAACAAGCAGAGCCGGGTTTACCGTTATTGTAACAACGTTGGTAGGCAGCGGACCCGCACAAGTGCCAAGGGCATTCTGCAACAGACGGAAGTAAGTTGTTGAAGTTAGCGCATCTGGTTGATAATTCAGGCTTATTGCGCCACTGATGTCAGTAAATGTGATATTATCCGTTGAAATTTGCCATTGGTAGCTTGGCGATGTTCCATTCAACGGGGCAATGCCGGTGAGCATAGCCGGTATCGAGCCTGAACCGATCGTCTGATTGGATCCAATGGAACCAACTATCAGATCCGGGTTTATGGTAATGGTAACCGTGTTGGTTGGCAACGGGCCTAAGCAAGTTCCTGTGGCATTTTGCAATTGCCTGAAATATGTAGTGAAACTAAGTAAATTCGGCTGATAATTCAACATGGTTGCGCCATTGATGTTAGCAAAGTTCAAATTGTCGAGAGAACTCTGCCACTGGTAAGTTGGAGCAGTTCCGTTTGCAGGCGCAACTCCATTGAGCTGCCCTGGTTTTGTTAACATACATATCGTCTGGTCAGCGGCAATTGAACCAACAATTAAATCAGGATTCAGAGAAATAGTCACAACATTTGTTGGCAACGGACCGCCGCAAGCGCCAGACGCGTCCTGCATCTGACGGAAATAGGTGACAGCAGTCACCGCGCCGGGCTGATAATTCAGCGAAGTTGCGCCATTGATGTTAATAAAGGTAACATTATCAAGCGAACTCTGCCATTGGTAAGTAGGAGCAGTTCCGGTGGAAGGTGGAATTCCGGTCAGTTGCGCTGGAACAGAACCGCTACAAATTGACTGGTTTACGCCAATTGAACCGACAATCAGCAACGGATCAGCG
This sequence comes from Bacteroidota bacterium, assembly GCA_026391715.1. Taxonomy (GTDB): domain Bacteria; phylum Bacteroidota; class Bacteroidia; order Bacteroidales; family FEN-979; genus CAIVAT01. The sequence continues at coordinate 100,892 of JAPLDO010000078.1, forward strand.
TTAACGGTGATGGTTACAACGTTTGTTGGCAACGGACCGCCGCAAACGCCGGTTGCATTCTGCATCTGACGGTATTTGGTTGTCACCGTCAAAGCGCCTGGTTGGTAATTGAGTAAAGTGGCGCCTGCGACATTTGTAAATGTAATATTGTCGAGCGAACTCTGCCATTGATAAGTTGGCGATGTTCCATTCGACGGGGCTACTCCGATAAGCTGGGCTGGCAATGTTCCAGCACAAATTGTCTGATCGGCGCTGATGGAGCCAACAGCAAGCGCTGGATCAACCACAACAGTCGCGAATCCTTCGCCAAAATTCGAACATGAAGTTGCATCTGTTACAACAGTTACTGTATAAGTTTTAGTAGATGCAGGGCTGACGCTGAAAGTATATGGACTTGCAGTTATACCAATCACTGTTACCAGGGTTGTACCATCCCAATAGTTGATATCCCAGGGCTGAACGCCAGTAAGAGCAACGCTCAAAACTGCGGATGATCCACTACAAATTGTAGCGTCTCCACTCATAATAGCTGTCGGTTTTGGTTTAACCGTTACAACGGCTGAGCCGGAGCCAACATTCGAACACGTAGTTGCATCGGATACCACCACAATTGTGTAGGTCATTGTACTTTCCGGGTAAACAGTTATATTATATATTGGATCAGTGATTCCATATTTAGGGATTAAATCAACCCCATTGGAATATGTAAAATCCCAGGGCGGTGTGCCAGTGAAGGCAACGGTGAGAAGAGCGCCGAAATCTTTACAAATTACAGCGGATCCGCTAATCGTTGCAGTTGGCAAAGCATTTACGGTAATAGTTACAACGTTTGTTGGCAACGGACCGCCGCAGGTACCGGAGGCATTCTGCATCTGACGAAAATAGGTGATAGCAGTTGCCGCGTCGGGCTGATAATTCAGCGACGTTGCGCCGGCGATGTTGCTAAATGTGACATTATCCATCGAACTCTGCCATTGATAAGTCGGCGATGTTCCATTCGACGGGGCTACTCCGATGAGCTGGGCTGGCAATGTTCCAGCGCAAATTGTCTGATTGGGGCTGATTGAGCCGACAGCAAGATTCGGATCAACCACAACAGTTGCGCTGCCTTCGCCTAAATTCGGACATTTTGTATCCGTCACACTTGTAACTGTATAAGTCGTGGTGGATGTCGGGCTGACGCTGAAAGTATATGGACTTGCAGTTATTCCTGTCACTGTTACCGGAGTTGTGCCATCTGAGTAGGTGATATCCCATGGCAACGCCCCGGTCAGGGCAACGCTCAGAACTGCTGATGACCCGGCACAAATTGTAGCGTCTCCACTGATAATAGCTGTCGGTTTTTCATTAACCGTTACAACTGCTGAGCCGGAGCCAATATTCGAACATAAAGTTGCATCGGAAACATCGGTGACAGTGTAGGTCATTGAACTTAGCGGCCAAACATTTAAATTATATAATGGATCTGTGACGCCATAAAGGGTGATAAGATTAACGCCATCGGAATATGTAAAATCCCACGGCGCAACGCCCGTTAAGGCAACAGTGAGAGGAGCTCCGAAACCTTTGCAAATTACAGCGGATCCGCTAATCGTTGCAGTCGGCAAAGCATTTACGGTAATAGTTACAACATTTGTTGGCAAAGGACCGCCGCAAACGCCGGTTGCATTCTGCATCTGACGGAAATAGGTGACGCCGGTCAAAGCGCCTGGCTGATAATTGAGCGCTGTCGAGCCTGCGATGTTGCTAAATGTGATGTTATCAAGCGAACTCTGCCATTGATAAGTCGGCGATGTTCCATTCGATGGGGCTACTCCGATGAGCTGGCCTGGCAATGTTCCCTCACAAATTGTCTGATCGGCGCTGATTGAGCCTACAGCAAGCGTTGGATCAACCACAACAGTCGCGCTGCCTTCGCCTAAATTCGGACAATTTGCATCCGTCACACTTGTAACCGTATAAGTTGTTGCGGCTGTCGGGCTGACGCTGAAAGTATATGGACTTGCAGTTATTCCCGTTACGGTTACCGGAGTTGTGCCATCTGTGTAGGTGATACCCCATGGCAACGTACCGGTCAGAGCGACACTCAAAACTGTAGATAATCCGGCACAAATTGTCGCGTCTCCACTTATAGTCGCTGTCGGTCTTTCATTAACCGTTACAACGGCTGAACCGGCGCCAACATTCGAACACATAGTCGCATCAGAAACATCGGTGACAGTGTAGGTCATTGAACTTAGCGGCCAAACATTTAAATTATATGATGGATCTGTGACTCCATAAAGGGTGATAAGATTAACGCCATCGGAATATGTAAAATCCCACGGTGCAACGCCCGTTAAAGCAACAGTGAGAGGAGCGCCGAAACCTTTGCAAATTACAGCGGATCCGCTAATCGTTGCCGTCGGCAAAGCATTTACGGTAATAGTTACAACGTTTGTTGGCAGCGGACCGCCGCAAGTTCCGGTTGCATCCTGCATCTGACGGAAATAAGTAACGCCGGTCGCAACGCCGGGCGAATAATTGAGTGAAGTGGCGCCTGCGATGTTTCCAAATGTAATGTTATCGAGCGAACTCTGCCATTGATAAGATGGCGATGTTCCATTCGACGGGGCTACTCCGATGAGCTGCCCTGGCAATGTTCCCGCACAAATTGTCTGATCGGCAGAAATAGACCCAACAATCAATTCCGGATCAACGCTAACGGATATTGTAACTATATTTGTTGGCAACGGTCCGCCGCAAGTACCAGAGGCATTCTGCATCTGACGGAAATAGTTGATGCCGGTCAAACCGCCTGGTTGATAATTAAGTGTAGTTGCGCCGGTTATGTTCGTAAATGTAATGTTGTCAAGCGAACTCTGCCATTGATAAGTTGGCGATGTTCCATTCGACGGGGCGACTCCGATGAGCTGGCCTGGCAATGTGCCAGCACAAATTGTCTGATCGGCGCTGATTGAGCCGACAGCAAGATTCGGATCAACCACAACAGTTGCGCTGCCTTCGCCTAAATTCGGGCATTTGGTATCTACAACGCTTGTCACCGTATAGGTGGCGGTTGAAGTCGGGCTGACGCTGAAAGTATATGGACTTGCAGTTATTCCTGTCACTGTCACCGGAGTTGTACCATCTGTGTAGGTGATATCCCATGGCAACGCCCCGGTCAGGGCAACGCTCAGAACTGCTGATGACCCGGCACAAATTGTAGCGTCGCCACTGATAATAGCTGTTGGTTTTGGATTTACCGTTACAACGGCTGAGCCTGTGCCAACATTCGAACATAAAGTTGCATCGGAAACTACTGTAACTGTGTATGTCAATGAACTGTCAAGCGGTAGGACGCTAAAATTATATGGATTTTCATTGATTCCTGTAACGGGGTAAAACATAACGCCATCGTAAAGCGTGAAATTCCACGGCGCAGAGCCAGTGAAAGCAATGCTTAAAGGACTTCCAAATCCTTTACAAATTGTAGCGGTTCCACTTATCGTTGCTGTTGGCAAAGCATTTACCGTAATAGTTACAACGTTTGTTGGCAACGGACCGCCGCAAACGCCGGTTGCATTCTGCATCTGACGGAAATAGGTGACGCCGGTCACACCGGCGGGTTGATAATTGAGTGAAGTGGCGCCGGCGATGTTGCTAAATGTGATGTTGTCAAGCGAACTCTGCCATTGATAAGTCGGCGATGTTCCATTCCACGGAGCTACTCCGATGAGCGGATCTGGCAACGTTCCCATACAAATTGTCTGATCGGCGCTAATTGAGCCAGCCTCAAGAGCCTGGTCAACCACAACGGTTGCGCTGCCTTCGCCTAAATTCGGACATTTTGTATCCACCACGCTTGTCACAGTATAAGTAACGGTTGACGTCGGGCTGACGCTGAAAGTATATGGGCTGACAGTTATACCAGATACTGTTACCGGAGTTGTACCATCGCTATAGGTAATTTCCCACGGTTGCGCGCCTGTAAGAGCGACACTCAAAACTGCCGATGATCCATTACAAATTGTAGCGTCTCCACTGATAATTGCTGTCGGCTTTTCATTAACCGTTACAACGGCTGAGCCGGAGCCAACATTCGAACATAAAGTTGCATCGGAAACTACTGTCACTGTGTATGTCAATGAACCGTCAAGCGGTAAGACGCTAAAATTATATGGATTTTCAAGATTACCTGTGACGGGGTAAAACATTACGCCATCGTAAACTGTGAAATTCCACGGCGCAGTACCGGTAAAAGCGATGCTCAGAGGAGCTCCAAATCCTTTACAAATTGTAGTAGTTCCACTAATTGTTGCAGTCGGTAAAGGATCTACCGTAATCGCAACCACATTGGTCGCTTTCGGTCCATCACATGTACCTGATGCATTCTGCAACTGACGGAAATAAGTTGTAACGGTCAGAAAGCCTGGCTGATAATTCAGCAAAGTTGCGCCGGCGATGTTACCGAAGGTAATATTATCAGGCGAACTCTGCCATTGATATGTCGGCTCTGATCCGCTTGCCGGGGCAACTCCGTTGAGTTGCACAGGAATTGTTCCCGCACAAATGGTCTGATTGTCGCTTATCGAACCAACGGCAAGCAGCGGATTTACGGAAACTACAACACTATCGCTTTTGAAACAACCTGTAGCGGTAATAGTTTCAACGACGATAAATTTTGTTGTCGCCAGTGGCGCTACTATTGGATTTGCTTGTGTTGAAGTAAATCCTGCCGGGTTAGAAATCCAACTGTAAGTATTTCCGGCTACCGGCTCAGATCCAATTTGTGTACTTTCTCCAAGACAGATAGCGCGGTTTGCGCCTGCAACTGCGGCAGGTAATGGATTAACCGTTACAACAGCGCTGCCAAAAATAAAACCTGGGCAGATGGTGGCGTCTATTACACTGGTAACTGTATATGTCGTCGTAATTTCAGGGCTAACATTTAAAGTGTATGGCGAATGTGTTATGCCACCCACTGTTATCGTGGTAGTTCCATTGGTTATATCAATAGTCCAGGGTTGAGAACCTGTAAGATCAACAATCAACGTGGACTCCGAACCATCACAAATTGTATTATCGCCGCTTATTGTAGCCGTAGGTCTTGGAATCACCGTAATCACAGCCGCGCCGGCGCCAACATTCGAACACAAATTTGCATCGGAAACTACTGGGATTGTATAGGTCAATGAACTGTCGAGGGGTAAGACTATAGTATTATATGGATTTTCAATGATTCCTGTGACGGGGTAGAACATCACGCCATCGTAAAGCGTGAAATTCCACGGCGCAGCGCCGGTGAAAGCAATGCTGATAGGAGCGCCAAATCCTTTGCAAATTGAAGCGGAGCCGCTTATCGTTGCAGTGGGTAAAGGATTTACAGTAATTGTCACTACGTTGGTTGGTTTAGGTCCATCACAAATTCCAGATGCATTCTGCATTTGCCGGAAATAGGTAGTGACAATCACACTTCCGGGCAGATAATTGAGTGAAGTTGCGCCGGCGATATTGTTAAATGTGATGTTATCGAGCGAACTCTGCCATTGATACGTAGGCGATGTTCCATTTGTTGGCGCAACACCGTTGAGTTGCACAGGTAAGGTACCGGTACAAAAGGACTGATCGGCGCTAATCGAACCTACAATAAGATTTGGCATTACAGTAATGGTTACGACGTTTGTTGGCAGCGGCCCCCCACAAGTACTACTGGCGTTCTGTTGCAATCTGAACCAGGTAGTTGTTGTAAGCGCCTCAGGCTGATAATTCAGCAATGTTGCGCCGCTGATGTTGGCGAAGGCAATATTGTCAACCGAACTCTGCCATTGGAAAGTATGGTTGGTTCCATTAGTTGGAGGCGTTCCAGTTAGTGGATTGGGAACCATTCCTGTGCATACCGACTGGTTTTCACTAATCGCCCCTACCAGCAGAGCGGGTAAAATTGTAAGTGTAATTACATTTGTGTAATGCGGTCCATAACATGTTCCCGGATCATTCTGTATTTGCCTGAAATAATAAGTCAGGCTGTCAACTGATGTGTACTGCGGGTTGGGCTGATAATTCTGATTTGTCGCTCCTGAAAGGTTAAAAAAGATAGACCCGGTTAAGGATAATTGCCATTGATAGGTTGGTGAAGTTCCTGTGGAAGGAGGAATGGCATGAAGCAGCCCCGGTAGAACGCCAGAGCAAACCGACTGATTGGGATAAATGGAACCTCCAACAAGGGCAGGCTTGATAGTGATGGTAACCACATTCGTGGGTAGCGGACCACCTGTTGTTCCCTCGGCATTCTGCATTTGACGGTAATAGGTAGTAGTTGAAAGTACACCCGGTTGATAAGTAATTACTGTTGCGCCGACAATATCGGTAAACATGAAATTGTCGAGCGAACTTTGCCACTGGAAGGTTGGATTGGTTCCGTTTGCAGGACCAATACCAACAAGCGGCGCCGGCGAAATGCCCGAACATATTGCCTGGTTAGCGCTGATGGAACCTACAATCAAAGGATCCTGAGCAAAGCCGCAGAGGCTGCCAAAGCTGATTAAAAACACAATCAGCATTCTTACGAAAGTGTAGTTGTTTTTCATTGATTTGAATTTATCATTTATATTGAAATAAAATAATTAATAGCCATTTGGAAACTCCGGATTGCTATAAAACCAAATATTCCAAAACTGTTCCTGTTTGAAATAGTACGGAGACATTTCAATAGAAATCAGTATGGATATAGTTGGTAATAACGACTGGGCAAAAATACAATAAAAATACTATTATTTATATATGCTGCGGATAAAATGAATTTTTCAGGGAAATCCGAGACCGGGAAATCTACATAGTCAAAATGTAAAATCTATCAAGAATCAGACAGACTGACCACATCAATGCGATAATCGCAAACAATACCGAAGCCAGAGGAAATATCTTTTCCAACAGCGATTCACGTTCCGAATTTTGTTCAGAACTTTTTTTCCTGACGACTTTTTTCCTTTTCATCTCCGATTGGCTGTTGTTGGGCGTCAAGACCAAAAGTCGCGATACGCTATTGTTGTAAAAAAGCAGGAATAGCAGTGGACTTATAGCAATGAAGTACCTCCCCTGAACCGCAATGATCGAACTGCTTCCTACCGGATTACAGTAAAGATACATTGCGGTTTCGATTAACGCGAATGTAAGCAGCAAAGTTCCAAAAAGGATTAGCTTTTTTACTATCCCAAAGTGAATTCCCGGCGACGGCGAAAGGAGAGATAGAATTAGAAGGATTGTCAGATAGATATAAGCCAGCGCCTCCGGCACCTGGGTGTCTATCCATCCAAACAGTCCGATAATACTAATTAAATATAGATTACCGGATTTTATAATGGTATTAAAAATAATTCCTATGTATGTGATGGGGTTCTTTATAATAAAGTTCTTCTGCTCTGCCGGATTGAAAGGACTGGCAACTGGTTGAGTTACTGTTTGAGTTGAATCGGCGGCGGTATTCTGGTTAGTTTCCGAAGGATTACCCACCGGTTTTGTTTCCGGTTGTGACCGCGCCGGCTGATTCTGCCGGGTTTGGGGTGGAGGAGGTAAAGCCATAGCCAGCGTTTTGTCGTTTGTTGTCAGTTGTCCGGAAAACAGGTCGGCAGACACGAATCCGGCAAGCTGAATTCCTGTTCGTGAAGGAAAAGTAGCGAGCTTTTCCATGAACTTCTTCACAGGAACCCAAAGTTGTGAAACCACGAGACACATAATAATCAGACCGGTAAATACAGCAATGTATTTCCTGATAGAACCAACCCTGACCGCCGGAATTATTAAAAAAGTCAGAATTATTAAAAAATATGGCGGTTTTGAAGCCGCAAGCATAAAGGAAATTGTAAAAAGCCAGACGAGCGCCCGATTCGTAACGTTTGATGACTTATCAAATGCAAGTTTCAGAATAAATGCAAGCAAAAGGAATGACAAACATATCGTTCCGGCATCATACGACAAAGAGGCAAACTGATAAAGCGACATCGGTAAAATACCGAGTAATAAAAATACCCATTTGAAAACAGGGGTTATTCTGATGGCAAGAAAAACCAGGAACAGGGTTGCCAGAAGGTTGAATAACCTGCCCAAATAAAAAAGCCATAAGAGGTTAAAACCAAGTAATTTTCCCATGAAAATACCAAGAGACTGGGGAATATAAGGAATTATATAATCCGGAGATACGGTATGAGTCCTTTCGCCGGGGTTAGTTTGAATTTTCGCAAGTGAAAGAATCTCCTCGCAGTTTGTTTTTTCGTGGGTACTGAACTGCATCCTGCTAGTTGTGTCAACCATCTTAACCAGAGATTTTGGAATTTCATCCTTCATTTTAAAAAGGTTGAAATCAGATACCTGATAAGAACGGTAGAAATGCGCCGGTTCATCGGGAACCTGAAAAGGTGGTGTAATTATCAGCATAATCATTCCGAATACCAGTGAAATAACTCCAAAAACATATTCTGGTTTAATGCGAACCTGTAGGATGAATGGCATTATTCTATTGCCCTTCAGGATCATCATTGCGATAAGAAATGCGATGAAGTATAGAAAAATCTGGAAAACCGAAAAAAAGCGCCAATTGCTTTCATAGGTTCTTACGCCAAGAGTTCCTTTAAAATCAACCAACGACTGCCGGTTGACAAAGCTTTGTAAAACATCATTGTTGAGAATTGGCATTACATAGAGTTTTCCGATGTTGCCGTTCTCTTTCCTTGCAAGACCGATATAACTTTGCTGGTCTCCATCAATGGAATATATACATGCATACACCTTTTTTCCCTTCCCGATATCAAAAGTATTTCCGAAATTAAAAGGAAAATGCAGCGCCTCCCCGAAATCGGTTGAAGAAAACCGTTTTGTAAACAGTATCCTTTGCTGGTCGTCAATCAGAAGAAAAACATTTGAATTGTTGTATTGACTCGGCAGCTTTGCGATGTAAATCTCAATCCTTGAAAGATAACGTTGTTTCATGGTTACCTCCTGAACAAACAGAAAATCTTTCAAAACTGCGCCGTACTGAATGCCGTGGCTTAGCACAACCTGCTGGGCGGGGATAAAGTAATGAAACGCGGTAGTGAATGCAATTAACAAGGATGCAACGAGAAAGAACACTAAGCTTATCAAAGGTAACCGGTATTTTTTCATGGGTCAGATTTCGTTCTTTGTAATAATCAACTTATCAATTCGGTTGCCATCGAGGTCAACAACCTCAAACTCATATTCCCGCCATACAAACTTTTCGCCGGGTCTGGGAATATGTTTAAGGATGCTCATAGCGAGACCTGCAAGGGTATCGAATTTGATTTTACCTTTATCAAACCCCTGGATATTGAATTTGTAAGCAAATTCGTAAAACGACATCTGTCCGTCGGCAAGCCAGCTTCCGTCATCACGCTGATTGATTTGCGGTTCGTCGGGATTTGGTTCGTTGAAATCGCCAACAAGCGCTTCCAGAATATCATTGAGGGTAACCATCCCAACCGTTGAGCCGTATTCATCAACAACCAATCCATAGTGGATTTTATTTTGCTTAAACAATTCCAACGTTTCATAAGCTGTGATAGCTTCATGAACAAACTGGGCAGGTTTCAATCGGTCGCGGATGTTGAAGTTTTCGTCGCAGATATTTTCCAGAAAAAGGTCTTTGATCAGGATCACCCCCAGAACATTATCAAGGTCGTCTTCACAAACCGGATATACCGAATGCAGCTCTGTCCTTATTTTATTTCGAATAACTTCGGGAGAGTCATTGATGTCGAGCCATTCAAGGTCAGAATGGTGAGTCATCAGGGAAGAGACCTTTCTGTCGCCAAGGTGAAAAACGCGCTCGACGATATCCTGTTCAATCTCCTGAACTTCTCCATCTTCGGCTCCCTCCTGAACCATCGCTTTTATCTCCTCTTCGGTTACCTTCGATTCAGGCGACGGCTTGATATTCATAAGGCGAACTATCAAATCGCTGGTTTTGGACAATAACCATGTGAAGGGATAAGTAATGTAGGCAAGCATCAGCAAAAACGGCACCATCGCCTTTGCAATACTCTCCGGGTTTGCGAGTCCGATCTGCTTTGGCACCAGCTCGCCAATCACCAGCGACAAAAATGCAACCAGCGTAACCACGACCACAATGGCGAAGGTAGCGCTAAGGGTAGCGCTCAGTCCTGCCTGAGTAAGCAGGGTTGTCATGCCACCGGCAAATGCCGCTCCCGAATACACGCCCGTTAGTATTCCAATCAGCGTAATTACAAGTTGAATGGTTGAAATAATCCGCGAAGGCGAGTTTGCATTATCCAAAGCAAGTTTTGCCGATTTATCGCCCCGCTGCGCATCAATATCGAGTTTGGTTTTGCGCGCCGAAACAAGGGCAATTTCGGTCATTGACAACAACCCGTTTATAATAAAAAGAAAAAGTATAACGATAATATCTGAAATCATATAGCTAAAAATTCAACTGCTTACAAATATACAAATAAACTGATGGATCAGAAATTATACTCAAAACGGGATAAACGGCGCATTTTAAAGATTCCAGATTTCAGGTTCGAATGTTCAAAGTTGAGCCTAATCCGAAAAGGAAGCAATTTGGACTAAAGTCCAGTAACTATCTGTTTATCAATTGCCACTACCTTAAGGTAGTGGCAATTCAATTTGCTGACATTCCGGGCTTTAGCCAAATTATTATTTTTCTAACTACTTTTCGGAGCGGACTCAAACCTGAAACCTGAAACCTGTAACCTGGTATATCTTCCCGTTGGTGGAGACACAAATTGCATTCACAATGGAAAAAATTGTGTAATTTTGCCCTGTTTCAGGCCCTGTAGTTCAATGGATAGAACGGAAGTTTCCTAAACTTTAAATCCAGGTTCGATTCCTGGTGGGGCTACAAATCAAAAATTATCCCATTAAACCCCTCGTCCCTCGTCCCTCGTCTTTTTATATTCTCCCCAGATCAATCTGAAACTCAACAGGATGTTCAGGCGTACTACAATGAAGCACGCATTGTTCGCAAATCTGAAGTTCGCCCTGCAAACGTTTTTTTACCATATCTTCAATACGTTGCCGCAGTTGCGGAATGGCGATTTTTGCAACAATTTCATCGGCAAAGGCAAACATCAGCAACATGCGGGCAGTTTCCTCCCCTATTCCACGCTGACGCAGATAGAACATAGATTCCGTGTCGAGCTGCCCCGTTGTAGAGCCATGCGAACATTTTACGTCGTCATTGTAGATTTCCAGGAAGGGTTTTGAATTTACGCGGGCTGTATCGGTGAGAAGAATATTCTTATTTTTCTGACGGGCGTCTGTTTTTACAGCGTCCCGCCGCACAAGGACATGTCCGTTAAAAACTGCCCTTGCATGTTCATCAAGAATTCCCTTAAAAGTTTCGGAGCTTGTGCAGTCGGGATGGGCATGGTCAATAAACAGGTTGTTATCAACATGCTGCTTACCGTCCATTAGATAAATGCCATGGATGTTGGCATTTCCGTGAGGACCATTGAAAAGAACCCGGATGTTGTTACGCAATAATCCTCCGTTCAATGAAATATAGTGTGATTCGAGGCTTGCCGACGTTTCCAACCTGAAATATACCGAACCGATCAAGGCGCTGCTGTTGTTCAGATTCTGGAGCTTATAATGATCCAGGAAACCATTTTCACCAACATGAATTTCGGTTACAATATTCGAAAAACTTGCCTGATGGTTATATGAATCATCACAATGCACAAGCGACAGACGTGAGTTGGAGCCAACCACAATAAGATTCCGCGACTGAAGAAATAAACTTTCCTCATGCTGAATCACATTTATCAACTGAACTGGTTTCGGACTTTGGACATTATCCGGTACGTAAATGAAAACGCCGTCCTGCGCAAAAGCGGTATTCAGGGCTGTTAAACCATCGTTTGAGTAATCTGCAATCCGTCCATAATACTTTTCAACCAGTCTGGGATACTTTTTTTTGGCTTCGGCGAGGCTACCCATGATAATCCCGTTGCCCAGTTCCATCAGCGGAACATCTTTGGACACATACCAGCCATTCAACTGTCCGATAACGGCTGTATCGAGATGCGGAATATTGCAACGGAAAACCTTATGAAAGTTTACCTGATCAGGTCGTTGCAACGGAACGCGGTAATTTTTTTCCAGGCTTTCAGAGAGATCGGTATTTCGCCATGATTCAAGGCTTGTGGTTGGAAAACCAAGTTCAGCAAAGGATTTAAAAGATTTTGTCCTGATTTCAGCGAGGGCGGCGGTATCATTCGCAGCCAGCTTTTTCCGGTTCTTTTCATAAAGACCGATCAGGCGATCGGGAGTGATGGGTTCTGTGCTTAACGGTTGCATGGTAAAGAGTAATTATTCCTGTTCTTTTTTTATCCAGTCGTAACCTTTTTCTTCGAGTTCTATCGCCAGTTCCTTTCCTCCTGATTTCACAATTTTCCCCTGGAATAACACATGTACAAAATCGGGTACTATGTATTCGAGTAACCTCTGATAATGGGTTATTACGAGGAAAGCGTTATCAGACCGGCGCAGTTTGTTAACGCCGTTTGCCACAATCCGGAGAGCGTCAATATCAAGACCCGAATCGGTTTCATCAAGAATGGCGAGCGTAGGTTCGAGCATCGCCATCTGGAAAATCTCGTTTTTCTTCTTCTCCCCTCCCGAGAAACCTTCATTGACAGAGCGATTGGTGAGGTTTGAGGTAATCTCAACTAACTTTTTCTTCTCTTCCATGAGCCTGAGAAAATCTACTCCCGGCAGCGGATCAAGTCCTTTGAACTTACGCACTTCATTTACGGCAGTGCGCATGAAGTTGGTAATGCTGACCCCGGGAATCTCCACCGGATACTGAAACCCCAGGAAAATTCCTTCGCGGGCGCGATCTTCGATGGAGAGATTCTGCAAATTCTTACCTTTATAAAGGATCTCGCCGGCAGTAACATCAAACACTTCCCGTCCTGCAATTACCGAAGCTAACGTACTTTTTCCGGTGCCGTTCGGTCCCATGATGGCATGTACCTCGCCTTTGTTTACATCGAGGTTTACACCCCGGAGAATCTCTTTGCCGTTAATGCCGGCGTGCAGGTTTTTGATGCTGAGTAACATATTCTTTAGTTAAAAAAGTAGAAAGTAGAAAGTAGAAAGTAGAAAGTAGAAAGTAGAAAGTAGAAAGTAGATAGTAGATAGTAGGGAGTGGCATTTGGGTTTTGCATTTTCAAATTATCCTACGCTTCCTTCGAGAGAAATTGAAAGCAATTTTTGAGCTTCTACGGCAAATTCCATTGGAAGCTGTTTGAGCACTTCTTTAGCGTATCCGTTCACAATAAGACCGATGGCGCTTTCGGTATCAATACCGCGCTGCTGACAATAGAAAAGCTGGTCTTCGGAAATTTTAGAGGTGGTTGCTTCATGTTCTACGATGGAAGATTTGTTGTCAACCTGAATATATGGGAATGTATGAGCGCCGCACTTACTGCCAAGCAGCAGCGAATCGCATTGGCTGTAATTACGTGAATTTGTGGCATTCTTCGAAATTCGCACCAATCCCCGGTAGGAGTTATTGCTTTTTCCGGCAGAGATTCCTTTTGAAATAATGGTGCTTTTGGTATTTTTCCCGATATGCATCATCTTTGATCCGGTATCTGCCTGCTGATGATTATTGGTTACAGCCACCGAATAAAATTCCCCTACCGAGTTATCGCCAAGAAGAATGCAACTGGGATATTTCCAGGTAATGGCTGAACCGGTTTCAACCTGTGTCCAACTGATTTTTGCATTGCTTCCTTTGCAGACGCCGCGTTTTGTTACAAAGTTGTAAATACCACCAACGCCGTTTTTATCTCCCGGATACCAATTCTGAACCGTTGAATATTTTACCGATGCGTCTTTCAATGCCACGATTTCAACAATGGCTGCATGAAGCTGGTTTTCGTCGCGCTGCGGGGCTGTGCATCCTTCCATATAACTTACATAAGCGCCCTCTTCGGCAACGATGAGCGTGCGTTCAAACTGACCGGTATTGGCGGCGTTAATTCGAAAATAGGTTGACAATTCCATCGGGCAGCGCACTCCTTTCGGAATAAAACAAAAAGATCCATCGCTGAAAACCGCCGAATTGAGAGCGGCAAAATAGTTGTCGGTGAATGGAACAACCGATCCCATATATTGTTTCACAAGGTCAGGATGGTTTTGAACTGCCTCGCTGAATGAGCAAAAGATGATTCCGTGTTTTGCAAGAGTTTCGGAAAAGGTGGTTTTAACGGAAACACTATCTATTACTGCATCCACTGCAACGCCTGCAACGCCTGTTAGTTTTTTCTGCTCATCCAGCGATATGCCAAGTTTGTTAAAGGTGGCAAGCAATTCGGGGTCCACCTCGTCGAGGCTCGATAGCTCTTCCTTTTTCTTTGGCGCCGCATAAAAGATGATAGCCCGGAAATCAATTGGAGCGATTTTCAGGTGCGCCCATTGCGGCTGTTTCATGGTGAGCCAGTGTCGGTATGCTTTCAGCCGGAAGTCAAGCATAAACTCCGGTTCATTTTTCTTATTGGAAATATATCGGATGGTATCTTCGGTAAGTCCGACAGGAGCAAATTCAGTTTCAATATCAGTGACAAAACCGTATTTGTATTCGCTATGCGTTACCTCGTTAAGAACTTTATTGGCGTCAGACTCCATGAATAACGATTTAAGTCAATTATAATCATTTATTATGCAAAGATAAATAATTTAGGTATTGGAATGCCTGATTTAAAATAGCAAGGTATTGGAATTTAGATTTGAAATTTGGTTTATTTTTTCATCTCTTCCTGAAAATGTTGATATACTACTGTCCCTTTTGCTTTTCCAATGGTTTCCTGTAACTCTTCGAGAGTTGCCAGCTTAATATTTTTCACCGATTTGAATTTCCAGAGCAGTTTCTGGTTTATGTTGGGACCAATCCCGGAGATTTCCATCAACTGCGGCGACATGGTTGCTTTTTCCCTGCGCTGGCGGTGATGCGTTATCCCGAAACGGTGCGCTTCGTCGCGCAATTGCTGGATAATGCGGAGCGTTTCCGACTTTTTGTCGAGGTACATTGGCAAAGGATCGTTAGGGTAATATATCTCCTCAAGTTTCTTTGCAATGCCAATCACCGTCATCTTTCCGGTAAGTTCCAGCGCCGCAAGGCTTTTCAATGCCGCGCTGAGTTGACCTTTTCCTCCATCAACGATGATGAGCTGAGGCAGCGGTTTGTTTTCATCGAGCAGCCTTTTATATCGGCGGTGAACAATCTCCTCCATTGAAGCAAAATCGTTTGGACCTTCAACCGTTTTAATGTTGAAATGGCGGTATTCGCTTTTATCGGGTTTTGCATTTTTAAAACAGACCATTGCCGCCACCGCGCTTTCACCCTGGATGTTGGAATTGTCGAAACATTCAATGTGAACAGGAAGTTCCGTCATTCGAAGGTCTTTCATCATGGTTTCGAGTATCCGGCGCGACCTGTGTTCGGGATCAACTGTTTCTTTCTGTCTTTCCTTTTCAATCTGATAATATTTTACATTTCGCTCCGACAGTTCAAGCAGTTTCTTTTTATCGCCGATTCTTGGAATTGTAAATTTAACTCCGGTCATCTCATAGCCGATGGCGAATGGGACTATTATTTCCGGCGACCGGCTCTCATATCTTTGTCGGATTTCGGTAATTGCGAGGGTGAGAAGTTCTTCGGGCGGCTCATCGAGTTTATTGTGCAGTTCGATTGTATGTACCTGGATGATTGCGCCGTTCATCACTTTCATGTAATTCACGTAAGCATGAACGCCGGCGGCGGAAATGGAAAATACATCTACATCGTTGATGGTTGGACTCACCACGGTTGATTTGCTCTGGTATTTATCTAACAGCGCAAGTTTCTCTTTAACTAGATGCGCTTTTTCAAACTCTTCGGCAGCGGCGTAACTCATCATCAATTCGCGGAGTTGCCTTGCCACGGAATTGATATTTCCTTTGATGATTTCCCTGATGGCTGCAATGGATTTATCGTAATCTTCCGAAGCCTGGCGACCTTCGCAAGGACCTTTGCAGTTGCCGATATGATATTCCAGACAAACCCTGAATTTCTTCCCCCGGATGTTCTTTTCGGTGAGGCTCAGCGAACAGTTCCGAAGAGGATATAGTTGACGGCTAAGTTCAAGCAGGGTGTGCATCAATCGGACATTGGCATAAGGACCGAAATATGCCGAACCGTCGCGAATCACATAACGTGTTTGAAATATCCGGGGAAAGGGTTCATTTTTAATACATATCCACGGAAAAGTTTTATCATCTTTAAGGGCGACATTGTAATGCGGCTGGTATTTTTTTATCAGATTATTTTCCAGCAGCAGGGCATCCTGCTCGGTTTCAACCACGATATAGCGAATGTCGGCAATTCGGCGCACCAGCATCTGCACCTTTCCGCTGATGGAATTTATTTTCGTGAAATATGAGCTTACCCGTTTTTTAAGATCCTTTGCCTTGCCTACATAGATGATTTTATTTTTATCGTCGAAATACTGATAAACGCCGGGATTATGCGGCAGATTCTTTACAATCGGTTGGAGGTGAGAGAAATATTTATTCAGGGCATGTTCCACAGGATTACAAATAGCGGGAAAGCATTTGAAGCAAAGCGGGTTTGGCGATCGGCTTTGAAATATAGTCGTCGCAGCCGGCGGCTAAACTTTTTTCCTTATCGCCCGACATGGCAAAGGCTGTTTGCGCGATCACGGGAATGTTTTTACGAATAGCTTTAATCTCTTTTACCAGCGCCCAGCCATTTGAATCGGGAAGTCGCATATCGAGAAGGATAAGATCAATAGTATCGAGAACCGGATATAGGTTGCGAAGATCATTGCCGTTCCAGGCAAAGATAATTTCTGCCCCGGTGTGGGAAAGAACGATTTTCAGAAATTCCATATTTGAAGGTTCATCCTCCACCAATACTAATCTTTTCCCTTGCCATTGAAAGGTTTCTGAAGTATCGGGCTGCGGAATTACGCCTGTCAACCGGCGTTCATGCTTCGGCGTTATTTGTGCATTATAAGGTTTATATGGCACACTGAAAGAGAAAGTACTTCCTTTTCCGGGTATTGATTCCAGCCATATTTCACCTCCAAGCAGTTCAACAGAACCTTTGCAAATTGCCAATCCGAGTCCGGTGCCTCCATATTGATGATGATCGGAGACGTCGGCTTGCCGGAAGGTTTTAAAAACCATCTCCTGGTTTTCGGGGGAAATGCCGATTCCGGTATCAGTGACAAAGAAAGTTATCATTCCGTTTTCAGGATGATTGTATCCACAGGAGATGGAACCGGCGATGGTAAATTTCAGGGCGTTATCAAGCAGGTTGAACAAAACCTGCCTGATGATATATGGATCGCTTTGAAAAACATCTTTGCCGGTTCGAAGGGATTTTTTACAGCTCAGCGCGAGATGGGTTTTATTAGTCCGCTGGATTTTCTGCTTCGTTACGGTTTCTACTTCGTCGAGCAAATTGTTGATGCGCACTTCTCTGTTATCAATGGTAGCATTTCCCGATTCGATCCTCGAAATGTCGAGAATATCATTGATAATATGCAATAAATCGTCTGACCTTGATTTTACTATCCAGGAGTATTTTTCCCTTTCACTCGCAGTAAGGTCGGGATCGGTAAGCATTCCGGCAAACCCAACGATGGAATTCATCGGAGTGCGGATTTCGTGGCTCATGTTGGCGAGGAATGCCGATTTCAGAAGGTCGCTTTGTTCTGCTTTCTCCTTGGCGGCAATCAATTCCTTACCCGCCATATCTCTTTCAATATAAAGACTTAGTTCATGGGCAATCATCTCCATTAAGCCAACGCTGGTTTTATCATAAGCCGCCGGGTCGGTATAACTCTGCACTACCATAGCTCCGATTACTATTTCGTTGATTACCAATGGAACGCCCAGCCAGCATGCCGCCCTGGTACCCATAAGCGTAAGACCGTTTTCTTCGGCAATTTTATCAATTTCTTCACGTGTCAGCAACAGTGTAATTCCCTTTTGTACCACCAGTCCCGACAGTGAATTTTCAGCTTTCCATTCTTCATACTTATCTTTTTCGTCAATCCATATTGCTCTGCGAAGGGTTTGGGTTTCTTTGCGGTAAAAAGCTACAAAGAAATTTGTGGTATCCAGCAGAAGGCTTAATTGCTCGCGGGTAATGGTCAGAAATTCCTCGATATTAGGGTTTGATACCGCCGCTTTGGCAATAGTATAAAGGACATTTTGAATTTTTTCGGAGCGTTTGCGGTCTGTAATATCATGGAAATTGATAACAATTGCTTCTATGGCAGGCTCAGCAAAAAGGTTGGTGAATGTACTTTCAATCCAGCGCCACGATTGATTTTTATGCCTGAACCGGTACTGACAGGTTATCACTTTTTCAGGATTTTGCAGTAAATCATTCAGGAAAACCAGTACAAAAGGCAGATCGTCGTGATGAGTAAGTTCTGCAGGCGATATGTTATCTGACTTTAAATCTTCGGCTGTATATCCAAACATTCTGAGGGCAGAATTACTGATATACTTGAAGCCGCCATCACTGCCGATGAGCGCGATGGCGTCGGGCGAGTTTTCAATCAGCAGTTTGAACCGGGTTTCACTTTGGATGAGAAGCTGTTCTTTCCGTATAATTTCGGTGACATCCGTGATACTTGATAAAATATAGCTATCATCGTGTACAGTTATGATTTCGCATGAAAACAATCCAATGATAAACGTTCCGTTTTTTACTCTGAACTGAAATTCCATAGCGGATACCTTACCTCCATCATTCAGTGTTGAAACTACCATTTTCCGGTTGTCCTCGTTAACCCAGAGATTTAATTCAATAGTTGTTTTCCCGACCGCTTCAGCCAAAGTATAGCCGGTAAGCATGGCGAAACTTTCATTAACATCATGAATCAATCCATCGGAAACTCTGGTTATTGCAATCGCCTGCGAAGCCGACCTGAAGGCGATGGCAAATTTTTCTTCACTTAAACGTAACACTTTCTCGGCAATTACAACCCTTTTGGCTGATTTTATTCTTGCGAGGAACTCGCGGGGGATAAAAGGTTTTATCAGATACCCGTCAGCGCCGGTTTCCAGTCCGTCGGCTATGTTGTCGGTTTCAGTTTTAATACCGGATATCAGAATGATGAAAGTTGAAGCCAACACCGGATCCGCCTTGATTAACTGACAAAGTTCAATTCCATCGGCATCGGGCAGGATAACATCGAGCAGGAGCAGGTCGGGCTGAAATCTGGCAATAGTTCTCATACACTCCGCTCCATCCACTGCCGTTTTTACGAGATAACCGGCTTTTATCAGCAGTGTTTCGATGATGGAGCGTAAAACGGCGTCATCATCAACCACGAGGATTTTAAAATCGTTGTTTGTGTTCATAATAAATCTTTTGTATTATAATAATTTCATCCCTTTTTCTTTTGAAAAGGCATTTCGCCGTTCATCGCCTGTTTATCGCTTTCAGTTACGAATTGAGACTGATTGACAATCATCCGGTGATAAAACGGATAAATCTCTCTGAATGTTTCATCCGACAGGTGAGTTTTAAATATTTCCACCCACTGATCGGGTTTTGCCGGGAAGTAAGTGAGTTGAAAGCTATGCAACCGGTATGCCATCATGCAGTCCTCTCTTTTTCCATTCATCGGTTAATTCTTTTCGTATTTCAATGCTTTTCAGGCGTTGGTTTATCCAGTTTTCAGATTGGTAAAGAAAAATAAAAAGTCGATCCAACTCCAACAGCGCTTTCCAGCCATATTTTTCCATGGTGTCCCAAAATGATATTGCGGACAATGGATAGGCCTAATCCTGTTGATTTTTCACCGGCAGTTGTTCTAACGCTGGCACATTGGAATGGCTTAAACAAGCGGTCATGTTCTTTTGTTGGAATGCCCTGACCCTGGTCGGTAACTGCTACCGTAACATGCCCGCCGCTTAAAAAAGGGCTGACTTTAATGGTTGTTCCAGCCATTGAAAATTTAATGGCATTATTAATCAGGTTGTTCATCACTTGTTCAATTTTATTAGCGTCTAATAAAATTTCAGGAATATCTTCAAAACAATCAACATGGATTCGGATATTTTTCTTTGCAGCAATAACAGAATTCAACCCGACATTTTTTCGTATCAGGACAATCAGATTGGCATGTTTCAAATCAAGGTGAAGTTTTCCTGATTCAATTGCTGAAATGTCAAGCAGATTATTTAGCAGTTGAAGCATAAATTCACTGGTATTTTCAATTGTGCGTAACATTTGAATTTGCTCAGCAGAAAGATCATTTTCAATTTCTTCCATGAGAAAATTGCTGTAAGCCATGATAATCCCGATGGGGTTTCGGAGATCGTGAGCGGCAATTCCGAGAAATTCGTTTTTCAGATCGTTAAGTTTGCGCAGTTCGGCATTTTTTTTATGAAGGTCGCGGGTAAGGTTATGCATCTCCTTGTTCAACTCCAGCAGATTTTTTCGCAATATGCCAATCTCTTTACCATTTGCTTCGCCAAGAGCCAATATGGCGTCGCCATGGTCATAAAACCGGAAATAAAAGGTTTCCGGAAGTCCCGAAACAGTGGATAGGTTTACCAAAGTTGTTTGCTCAGAATCGAAGGAGATAAATGGAGTTGCGCCTGATTCATTAAAATCAATGAAAATGTCAGTTAAGGGAAGCCCTTTGAGCGATTTGCCCGAAAAAGCATCTGCAAATACATTCGACTCAAGAATAACGCCTTCTTTATTGAATGTAAGGCAGATCATTGATGAATCGTGCATAACGTAATTGACGAGGTTCGGAAATGATTCGGGATTCATATCGTTTGAGAAGTTAGAAAACGGGTTACCAGTTCATCGAGCGATCGGATAATATGCACCTTGTCAATATTATCAAGGGCGTTTTCTCCGCCCCATCGGAACCCCTGACCTCCGGCAATAATGGGTAATTCGGGGAATTGCTCCCTGATTTTCATAGCGAGACGCTGAAGTTCGGCAATGTTGAAAGAAACGCTGATAGAAAGCGCTACGAGGTCGGGTTTTTTTTCGTGGAGGTAACTAATCAGTTCATCCGCTGGAGTATCAGCGCCCAGAAAATAACCATCCCATCCGTAAAGCTCAAAATAGTCGGCAACCATCCTTGCGCCAAGCTGATGATATTCGCCAGGCGTGCAGGTAATCACAGCTTTCCTGCCCGAATGTTCGGCGGAGAATAGGAGCGGGTAACATAAGGTAATCAGGCTTTCGGTAATGGAAGTGCATAAATGCTCGGTGGCAACTGATATCTTGTTAAATTCCCAAAGTGTTCCTACTTCGTACATCGAGCGCTGAAATAAATTGATATACAGCTCTTTTATTGGAGTATTTTCATGTATCAGCGCATTCACCATCCTGGCGCATTCCACCCGATTCCCAGCAAGAAGGTAAGTCAGATACATTTTATACAAATCGTCGGTTATCATGTAGTTAAATTATTGACATATAAACTTTTCATCCGATATTCACTCCTCAAACGTCACTGCCGCCCTGCTACTTTCCACTCTCTCATTCACCTTCACATTCACCTCTTTTACCACCGCATCGCGGGGAGAAACAATAACATTCTCCATTTTCATCGCTTCGATTATAAGCAAAGCGTTGCCTTTTTTCACCGTGTCGCCAGCTTTGATAAAGATTTTGATAACCTTTCCGGGCATGGGCGACGTAACATGGGCGCTGTCGTTACCATGCTTGTCAAATCCTGACGCAACAACCGCTTCGGTAAGAATATCTGCGCGTTTCACCCGGAAAATATGCCCGTTTGAGCTCACATACGCCTGATTTTCCGCATCTTCGGAAATCCACACAAAGTAGTTGTGATTGTTGATGGTGAAATCGCAACGATTAGGAGTAAATGAAATTGGCGTTGCATGAAATTCTTCTCCGCGGATAACAAACCGATATTCATTTTCAGAATAACGAGGGATGCCCACAGTCAACTCTTCATCCCCGAATTTGATGAGGATACTCATCTGGTTCCTCCAATAGCCAATGGTTTCCCACAGATTGGGCTTTTCGCAGCGAATCTGATCCGTTTTAACATTCTTTTTTAAGGTGTAAATCAGGTAACCGATCAATGGAACATAAATTGGGATTTGGCTGCGGTGGGAATTTATACTTTCCACAAGCGATCCGGTATGTTCATCACAGAATTTAGTGGAAATGGAGTTCGTGATAAATGCTTCGCTTTGAATAATTTTGGCGAGATAGGCGATGTTTGTATTAATGCCGTGGATGATGTATTCGTTCAAAGCCCTGAGCATAACCTGACCGGCTTCATGGCGATCCTTTGCCCATACAATCAGTTTACAGATCATCGGGTCGAACGAACTTTTGATTTCGGTTTTTGAAGAAATGCCGGTATCAATTCTGATTGCCGCGATGGCAGGTTCCCTGTAAAAGGTCATTATTCCCGGCGATGGCTGGAAGTTATTCGCAGGGTCTTCGGCATAAATACGACATTCAATGGCGTGTCCGTTCTGATGGATTTCATCTTGCGTTAACCGGAGTTTATTTCCGGCTGCAACAAAAATCTGTTCTTCAACAAGGTCAATTCCGGTTACCATTTCTGTTACCGGATGTTCCACCTGGATTCGGGTGTTCATCTCAAGGAAGTAGAAATTAAGGTCTTTATCAACCAGAAATTCAATGGTGCCGGCATTGTTGTAACCAATAGCGCGTCCGATGGCAACTGCGGCGTCGCCCATTTTTTTCCTCACCTCCGGCGTCAGCGTAGGCGACGGCGACTCCTCGATGATCTTTTGGTAGCGTCGCTGGATAGAACATTCGCGTTCAAACAGGTGAATCACGTTTCCGTAGTTGTCGCCCAGAATCTGAACCTCTATGTGGCGCGGTTCTTCGATGAATTTTTCGATGTAAACCGTTTCATCGCCGAAATAGGCTTTAGCCTGGCGACTTGTTGATTCAATAGCCTCGGCAAGTTCTGATTCGCTGTGCACGATTCTCATACCTTTACCGCCGCCGCCCGCCGCCGCCTTAAGCAACACCGGAAATCCGATTTTGTGGGCAGTCTTTTCCAGTTCTTCTTTGGTTCCGGTCACTCCGGCGGTCATCGGGATGTTGATTTCCTTCACAAATTTCCGGGCTTCAATCTTGTTGCCCATAATACGCATGGCTTCCGTTCCCGGACCGATGAAAATTATACCGGCGTCGGCGCATGCCTTAACAAATAGCGGATTTTCAGCAAGAAATCCATACCCGGGATGGATTGCGTCGCATTTGGTCTGCTTCGCCACTTCGATGATTTTCCCGATGTTCAGATAGGTTTCACTGAGTTCCACCTCGCCTATACGCCAGGCTTCGTCGGCAAGGGTGACATGCAGCGAGTCGGCGTCAACCTGAGAATAGATTGCAACGGTATGGATACCGAGTTTTTTGGCAGTCCTGATAACCCTTACGGCAATTTCGCCGCGATTGGCGATAAGTATTTTATTGATATGGTTCATACTATTTTACCCAGTTTGGTTTTCGTTTTTCAAGAAATGCGTTCATACCCTCCTGTCCCTCGTCAGAAGCTCTTATTTCGGCAATCAGCCGCGCTGTATAATCGTAAGATTCCATCAGCGTAAGGTTGTTTGCCACTTCATGGATTAGCGTTTTACATTGGCTCATCGCCTTCGGACCGCTTGTGCGCAACAGGGAAATCGCATCGTTAATGGTGTTTTCAAGTTCTTCAGCAGGAACCGATTTATTCACGAGTCTGAAATGTTCGGCTTCCTTTCCTTTTATCCTGCGTCCGGTTAGCATCAGCTCTTTGGCGCCGAATTCACCCACGCGCTTTATCACATAAGGCGAAATGCAGGCGGGAACGATTCCGATTTTTACTTCGCTAAGCGAGAAAGTGGCGTCGTCGGAACAATATGCCAGATCGCAGGCGGAAAGTAGTCCGTTTGCTCCGCCAAGCGCAACTCCATGAACCGCAGCAATTGTTGGCTTCGTGCAATTGTAAATAGCGAGGAAGCACTTCGAAAGCGCCAGGCTTTCGGCGTAATTCTGCTCGTAGCTGTTTTGTGAAGCGGATTTCATCCAGTTCAGGTCAACGCCGGCGCAGAAGGATTTGCCTTTTCCTCTGAGGATCACACAAAGCGCTGTCGAATCAAGTGTTTCAAAGCAATTTGTTAATTCGCGAAGCATAGTTTCATCAAAGGCGTTGTGCATCTCCGGGCGGTTGAGCCAGATGGTAAAAACTCCGTTTTCCTTTGTTAATTCTATTGTTTTGTAAGACGACATATTTGATGTTTAAAGTTTTGCAAGAGCCAAATAGTTTTTCAAATCCCTTTATCCAATAGCTGAAGCTATTGGCAATTCAAATTATTTGGCTAAAGCCAATTAGCTTCTCAATTTCATTCAAACAATAGCTAAAGCTATTGGCAATTCATGTTTTTCATAGCTGGCTGAATTGCCTCCAACTCTGGCTTGAATTGCCTCCAGCTTTAGCTGGAGGATGGATAAAAAATGCCAGAAATAACCCCGGCTCGTAGCCAAAATTTTACATCCTAAAAATCCCATACTGCGTCTTTTCATACCTCTTATTCTGTGAAATGGCAATTGCCAAACCCAGTATTTTCCGGGTATCCACCGGATCTATGATCCCATCGTCCCACAAGCGGGCTGTGCTGAAATAGGCAGATCCTTCATCCTCATATTTTTTCAGGATTGTTTGCAGCATCTTCTCGCGATCTTCGGCAGAAAGCCTTTTCCCGGCGGCGGCAAGTTGATCCTCCTTTACAGTTATCAACACATTGGCTGCCTGCTCGCCGCCCATAACCGAAATTTTCGAGTTTGGGTACATGAAAAGGAACCGGGGCTCATAAGCTCTGCCCGCCATTGCATAATTACCGGCGCCGAAAGACCCGCCGAAAATAACCGTGAATTTCGGCACATTGGCATTGGCTACGGCATGAACGAACTTGGCTCCGTCGCGCGCAATGCCGGCGCGTTCATATTGTTTGCCCACAATGAACCCGGTGATATTCTGAAGGAAGAGAATCGGGATGTTCCGCGAGGTGCAAAGTTCCACGAAATGAGCTCCCTTGAGCGCGGTCTCTCCGAAAAGCACGCCGTTGTTCGCCAGAATTCCAATCGGATAGCCCATAATCCGCGCAAATCCTGTTGTAATGGTAGGGGCATACCGCTCCTTAAATTCATGGAACTTGCTGCCGTCAACAATCCGGGCAATGATCTCCTTCGAGTCAACCTGCTTTTTCAGGTCAACCGGAAGAATTCCGTAAAGTTCTTCGGGATCGTAAAAGGGTTCTTCGATAGGACTGGTTTCGATATCCTGGTAATCGTGGCGGCGAATTGATTCAAAGATATTCCGGCATATCTGGATGGCGTGCTCATCATTTTCGGCAAGATGGTCAGCCACACCGGAGATCGTCGTGTGAACCTCGGCGCCGCCAAGTTCTTCTGCCGATACCACTTCGCCGGTGGCTGCCTTTACCAGCGGCGGTCCGCCTATGAATATCGTTCCCTGGTTACGAACAATTATAGTTTCATCGCTCATAGCAGGAACATAAGCCCCGCCGGCGGTACATGACCCCATCACCACAGCAATCTGAGGAATACCCTTTGACGATAGCCTTGCCTGGTTGAAAAAGAACCGCCCGAAATCATATTTATCGGGAAAAACATTGGCTTGCTCAGGAAGAAATACGCCGCCCGAATCAACAAGATAAACGCAAGGCAGATGGTTTTCCATGGCAATCTCCTGCGCCCTGACGTGCTTTTTAATGGTTTCCTTAACGTAAGTTCCTCCTTTAACTGTAGCGTCGTTTGCCAGTATCATCACCTCCTTGCCATGAATCACGCCGATTCCGGTGACAATTCCCGCCGAAGGAAACCCGTTGTCATAAAGCCCGTTGGCGGCAAGCGCCGACAGCTCGATGAAAGGCGTGTTACGATCAACCAGCAGGTCAATGCGCTCGCGAGCCAACAGCTTTCCTCGCTCTTTGTGCCGCCGAACCGCCTGTTCGGAGCCTCCCTGTTTCACAGAGGCAATAGTTTCGCGGAAACGGCTCAGCAGTTTCAGGTATTCATCGCGATTCCTGCGGTAATCCGGGCTGGCGGCATTAATTCTGGTTTCTATACGGAACATAAAATAGTCTTGAAAAACAATTGTTTATAATAAATTAAATATTATAAAATTGTAAATAATTAACGCCGACTAAATTAAGAATAAATCTAAATTGAACCAGCGATTTCTGAAATATCTGAAATAACTTTGCGTTAAATATGACATTGATCAATTTTGATGAGGAATTTATACGAGGATAACATTGTTGACGAATTGACTCTCGAGGCGCTTCTGGAGTATGAACCGCTGGTTAGGGAAAAGACGATTCTAAGAAAGGCATTTTCAGCCATGCTGAATGTTTCGGCAAAGGATCATGACCCAAACTATGCCTCTATGGTTCTGGAAACTGCTAAGATTATCATGAACGACATGGGTTTGGGATCGGAATCGGTAAAATGCCTGATCCTGAAAAATGTTGCAGATAGCGAAGTGATTGCGCCTGATTTTTTTGACCAGGATTTTGGGCAGTCCGTCAGATTATTAATTGAAGGTATCAGGAAACTCGAGCGGATTGATACGAGGAAATACAGCGAGAATCAGGAAAATCTGATCGGGCTGATTGTCACCTTATCCGATGATATTCGCGTTCCGCTTATCCGTTTGGGGATGCGTTTGTATGATATGCGTCATCTGTCAGATTATCCTAAGGAAAAACAAGGTCTGATAGTAGGTGAAACTCAGGCGCTCTACATTCCGATAGCGCACCGGCTTGGCTTATACCGGATAAAGAATGAACTTGAAGATCGCGTAATGAGGTTCACCGATCCGAAAACCTACCATTTGATCGAACAGAAACTTATTGAAACCAAAGCCGACCGCGATCATTACACTGCCGATTTTATCAAGCCGATTGCGAAAATCCTTACTGATCATGGTCTCGATTGCGAAATAAAAAGCCGGGTGAAGTCTATTCCTTCGATCAACAGGAAAATGAAGATGCAAAAGGTTGATTTCGAAAAGGTTTACGATTTGTTTGCCATACGTATCATAGTGAATAAAACTGTTGAAAACGATACCGCCGATTGCTGGAAAATCTATTCCCTCGCAACCAATATCTATACCCCTAATCCGCGCCGCCTTCGCGATTGGATTACATTTCCTAAACAAACCGGCTATGAATCGCTTCATACCACAGTAATTGGTCCTGAAGGCAGGTGGGTGGAGGTGCAGATTCGTACCCGCCGGATGGATGAAATCGCTGAAAAGGGTTTCGCAGCTCACTGGAAATATAAATCGAACGGAAAACAAGAGGCAAAAAGCGACCTCTTTGCCAATCTGCGCGAATTGCTTGAGAAACCAGCCACCGTTTCGCTTGAGAAGGCAATAACACAGGATAAAAAAGCGCTCTATTCTGAGGATATTTTCATTTTCACTCCCACCGGGGATCTGAAAAAAATCAAAGCGGGTTATTCCGTTCTCGATTTTGCTTATGAAATCCATTCAGGAATTGGCTCAACATGTTCCGGCGCTCTGGTAAACGGGAAAATGGTTCCCCTGAAACATACGCTTCGGAATGGCGATACCGTTAAAATCATCACCTCGAAAAACCAAAAGCCGAATCCCGGCTGGCTTG
The DNA here is from genome assembly GCA_026391715.1 of Bacteroidota bacterium. Classification (GTDB taxonomy): domain Bacteria; phylum Bacteroidota; class Bacteroidia; order Bacteroidales; family FEN-979; genus CAIVAT01. The sequence goes on from JAPLDO010000078.1 coordinate 128,633, forward strand.
ATATAGCCAAAAGTCCGAGGGTAATTTCCCGCATCAAGCACGCCCTCAAAATGGAGTCGTACAAGGAGTCGGAATGGGGCAAGGAGATGTTGAGAAATAAGGTAATTCAACTGGGTTTTGAATTTACCGACCCGGCGATCAAAAAGCTGGCTGATTATTTTGGGTGCGGAGATAATATACTCGAACTATATCAATTGTTTGGCGAAGGAAAGGGCGACCTTCTCAAAGTAAAAAAAGCATTGACGGAAGAACAGGAAGCACTTCCCGCCTCGCTTCCGAGAGGAGAAACCTTCTCCGAAAGCCTTCCGGGCGTAATGTCGGGACGCGATGGTTTTGTAATCATTGACCCAAAAATCAAATCGCTTCATTACGAGTTTGCAAGATGCTGCAAACCATTGGCGGGAGAGGCAATTTTTGCATTTGTGAGCGTAACCCAGGGAATCAAGATTCATAAAACCTCCTGCTCCAATGCCCGCCAGATGGTGACGAGGTATCCTTACCGGGTTCTCGAAGCCCGCTGGAAGGAGATAGAACAAACCTCAATAAATAGTAAAGACGGGTTTGCGCAAAGAAAAAACAAACCTTAAAGAAAAGTAAAATTGCAGACGGTAGCTCCAGGCATCATCGAGGTTCGGAATGTTTTCAAATCGTTCAAAACAGTTCAGGCTGTGCGAGGCATTGACTTGCAAATTGGAGCGGGACAATTTGTGGCGATTCTTGGACCAAACGGTGCCGGAAAGACCACTCTGGTTGAGATGATCGAAGGAATTCAGCGCCCCGACAAGGGTGAAATCCTCATCATGGGTAAAACATGGAAAGGCAATGAAGACTACCTTCGGCAGATTATTGGACTTTCACTTCAGGAAACTCACTTTATTGATAAACTTTCGGTTTGGGAAACCTTCAGGTTGTTTGCCAGCTTTTTCGGAATTGGAAAAGAACGCTGTGAAGAGGTGATGAATCTTGTGGCGCTGGAAGAAAAACGGAAAGCATGGGTTGTGAATCTTTCCGGAGGACAACGGCAACGACTTGCGCTTGGAATTTCAATGTTGAACAAACCGAGAATTTTGCTGCTTGATGAACCCACCACCGGACTGGATCCAAATGCCCGCCGCGAAATCTGGGCAATTCTGCGAAAACTGAAAGAACAGTCGGGCGCCTCCCTGATTCTCACAACTCATTATATGGAAGAGGCGGAGCAGCTTTGCGACTATATCGTGATTATGGATCATGGAAAAATCCTCAAAGAAGGAACGCTCGATCTGCTGCTTGGAGAAATCCGCGATATCCCAATTCAGCCGGTTGCTCCGAGGAAAATCACCCTCGACGATCTTTTTATTTCACTAACCGGACGTCACCTCGATGATTGAACGTATCTCAAATAATCAACTCTGGCAATTGATCCTTGCCAATATCAGGGAGTTGATCCGCGAACCAGGAGTTCTCTTCTGGGGAATTATCTTTCCCATTCTGATGTCGCTGGGACTTGGAGTGGCATTCACCAAGAAAAGAGATGTTATTACCAACATCGCGGTGATCGGCGAAAACCACATCAAGAATAGCCCTTCCGGGAATAACCCTTTCGACACAGCCTCAGCCATTCTTTCATTTCTTCAACACAATAAAGCTGTGTTGTCACGGGATAAGTCTGGAATCTGGTTCCGAAAACTAATGGCGCCCGACGACAAACTCGGCAATACCAGTTTCATTTTCATGGCAATGGGAAACAAGGAAGCTATGACGCTTCTCAAGCGTGGAAATCTGACCATGATCCTCGATGAAAAAGATGGACAGTTGCAATATCATTTCGACCCGATGAATCCCGACGCCCAGCTTACATACCTGAAACTTTCAAGATTATTCGGAATAGCCGGTGCTGCGGCGCATGAAACCAACACAGAAATAGACCCGCTTACGGTTGAAGGTACGCGATACATTGACTTTCTCGTTCCCGGACTGATCGCAATGGGCGTGATGATGTCGTGCATGTGGGGCGTGAGTTATGCCATCATTGAACGCCGTTCAAAAAAGCTGCTTCGCCGGATGGTTGCCACGCCAATGAAGCGGTCAAATTTCCTGATTGCCCTGATCACCGTTCGGATTCTGATGAATTTCGTGGAGGCAGGGCTTCTTATACTTGTTGCCTGGCTGGTTTTTCATGTCAGTATTCAGGGAAGTATTCTGGCGCTGGCGGCGCTTTTTGTATCAGGAAACATAGCCTTTGCCGGCATTGCCGTTCTTCTGGCTTCACATACGGCTAAAACTGAAATTGGCAATGGACTTATCAATGCCATCAGCATGCCCATGATGGTTCTTTCAGGAATATTTTTCAGTTACCACAACTTCCCGGAATGGAGTATCCCTTTCATTCAAAAATTTCCGCTTACCATGATGGCAGACGGTATTCGCAGCATCATGATTGAAGGCGCCGGATTTGCCGAAACCGCCATGCCGGTTGCTATTCTGGCGCTTACCGGTATCGTGTTTTTCATTGCCGGAATGAAAATTTTCAAGTGGCATTGAGAATCGGTAGTCATCCAACGGTTATCACAAAATTTTCTGCTGACAATTTTTGTCCTTTAAATTTTTGTCACTATATTTGTGACAAAAATTGTCCAAAACATGAAACAGCCGGAATTGATGACATTTGGCGAGTTTATCCGAAGTATGAGAATCGAAGCTAAACTGCCGCTCAGAAAAGTAGCCGCCCAATTGGATATTGACCCCTCTTTGCTTGGAAGGATTGAACGAAATGAACGACCGCCAACAAAAGAAATTATTGTTGGCATTGCCAAAATATTTGAACAGGATTTGAAAAAACTAACTGATGAATCTTTAAGCGATAGGATTGCCTATAAAATTATAAACGAGAACGCCGACATTGAAGTGCTTAAAGTGGCTGAAAAGAAAGTTGAATACTGGAAAAACAAGCAGCAGTGACAAAGCAGGAAGTTAATGAATTGATTTCTATAAATGTAAAATCCCTTCGGGATTAATTAAAATAAGAAATAATGAAACTTTGTCGTAAAAAAACGTTGAAGATGAAATATAACTTTCCTGACATTTTGCAACTATTTTAAACCACTGAATATGAACAAAAAATAAAATATATACGCATGAAAAAAGCAAATACAATGTTTCAATTTATGATGGCAGTCTTTCTTTGTTACTCGTGCTTTATCGAATCTGCCATTGCTCAAAATTCCCCCGCCGCCCCAAACACCTGGTCAATAGTTGCATCGTATTCCATACCGGGTAAAGCTTCCGGTCTGGCTTACGACGGAACCTACATCTATTTCGGAATATACGGGCTCAACGGGAATAACGTTTATAGGTTCAATCCTTCCGATGGATCCAGTATCCTCCAATGTTCCGGACCGTTTGACGATGCTTTCGGAATGACCTGTAACAGTCCCAATCTTGTCACCATCAAGCAACCATCAAATTCAACACAACCAGCGTTGGCGATGGAATTTTCACTGTCGGGAAGCCAGGTTTCAACTATTACGCTACCTGACCACTATATGTCGGGCATTGCTTATGATAATGGCAGCTATTGGGTTTGTACATACTACCCTGATCCGGGAACGGTTTATCACATCAACTCATCTGGAACGGTTTTATCTCAGTTTACGCCGCCGGCAAATCAGCCGTGGGACATCTGCACACAGGGCAGCGACTTGTGGATTGCCGATTACTATGCAAATATGCTTTACAAAGTTTCTTCCGCCGGCGCCTTACTTGAAAGCCACGCAAGTCAGATTTTGAAGCCCTCGGGTGTGGTTTACGATGGAACCTTTCTGTGGTATTGCGCCGGTGAACTAAGCTCCGGCAGTACTTTATACAAGGTTGATCTCCAGGGATCGGGAACTCCGGTGATAACCGTTCCTGTCACTTCCCACAATTACGGGACGGTTACTACAGGCAACTCTTCAACCTGGAATTGTCAGGTGCAGAATACCGGTACTGCCAGCCTCGTGTTGAATAGTCTTGGCGTCGCAGCCGGGGAACCTTTGGCAACTTCCATGACCTTTCCAACAACAATAGCCCCCGGCGGTTCGGTGAATATGCCAATCACTTACAGCCCCATAGTTCCCGGAACGCTCAATACCGACGTCTATATTAACTCGGGCGATCCCGTGCATCCTACGGTTACAGTTCATCTCACCGGCGATGCAGTTATCGGCGGTCCTCATATAAATATTTCAGATACTACCCATAATTGGGGCGACCGCAGGAAGGGCGCCTATTCCAGATTGTATCTCACAGTAAATAACAATGGCAGCCAGAATCTAATCATTTCCGGACTCGCTATACCCGATTCAACTTTTATTTTAGATGAATCTGTTACGCTTCCAATCACGCTTATTCCTCTTCAGACCGCCAAAATCGGGTTGTGGTTCCATCCTGAAGCCGGGATTCAGTACTCTGGCAACCTCAGCATTTCTTCAAACGATGTTACGCAGAATCCATTTTTTGTTCATCTTGAGGGAACGGGTATTGACACAGTTTATCCCGTGGGAACACCTCTTTGGACATATTTTATCACAGGATCATTTGACAATAGTCCGAAAGGAATTCGTCCGATTCAGGATATCACCGGCGATGGAGTCGATGATGTGGTAATCTCATCGGAAGATAATTTCGTCCGCTGTTTTAATGGCAATTCCTCCGGCGAGGCTGATTTGATGTGGGCAACGGAAATATATTCAGGAAATGTTTATCAGCAGAACGCCATTGCCACAATTGCCGACATCAACGGAGATGGTTTTGAGGATGTTGTGGTTGGCACAACCGGCGGCGACCAATCAGTGCGAGCGCTTTCGGGCAAAACCGGAGTTCCGATCTGGCGGTATGATACCCACGCATTTGGCGGCGGCGGCTGGGTTTATCAGGTGGATACAAAATATGATTATAATGACGATGGGGTTCCCGATGTTCTGGCATGCGCCGGCGATGATGGAAATTTGACCGGACCGAGACGTGTTTTCTGCCTGAATGGTTTGAATGGGGTTCCGATTTGGATTTGTCCGACTGAAGGAGCAGTTTTCGCAGTGATTGGGGTTGATGATTTCAACGGCGATGGCAAGCCCGATGTTGTAGCCGGGGCAACCAGCGCCAGTCAGACGCAATCGCGTGTTTATGGTATCAACGGCGCAAATGGAGCAATACTCTGGACAAATATTCCGCTTGGTTCATCCACATGGGCTTTGCTTCAGATTGATGATTTTACAGGCGACGGTATCAGGGATTTTGCTTCCGGCGATTATTCAGGTAACGTCTATTTTCACAACATCGTAACCGGAATCCGGGAAAAAACTACTCTGGTTCAATCAATGGCGCTGATTCTCCGATTCGAAGATATGGGCGACGTAAACAAGGATGGTCATCCCGATTTTCTCGTTGCCCACAGCGGCGCCAACGGCGTGATGATCAATGGACATGACGCCAACATTTTATGGCAGAAACCGCTCTCAGATAAATCGTGGAATGTTACAAACATGGGAGATATCACCTGGGATGGCATTAACGATGCAGCTATCGGAACGCTATACCAGGATAACCGAACATATTTTCTGGATGGAAGCAATGGCAGCAACCTGCAAACGATTATCGCCAATACACCAATAGACGCTCTCGACGCCATACCCGATATTGTTGGCGACAATAGCATGGAATTGGTTGTTGGCGGGCGAAATGGCGGAGTGGTTTGTCTTTCCGGAGGATATGATTCTACTCTGATATCGGTTCAGGAAGGAGTTCATGCATCTGATGGTTTTGTTCAGGTCTATCCCAATCCTTGTGATGAAAAGTTGCAGGTGGCAGTAAATCTGATAAAAAATTCGGATGTGTTTGTTGAAGTAGCCGACATTCATGGACGAATTGTTTGTGCCATTAAGCTGCCGAATCTGAGTATCGGCAGACATCTCGTTGATCTTAACCGAAATCAGTTTACAGTTAATTCAGTTCAAACCGGCATTTTCATTCTGACAGTTTCAGATGGAAACAGGGCGCTACATTGTAAGGTGGTGTTCCGGTAGCAATCATTTTTTATCAAAATTATAAGTATATTTGATTTTTTTGAAAACCCATTTTACTTCAAAATCGCAGGATTTAAACGAAAATACTATGCCAAAAGCAATTTACCGCGCACTGCTGACTTTTATTATCCTGTTTCAGATTACGCCTGCAGGCGCGCAAAACCCTCGTGCCGACAGCATCTTCCAGCTTATAAAAAAGCATCCGGGGGAGGATACTGTAAGAGCTAAGCTTATGTTTGAATATGCAACTGCATGTTATCCGGCAAACTCTGATTCTACATTTAAATATAGCGCCCTGGGATTACAGCTTTCGGAAAAACTGAACTTTAAGTATGGGATGATGCGCGGACTGAATGCCTCGGCATTAAACGCCTTGAGAACCAGTCAGTTCGACAAGGCTTTGCAACTTTACCACAAGGCGCTGGATATTGCCTTTATAATCAAGGATTTCCAATTCCAGATTAAAGTACAGAACAACCTTGGCATCCTTTACCAGACAACAGGAGTGTTAGACAGCTCACGAAAATACCTGGAACTATCGGTTGAATTAGCCCGGCTTCACGGTGAAGAAAAGATGCAGGCGAAAGGCTTATCCGACCTTGGATCAGTTCTTGGGATGAAAGGAGATTACCTGCAAGCGGTTAAATGTTTATTACAGGCGTTGGCGATTTATGAAACGATGAAATCGCCTAACGACATTGTTATTACACACATACGTATTGGAAATCAGTACAGCAAAATCAAGGATTTCAGAAAATCAAGAGATGAATATTTCCTCGCGAAAAGGCTTAATGATTCCCTGAATAACGAAAGGAATGAACTTAATATACTTATGAACCTTGGGTTGCTCTATGAACATGTTAAAAAAGACATTGATTCTGCAAGGTTTTATCTGCTTAGCGGCTATGTAATGGCAAAAAAATTGAATGTCGAAGATGTAATGTTAACAACAATTGTTAACCTGGGAAATAGTTATTATTCAGAGAAAAATTTCAAGAAAGCCCTGGAATACTATGTTGAGGCATACAATTCTCCACTACTGAATGGCAGGTTGTATGAACAAACCGCAGTATTGATTAACCTTGGCTCTGTTTATATGAATCTCGGAAAATCAAATGAGGCGGAGAAACTGCTGACAGATGGTTTGGCTCTCGCGGTTAAGAATAGTTTCATCGAGTTTCAGCAAATTGGTTGTGAATCATTATCTCTGTTAGCTTCCAAACAAAAAAAATATGACCTGGCATATAAATTTCTTCTGAGGGCAACAGAATTAAACGACAGCATTGCCAGCAGGGAATTGAAGGAGCAGGTTGCCGAGGTTCAATTTAAATACGAACTGGAAAAAAAAGAGACTCAAAACAGGTTGCTTGTTAAGGAAAACGAACTGAAAGCGCAGGTTATTTTCCGGCAGCGGCTGATGGTTGCCGGAAGCTTCACAATACTGGCTCTGATAGTCATTCTTCTATTCGTAATCCTGCGAAGCAGAAACAAGCAGAAAACTCTAAACCAGAAACTCGACGAACAAAACCAAACCCTCACCCACCTGAACAAGACTAAGGATAAATTTTTTTCCATCGTTGCACACGACCTGCGAAGCCCGTTCAGCGCTTTGATGTCGCTACTGACAGAACTTGACGATAGTTATGAGGATTTTGACGATGAATCACGCCGACAGATCATCCACCTCCTTAAAGGAAGCAGTTTTAACACTTATAATTTGCTCGTAAACCTGCTTGACTGGGCAAAAACACAGCGCGAAAAGATCGAGAACCGGGCTGAAAATGTCAATCTTGGCGAAATCGTTGAGGATGCTTTTTCCTCCCTGCAAACCCGCGCATCATTCAAATCCCAGTCACTTCTCAACAAAGTCTCTCCCGAAACTATAATTTATGCCGATCCCCGGATTGTACGGTCGTTGCTGATTAACCTAATTAACAATGGAATAAAATTTACGCCAGAGTCGGGAATTATCCAGGTTCTCGCCTCTTCTTCCGGCGATTGGATTCAAATTTGTGTGGAAGATTCAGGCATCGGAATTCCGGAAAAGGAAATTCCGAATTTATTCAGGATTGATTCCTCTTTCAATCGTCAGGGCACCGAAAAGGAACCTGGAACCGGACTGGGGTTGATTATGTGTAAGGAATACGTAAATATACTTGGCGGTGAAATCTCTGTTGTTAGTTCCGTAGGTAAAGGAACCACAATGTGCTTCACGGTTCAAAATTCAAAACATTGATTACTAATCAGGAACCATTGGCGCATATTCTCAGAATTATTTATTTCATACTTTGAAAAATGAACAAAAACGACATTAAATTCGACTTCGACGATATCCTGCTTAGCCCTGCAACGGTTAGCAGTATTAACTCCAGAAAAACGGTAAAAGTACTGGACGAAAATGGAATGCTTCCATTATTCACCGCTCCAATGGATACGGTTATTGACGTGGAACACCGTAAAATATTTACCGACAATCAAATCTATCCAATTATTCCGAGAACACAAACACAACTCTTCAATGCAAACGATTGCAGGAAAATTAACGATTGGGTGGCTTTAAGTCTGGATCAATTTGAAAAACTGTTTCTTTCAGAAAATACTGAGGTAAATTCCGATCCGTTTCGCGTTTGTATTGATATCGCCAACGGTCATATCCGCCGGTTATTGGATATGGTTGTAAAAGCCAGGGAAAAATTCAACGATCAGTTAATCCTCATGGTTGGCAATGTTGCCAACCCTCAAACTTTTATTGAATTATCAAAGGCAGGGGCTGATTACGTAAGGGTTGGCATTGGAAATGGTTCGGGTTGCAGCACATCCGTTCACACCGGGATAGGATATCCGCTGGCTTCGCTGATTCACGATATCCATACGGAAAAAGAAAATCACTCAATAAAATACGCCAGGGTTGTTGCAGATGGCGGAATAAAGAAATATGCCGACATAATAAAAGCGCTTGCCCTCGGAGCCGATTATGTAATGTGTGGCGGCATATTTAATAAAGCCCTTGAATCGGCGGGTAATACCTACGCGGCAAATAAAAAATTTGAAGGATATACAGTTCCCGGCGACCAGGTTGATCAATATAGCGACGAGGTTAAAACAGCCTTTAAAATGGGTTCTCTGTTTTATAAGAAATTCCGCGGAATGAGCACTAAAGAGGTTCAGGCTCACCTCGGAAACGAGCTGCGATCATCAGAGGGCGTTACAAGAATGATTCAGGTTGAATATACAATAGCCGGCTGGGTGGATAATTTTAAAGACTATCTTTCATCTGCAATGTCTTATACCGATAGTAAAGACCTGATTAGTTTTACCGGTAAACCAGATTGGAATTTAATAACACAAAATAGTCTGAACCGGTTTAATAAATAAAATCGAAAATCAATTGCACTCTGCTTAAGCTCACTGTTACAGAGAAAAGGGTTTAACATACTTTGCGGTATCAAAATCTATCGGAAGATCATCCGGGTTTCTGTAGATATTGGCTTTATCGCTGTTATGATAAGTCATTCGCGCGCCAAAATTCAATGAAAAGTACAAAAGAGTTTCCGGTATTCCCATCAGAATATGAGGTAAGGCGCGATAAAAAATGGAACTCACACCGTAAGTAGTTTCTCTTATTTCAGCATAACCTTCCCGCAGCCTTTCAGGAGAAATATTTTTGGGGGAAATAACCACCTTTTTAGTATCATATTTACTCCAGTCGTCTGTCAGAATCCTTCTCTGGGCTTTAAGATTTTCAAACACCTGGGTTCCCGGGTAAGGCGTCATCAAACAAGCCTGAAGAAATGCAGGTTTCGATTTCAATAAAAAATTATGGGTAATATCAAAAACGGCTTCCGTGTCGCTGTCAAGTCCAAAAACAACGGAAGCCATAGTAAGAATCCCATTATTTCTCAACCTTTTGATCGCCTCGACATTTTCATCAACCGTTTTTAATGTTTTTCGGTAAGCTCCTATCCCCGCTTCGGTCATTGACTCAAACCCGATGAGCAGGGCGCGGCAACCCGATTTATATGCCAGTTTCATCAATTCTTCATCTTTGGAAAGGTTGATCGAAGCCTGCCCGACCCAGATTTTTTTTAATGGAATCATCTCAGTAAAAAGCTCGGTGGCAAACTTCTTATCCATGGCTACATTGTCATCCACAAAAAAAAGGTGTTTCTGAGGACATGATTCGGCGTCGGTTACAATATCGCGGATTAGTTTATGCCGCTGCTTTTTTCCGAAGAATCTGGATACTGAACAAAAGTCACAATTGTAGGGACATCCCCGCGTTGCTTCAATGGGGGCAATTTCCAACTTGCCTGATTTACATTTGATCAAATCCCGGCGAGGAAAAATATGTTCCTGAAGATCGGGTAATTTATCAAGTTTATAAAATGGTTTAATCTTGTGGTTTTTTGCGTCCGATAAAACCTCTGCCCAAAGCCCGCCTTCAGCTTCGCCAATCACAACGGCATCGCCGTACCTGATTGCTTCTTCCGGCATTGCGGTTGCATGAATACCTCCGAAAACAATCGTTTTCTCTCGTTTTTTAAACTCATTGGCAATTTCATAGCCTCTCAGGCAGGTCTGGCTCATCAATGATATCCCGATAAGGTCATAATCACTATCAAAGTCAATAATATCTCCATAAACCTCTTCACAAACAAAAACTTCATGCTCAGGAGGAGTCATTGCAGCAATCAACGACAAAGTTAAATGGGGAATGGAAAACTGATTTGGCCGGATTTCGCTCTGAAGACATGGCGAAACAAGGAGAATTTTCATAATTCGGACTTATTATAAGCGCTTTCAATTGCAATTGCAAAGTTAAGAAAAATCATACAATCAAGTTTTTGAACCTTGAGCTTTGGACATTGAACCTTCTCCGAAAAGTCATTTTTTTACAACATTGACACAATCATCATTCTATTGCACCTGCCATTAGACCCCTTCCCCCCGACCCCCTTCCCCAAAAAGGGAAGGGGGAGCTGACGCTAATATGCCATAGCTCTGTTAATCATGGTATTATGCCGATTAGCGGGCCACTCCCCTCCCTTTTTGGGGAGGGGTTGGGGGTGGGGTATAATGAAGGATGATATTACAAATAGCAGCGTTTTTGTTTTTTGGCTTTTCGGAGTGGACGCAACCTCGAACTTTTTAACTGTGTGGTTTTATCCCGTTTTGAGTATATTTGTCACCATTAACTTAAACTTTTCCACATGCCAAAAGAGATCGTTGCCAAAACCAGTACCAAAAATGAAATTTTTGACGCGTATGAATCGCTGCTTAAAAAAGTAGCCGACCTTGATAATATGAAACCCCAGGAGATCAGGGAAAAAGAGGAAAAACAGACGTTGGTGAAAAAAGTATCGGAAATGACTCCCGACAACATTATTCGCGGAATAGCCGATCTGAAACTGAAAGTTGCCGCCTCATTTGATCAGGTTGAGGATTCGCTGCTGGCAGAACAAAAGAAACTTTCCGAAATCCGGCAGGCTATCGAAGTGCAGAAAACCATGATAGATGAACTGTACCAGGTTAAAATCACAGCCGATTCGCTGGCGGCAATGTTGCTTGCGCACAAAGAGAAAAAGCTGCAACTGGAGGCTGAAGCGCGGGAACTGAAAATTGCGCTGGATCAAAAACGCGAAGATTTCGACGCTGATATGACCCAGAAAAAGGCTGACTGGGACAAGGAAAAAACCCGCATCCAGACTGACTTGAAAGAGGAAAAAGAACGTGTGCGCAAAGAACACCAGCGCGAAGAAGAGGAATTTAATTACAATCTTCAGATAAAACGACGCAAAGAACAGGATGAGTATAACGAAAAACGCAAAAAATCTGAATTTGACTTTGCCTCAAAAAAATCTGAAACTGAAAATATCCTTCAGGAACGCGAAGATGCAGTAGCCATAAGAGAACAGGATTTCGGTCAGCTTCATTCCAGAGTTGCAAAGTTTGAAGATGATCTGGCAAAGGCTGTTAAAGATGCAGAAAAAAGCGCCACCGATAAACTGAAAATGCAGGTTGGGTTTGAAAAAGAACTATTGCTGAAAGAGCATGAAGGAATTCTCAAACTGAAGGAACAGACCATCCTGTCGCTCGAAAACCGTTTAAAAGAACAGGAAAACTACGTCAAACAACTCAATCAGAAAGCTGAGCTTGCCGATCGGAGCGTTAAAGATATCGCAATCAGAGCTATTGATAGTTCAGCTAAAATTCAGGTGATCGAAACCCCGGCGGGGAAAAAGAGTGGGGAATGAGGGACGAGAGACGAAGGACGAGGGACGAAGGACGAAGGACTTAATATTGAATTTTGACTTATGAAAAAAAGGATTTTAATTACCGGCGCCGACGGCTTTATCGGCTCGCATCTTACGGAACTGCTGCTTGAGCAAGGCTTCAATGTCAGAGCGCTGGCATATTACAACTCTTTCAATTACTGGGGTTGGCTCGAAGATATTCCTTCTCACACCAATCTGGAAATAGTGACAGGCGATGTGCGCGATTCCCATTTTGTAAAGCATATCATGCAGGATATTGACGTGGTCTTTCATCTTGCAGCCTTGATTGCAATTCCATATTCCTATCATGCGCCGGATTCTTATGTTGACACAAACATCAGGGGAACGCTCAACGTTTGCCAGGCAGCCCGCGAGTTGGGCGGGATTCGCGTGATTATTACCTCTACCTCCGAAGTGTATGGAACGGCTCAGTATGTGCCAATTGATGAGAAACATCCGAAACAGGCTCAGTCGCCATATTCAGCTTCAAAAATTGGAGCGGATGCAATGGCGATTAGTTTTTACAACGCATTTAATTTGCCGGTAACAGTAGCGCGTCCTTTTAATACTTATGGACCGCGACAATCGGCGCGGGCGATTATCCCTACAATTATCACCCAGATTGCCGCCGGGATGAAGGAGATAAATCTGGGCGACCTCACTCCTACGCGCGATTTCAACTTCGTAAAAGATACTGCCCGCGGATTCCTCGCCGTAGCCGGATGCGATGAAACAATTGGCAAAGAGATCAACATCGCGTCGAACACCGAGATTTCTATGGCTGATACATTAAATTTGATAAGGGATTTAATGCAAAGCGACATCAAATTCATTACCGATGAACAACGGCTCCGTCCCGAAAATTCTGAAGTATTCCGGTTGAAAGGCGATAATTCAATGATCACAACTTTAACCGACTGGCGTCCAAACTACACGCTTGAAAAAGGCTTGAGCGAAACCTGCGAATGGTTTAAAAAACCCGAAAATCTTCGGAAATACAAGGCAGGAATCTATAATCTGTAACCTCGACCATCCTTGCAAAAAATCGAAATCACCGCGCCTGTGGGTACATGGGAATCACTTGCTGCGGCAATCAATGCCGGAGCTGATTCAGTATATTTTGGCGTTGGAATACTGAATATGCGGGCGCGTTCGGCGGCAAATTTCACCTTGCGCGACCTGGTAAAAATCGCCCGGATATGTCGAAAGAATAATGTGAAAACTTACCTCACTCTGAATACGGTCATATTTGATCACGAAGTGAAACTAATGAAAAAAATTGTTTCTTCGGCATGGAAAAATAACATTGACGCCATAATTGCCTCCGACCAGGCGGTGATTCAATATGCAAACCAGATTGGAATAACCGTTCATTTAAGCACGCAAACTAATGTTACAAATTTCGGCGCCGTGAAATACTGGGCGCAGTTTGCCGATGTAATGGTGACAGCGCGCGAACTAAATCTTGACCAGGTGGCGGCGCTTACGAGAGCTATCAAAAAGAATAAAATCACCGGGCCAACCGGAAAACCTGTGAAGATTGAGATTTTTGCCCACGGCGCTCTTTGTATGGCAGTTTCAGGAAAATGTTACCTGAGCCTCGACCATTACAACGCCTCGGCAAACCGAGGCGCGTGTTATCAGCTTTGCCGCCGACCTTACCTTGTCGCCGATAAGGAAACCGGGATCGAATTAGAGATTGACAACGAATACATCATGTCGCCCAGAGATTTGTGCACTATCGGCTTCCTCGATAAGATTCTCAAAGCCGGCGTTTCTGTTCTCAAGATTGAAGGGCGCGGAAGAAGTCCGGAGTATGTAAAAACGGTTGTATCCTGCTACCGCGAGGCTGCCGACGCAGCGATTGGCGGAACCTATACTCCTGAACTTGTTGAAAAGCTGATGGAGCGGCTTAAAACTGTTTACAACCGAGGTTTCTGGGACGGCTATTACCTCGGACAGAAACTTGGCGCTTGGGCTGAGCAGAATGGATCGGCAGCAACACAATCCAAAGAGTATGTGGGGAAAATCACCAATTATTTCACAAGACTCAAAGTGGCTGAAATCAAGATGGAATCGGGAGAGCTTAACCCAGGCGACCGGGTTTACATCCAGGGCGCTACTACCGGGTCAATCGAACTCACAATTCCCGAAATTCGCGTTGATCTGAAACCAGTTGAAAAAACAGTCCGGGGCGAACGATGCAGCATTTACGTTGAGACTTTCCTCAGGCGGTCAGACAAGGTTTATAAGATCGTTGACGCCACTTAGGATCTCTTTAATCCATTTCTTCGGCAAGCCAGGCGCCAACAGCTCTTTTGTCGGCGTCAAAGCCAATGCCGAGGAGTATTCGTTTCTTCGCCGTGTCGCTGTATTTGTCGGCGTAACGTTTGTTTTTAATCTGGTCCATCGCCTGTTGAGAAGCGCCAAGTTTAAACTCAACAATATACAGAAACCTGCCGGCGTCAATCACCACATCAATCCGTCCAAAGGAAGTAAGAACCTCGCACTGGGTTTCGAAGCCGAGCATTTTTACTGCGAGGTAGAAAATGCTGTGGAAGTAATTCTCTTTTTTTTCTATCTGCTGGTATGTCAGGCTCGTGAAAAGCGAAGCAAGAAGCGTCATGAACATCTCGGTATTTCCTGTTGTTAACGACATTTTCATGCGTCGCAGTAACGATTCGTTTTCATAAGCAGGAGTTTCATTTAACATTGAAAGCAACATTTCATACCACGACTCGCGAACTTCGAGGTTAGGATAGTCCAACTCCAAGATTCTGTTTTTTTTCTCTTTTATTGTCAAGTACCCGGTTTGAAACAGTAAGCTTATCAGGTCAATACGGTCAACCTCAAATTTATCAATGGCAATTTCATTGACGGTTGCGTTTTCAAGATCGGGTACATTTGCATTCAATGTTTTCACCAGCGTGGTGAGGAAGGTAGGCGTGCCGGTTTTAAACCAGAAGTTTTCAAACGTATATCTGTCAAACAAATTGAGTATCGAAAATGGGTTATACACGAAATTTACGCCATCCCAGGAATAACCGTTGTACCATTTTTTTATGAGTTCGTCGGTTTCATCTCCGAAGCTCTGCCTGAGCGCTTTCAGATGATCCGGGAAAAATAAAACGATCTCTTCCCATGTCAATCCCAAAAGTTTTGAATAACGAGGGTGAAGCGTAATATCATTCAGATTGTTCAGGTCGCTGAAAATGCTGACATGACTGAACTTGGAAACCCCGGTAAGGAATACGAAGTGCAAAAAGGGATCAAGAGGTTTGATGACGGAATAAAAGTTTTTCAGGATATCGCGGTTTTCAACAGCTTGAGGAACATCCTCCAGATAGTCAATTATAGGTTTATCGTACTCATCAATCAATACAACAACAGACCCGCGTTCAAATAATTTTTCAACCAGTTCCCTGAACATCTGATCGTAGGTATTGCCGGTCAAAACCACGGCATATTTAGCCGCTTCGCGTTTAATAATACTTTTCAGCGCTTCGGGCAGTCCATTCGATTTATATCCCGATCCGCTCATGTCAATATGAATAACCGGATGAACCGACCAGTCAATCTTTTCCTCAATCCACAGACCTTTAAACAGTTTTTTATTGCCGAGGAAAATCTGTTTCAGCGTATCTACCAGCAGGGACTTACCAAAGCGGCGCGGACGCGACAGGAAGTAATATGATCCGCCATTTATCAGATTGAAGATCAGCTCGGTTTTATCTACATAAATGCAATTTCCATCAATTAGCCTGCTTAATGTCTGCTTACCTATCGGAAGATTTTTCATGTTGATTTTATTACAGCAAACTTACATAAAATTGGCGGAATCAGTCCGGCTTATTCTGTACCGCCAGATCAAAAAAACTTTATAAACACCTCTTCGGAACAATAGGCGCAAAACCTATCCAACACAACGCCCAGGGGGCATAATGTGGCTTACAAATTCAATAATCTAACGGAAGAGGAAATTAACCTGATGGAAAAGGCAAAATAGAAACCGAAAGACCTCTATTTCTGATCAGAACGGCATTAGCAAAAACCCTATTGAGATTGGGTACATATCAACTCCGCTATCCTTTTGAAAAACACTTGAAAGCGAATAATAGGCGTTTACATGAAACCACTTGTATCCAACGCGCAAGGTGGGACCGTAAGCAAATTTTTCAATATTTTGAATATCCTTGAAAGAGACTTTGAGTGTATTGTTGGTTGTAAAAAGATAGTCATCGCCAACCCATTTTGCGTGACTGTAAACCATATACCCAACCTTGAAGCCGACTCCAAGCGCAAATTTGCTCTTTGTTTTTAACCGAAATTCAAGCGGAATTTCCAGGTAGGGAAGTGTAAGTTTGCTACGCTTGTATCCGAGGTTATCAATTTTAACAAATTGAAAAGAAGCGCTGTCACCCTGAAACCTGTAATTCCAATATAGGTTATGTACGCTGATGCCTATCCCTATGGCGAAACTAAGGTTGCTTTTTCCAAAAGGCATATTGTACATCCCATTCACCTGGACGCCCTGGTTTATTGTGCGGGTTTTCATGCCATCAGGAACATTCATCCAAATATCGGTGAACAATCCTATGCCGATACTTACCCGTTTTTTCGTTGCTTCATTAACCACCTGAGACTGCACCTTAACCGGACTCAGTATAACGCCTGACAGCATAACCAATGAAATGCTGAACACTATTTTCTTGAAAGGATTCATATAATTGTTTTTACTTTACAAATGTAGCTTTTTATCAAACGTCCTGTCGCCCGGAAAATTGGATCATCCCCATAAGTTTTCCGGATAAACCCCTTTCTGAATAAGAGCGCGAATACTTTTTATAACATGCAAACGATCCTCCTTGTAAGTCATCCCAAACCACTGTTCATCGCAATTAAGGATTTTCACTGAAGCCTGTTGCGACTTTATAAGCGAGTTAACCATGCTTGGAATATAAAACTCCGACTTGAGATCGCTTCCATTTTTAAGAATGAACTCTTCAAACCCGGATTTAAGGTAATCGAAAAACGATGGGGAAAAACCCCAGAAGTTCATAGAAACGATAGTGTTATTCTCAATTTCTACAAATTTGCCCTGATCGTTTTTATAGACTACCCCGCCAGACGAGCGTTCAATGTGAGTTCGTTCAACCACATCCACGAGGAGAGCGTCGGCGTTTGTTTCGCAAACCCCGCGCGAAACGGCTCCAAATTCCGACAGGGTATTGGCAAGGCGGTAACCCACCATGCAATAATCGTTGGCTCTTGCGGGGTTCCAGTCTTTGTAATAATCGGCAAGAGTCTGAAATGCGCCGCGTCCGTAAAAATCATCGCCGTTAATAACGGCAAAGGGTCCGTTGATCTTTCCGTCTGCCATCATTACGGCATGACCGGTTCCCCAGGGTTTGCTGCGGTTGTCGGGAATTTCGATCCCTTCGGGAACCATCCATGTTTCCTGAAAAACGTAATCAATGTTCACCTTGTCTTTCAGTCGTTCCACAAAAGCCTCCTTGAAATCATCTTCAATTGCCTCCTTGATGATGAAGATCACTTTGTTGAATCCGGCGCTGAGGGCGTCATAGATTGAATAATCAATGATGGTTTCTCCCGAAGGACCAATCTGGTCGAGCTGTTTAAGCCCGCCATAACGGCTGCCGATACCGGCGGCAAGAATCAATAAGGTTGGTTTCATAATGAGGTTATTTCCATGAACGCATTTTATGCCCAAACAAGGCATAATAAAAAATAAAGATATAACAGGGAATGAGAATCCAATAAGCCTGCTGCGGACTGAACATATCAACCATCCTGCCATACAACAGAGGCAGTAGCGCTCCTCCGGCAATTCCCATAATCAGAAGCGAGGAACCGATTTTGGTAAATCTGCCCAATCCGTTGATTGCCAAAGGCCAGATAGCGGGCCACATAATAGCGTTGGCAAGCCCAAGCAATGCAATAAAAAACACCGACAAATCAAATGGAAGTACCAATGAGAAACCGGCAACGGCGATGGAAAAGGTGGTTTGGTAATGGATTCCGGCTGCAACAATAGCCAACACGCCAAACGCAATGCCAAGCAAAGCCGAAATCATCAGCGCCCGTTCCTGTTTCAGGTATTTAGGAATAGCGATGATTCCTATGATATAACCCAGCACCATCGCAGCAAGCGTATAGGAAGCAAAATATTTCGCAAGTTCAAACGAAAATCCCTGGGCTTTACCATAATTAATAATGGTATCAACGGCTACAACTTCCACGCCAACATAAACAAAAATGGCGACCACGCCCAATACAAGTTGAGGAAACTGGAAAATGCTGGTTCTGCCAATGTTGGCTGATGAAGTTTGATCGTCTTCCTTGTCGGTATCAATATCGGGAAGCGCCGAAAACCTCAGCATTACAGCCAGAACAATCAATACCGCCGCCATAATGATGTACGGAAGAATGATTCGACCGGCAAGTTCGTCAAGAACGGTGGTTTTCTGAATTTCATTCATCGCGCCGAGCATGGTTTTATCAAAGCGATCCATCCCCTTTAAAACTATTGCGCCAAGTATTAGCGGACTGATAACCCCGGCAATTTTATTGCAAATTCCCATGATGCTGATGCGCTTTGCCGCGCTTTCAAGTGGTCCGAGTATGGTTACATAAGGGTTGGAAGCAGTTTGAAGAATAGCCAATCCGGCGCCCTGAACAAAAAGACCGGTCAGGAAAAGCCCGTACATCCGCGAATAGGCTGCCGGGATAAAGATCATTGCGCCAATTGCCATTAAAACCAACCCCAGCGACATACCGTTTTTAAACCCGGTTTTATGCAACACAAACGACGAAGGTATTGCCATCACGAAATAAGAGATATAGAAAGCAAAAGCGACAAAATAGGATTCAAAGTTGTTTTTTTCACAGGCAATTTTCAGAAAAGGAATTAACACCGAATTAAGCCAGGTAACAAATCCGAAAATAAAGAAAAAAACACCGATTATGGTAATCGAGAGAATGTAATTTCCCTTCGATCTGTCGGTGAGCGGTAATTGTGCCTGCTGTGCCATTGAGAAGAAATTGGTGAGGACTTCTGTAAATTTAACCTGGCAAAAATAGGCAATAATGTTGAAATTTGGTTTTTAAAGTGGCGTCCGCTATGGATGAAATTCATTCCAAACGTCAATGGCAATTATTTCCGATGGGCGGTTTCCGTCGGTTATAAAAATCTTCTCTTTGAATTTAAGCTGTTCAAGCGCTTCTAAATATTTGTTCCTTACTTTTATCAGGTTTTCAATAGTTTCATAAAGTTCCATTGAACTTCTTCCCTTGCTAAGCCTATTCATGCTGATTTCGGGAGAAATGTCAATATAAATATTTAAGTCGGGACGAAGCAAATCAGCGCTCATGGAGTTTGCCTCAATAACCCAATCCATTGGCATGTGGACGCCGTGATAGGCATAAGAGGAAAAATAATACCTGTCGGTAATTACAGTATAACCTTCCTGAAGTTTTTTTAGAATTCCATTTGTCTTGTTCAGCAAATGGTCTAAACGATCAGCCACAAAAAGTCCTGCAATGGTTCGGTGGTCGGCTTCAATTCTATTATTGAAAATATTTCTGATAACCGAACCAATTGGTCCGTCGGTAGGTTCAAATGTTGAATAGACTTTATGTCCCGCTTTTTTTAAATTGTCGGATAATAGCTTAACCTGTGTGCTTTTCCCGCTTCCATCAATACCTTCAAAGGCGATAAATAAGTTGTCTTTCATTGTTGGCAAATCAAGGCGCAAATATAGGACAAATATAACCGAGGCAGCAAGGCGGCAAGGTATTGAACCGGGGAAATGGGGAAATGGGTAAATTTAATTATAGTGGATGGAAATGGTCAGTTGTTTTGACGCCCAAGCTATTTCCTTTGGGGATTGGGTTTCCGGTGAAATTTGGAAAATCACTTTCATTCGTGAAATAATATTTATCTTTGCTAAAACAATAATTCAGGTTGGAACCATTGAAAAGACAGTTATTTCCGGCGCTTACCGATCATCTTATAGAGAAGGAATTAACAATTGTTTCATTACCAAAACAGAGTAGTAAAACTACGTTATTTGACAGTCTATTGTAATCATTTATTTTAAAATCCCCAAACCCATGAAAAAAGCATGTTTTGTATTAATGTTGATGGTTTTTCCAGCAATATTGTTTTCTCAACCCTGGTTGAAAAATTTACCTCAGACAAAATCCAAGGAAGCATTGACTTTTTTTGATTACAAAAACGCATTTGAAAATTACTGGGCGCCGTTTAATGTTGACAGAGGTTATTTTATCGAAAATGGCGTTAAGACAAAAGCTGTTGGCTGGAAACAATTCAAACGTTGGGAGTACGATATGGAACGTCAGGTAAATCCAACAACAGGCGAATTTCCCACAAAAACCGCTCAGGAAATATATGAAGAATATTTATCTGATAACCCTCAATTACCTCTGGCAAACTGGACGTCTCTCGGTACAAATAGTTCCGCCGGAGGTTATGCCGGAATTGGACGAATAAATTGCATTGCTTTTCATCCCTCAGATAATAATACATATTGGGTTGGCGCGGCTTCCGGCGGGTTGTGGGTTACAACCAATAACGCTACAACATGGAGTTGTTTAACTAACAATAATGGCGCTCTTGCTGTCAGCGATATTTTTATTCCAACTGATTATGTTACTTCACATACTATTTTTATTGCTACCGGCGATAAGGATCATTGGGATAACAGAAGTATTGGCGTGTTGAAATCAACAGATGGCGGCGCTTCATGGAATACGACAGGAATGAGTTATACATTATCAGAAGGACGGATGGTGAACCGACTTTTAGCAGACCCCAATAATAATCAGATTATAATTGCCGCAACCTCAATTGGCGTTTATAAAACCACTAATGGCGGCGCTACCTGGAGCGCTCAATTAACAGCTACCAATTTTATTGACATGGAATTTAAACCGGGTGATTTTAACACACTTTATGGCTCAACTACTTATGGCGGAATTTATGTTAGCTCGAATGGCGGAGGCTCATGGACACAGGCTTTTAGCGATGGAAGCGCTTACAGAATTGAATTGGCAGTGTCAGCAAATCAACCTGCCTGGGTTTATGCTATTGCCGCTAATTCAGGCAGCGGACTTTATGGTATTTATAAATCAATAAACAGCGGCGCAAGTTATTCGCAGGTTTTTGCCGGAACTACTCTGAATTTATTAGGCTGGAATTCCAATGGCGGTGATGTAGGCGGACAGGGCTGGTACGATTTAAGTCTAGCCGTTGTGCCCACCAATGCAAATACATTACTTGTCGGGGGCGTAAACACCTGGCGTTCAACAAATGGCGGAACATCATGGGCAATTGTCAACCATTGGTGGGGCGATGGCGTTCCAGCCGCTCATGCTGATAAACATAATTTATCCTTCAGAACCAATGGCGATTTATTTGAATGTAACGATGGCGGCGTATATATTTCACCCAATAACGGAACAACCTGGACAGACAAAACCAACGGAATGGTTATTAGTCAAATGTATAAACTTGGCGTTTCACAAACAGTTTCCAATGAAGTTATTACCGGTTTGCAGGATAATGGCACCAAACTTTATTCAGGCAACGCCTGGGCGGATGTTAAAGGTGGAGACGGGATGGAATGTTTAATTGATTATACCAACGTAAATATCCAATATGGAACTTATGTAAATGGTCAGATTTCAAGAACGGTAAATCATTGGACAAGCGCCACAAACATTGAACCAGCCAACGCAGGCAGCGGCGCATGGGTAACGCCATATATTATTGACCCGGGCAATCCTCTGATACTATATGCAGGATACGCCGATGTGTGGAAAACCACTGACAGAGGCGATAACTGGACGAAAATATCCACAATGGCCACCGCGTCAAAAATCCGTTCAATGGCTATTGCGCCTTCAAATACTCAAACGTTATATGTTGCCGACCCCTCGATTATTTGGAAAACAACCGACGGAGGAACTAACTGGACCAACATCACCGGAACTTTACCTGTAGGAAGTATCACCTATATTACCGTAAAAAATGATGATGCAAATACCATTTGGGTTACTCTGGGCGGTTATAATGCAAATACTGTATTTCAATCTGTAAACGGTGGAACTACCTGGACAAATATTTCCGCCGGGTTACCTCTGATTCCGGCTTATTCAATAGTGCAAAATAAACAATCCCTTTCTGAATTGCAATTATATGCAGGCACTGACCTGGGTATCTATTTTAAGAAAGGTTCTGATAATTGGGTTGCTTTTAACACGGGTTTACCAAATGTAAGAATTGGGGAAATTGAAATTTTCTATAATGCCAATCCACAAAACAGTAAGCTAAGGGCTGCAACTTATGGCAGGGGACTTTGGGAATCGTTGGTTTATTACTCATCTATGCCAATGACTTATATTTCATGTACAGCTACTCAAAATAATACCGAAACTGTTGCTCCGGGTGAAACAAATCAGGAAATTATTGGCGTTCAGATTGTCACTAATGGCGATCTGTCGCCCTTAAGCGCAATTTCATTTTCCTTTAATACAACAGGATCGACAAATCCGGCAACAGATATTTCAAATGCAAAACTTTTTTATACCGGAACGAGTAATGATTTTTCAGCAACGTCGCAGTTTGGTTCAATCTCGATCTCCCCGAATGGATCGTTCATAATTACAGGAACTCAAACTTTAGCCGGTGGAACCAACTATTTCTGGCTCACTTATGATGTTCCATTCACAGCTACTCTGAATAACTATTTAGACGCTCAATGCACTTCGTTAACAGTTGGAACCGCAAAAACGCCCACAGTTACGGATCCTCCCGGAAACAGAAAAATTGGAGTTAGCTACTGCAGCGCTTCTTCAGGTACTTGCGACGAGTATATTAGTAATGTAACCGTTGGAACAATCAATAATACTTCAACCTGTACGCCAGGCGGATATGCCGATTATTCCGCTATTTCAACCAATATTGTTCAGGGAGCTTCGCTTCCAATCACCGTTTCAAATTCTGTGCCTTATATATACGACCAATGCGGAGTCTGGGTTGATTGGAATAACAATGGTAATTTTCTGGATGATCAGGCAATTACAGTTAACGGAACGCCGGGCGGCGGTCCATATTCGGCAAATATCGCTTGTCCTGCGGGCGCTTTTATCGGGTCAAAACGAATGAGGATAAGAATTCATTATAACAATGAAATCTCATCTCCTTGCGGAGTGGCTGTTTATGGAGAGGTAGAAGATTATACAATTAATGTTACATCTTCAACGCCGGTAAATATCTCTGTAACGGGTATCATTCCAAACGGACAAAGTCAATGTTACAACGCTACTCAGACAATAAACGTTGCCGGGAGCGGAACTACTTTCACAGTACAAAACGGAGGAGCAGCTACAATGATTGCGGGACAGAACATTCGTTATCAACCCGGAAGCGCTGTTTATAACGGAGGTTACCTGCATGGTTATATTACCACAACCTCTTTTTGTTCAGGTCTGGCTATGCCTGGGGTAATTTCCGGTCAGGAAGAGCCATTATCAGTTGTCGGAAAATCCGCAGTTAAAATTTATCCTAATCCCACCGCCGGAAATTTCACTCTTGAGTTAACCGGTGAAATTCCATCTGATCAAGCTACCGTTAATATCTATGGAATCTGGGGTGAAAAAGTGTACTCCCAAATACTGAATGGAGTTGGCAAACACGAGTTTTCTCTGTCAAACAGGTCGCCTGGGGTATTTTTTGTCCAGGTGGTAACAGGCGCCAAAACTGAGACTTTTAAGATAGTCAAACAATAAGAACCATTTCAAACGCTGTCTGGATTCAGGAGGAATCCTTACCTTTGCAAACGTTTTGTATGAATTTTTGTTATGAAGGATTTGCACGGGGGGATTACAAATTGTCTGCTGGTTCAGACAAAATTTTCGGATTATAGTTTCTGGAATTATCAGGATGTTTGCAGAATTGTTGGCAGAAAATACCCCGCTGCCCCGCTTGGTCTGCTTACTGTTGCCGCATTGTTTCCCCAGCATTGGAACTTCCGGCTGATTGACGAAAATGTTGAACCACTGAAGGATCAGGACATGACATGGGCTGATCTTGTTTGTATCGGCGGAATGTTGCCACAGCAGGCAAGTATGCTCAAACTGATCAGCAGAGCCAAAGCGCTTGGTTGTACGGTGGTTGTTGGCGGTCCGGATCCCACTCACCAGCCCGACCTTTATTCTGAAGCCGATTTCCTTGTGCTTGGCGAAGGAGAAATTACTATTCCACTGTTCCTCGCCGATCTGAAAAAAGGTATAAAAACCGGAAGGTACATTTCCGAAAATAAAGCCAATATGTTTGAAGCCGCCGTACCGCGCTACGATCTCATAAACTTTGGCGATTATATTATGATCGGGTTACAGTTCATCCGCGGATGTCCCTTTAATTGCGAGTTCTGCGACGTTATCGAACTTTACGGCAGAACCCCCCGGTTCAAAACAAATGAACAGGTTATCAGAGAACTTCAATCTCTCTATGATTTAGGGTACCGGGGGCATATAGATATGGTTGACGATAATTTTATCGGTAACAAAAAGAAAGTCAAAGCCCTCCTCCATGAAATGATTGCATGGTCAAAAGCCCGGAAATATCCATTTTACTTCACCACCGAGGCATCAGTAAATCTAGCGGATGATGACGAACTGCTTCAATTGATGAAGGATGCCGATTTCAGATATGTTTTCCTGGGAATCGAAACTCCCGACAATGAAACGCTGGCACAAAACAACAAAACCCAGAATGTCAACAAATCCATTAACGATGCTGTGCTGAAAATCCTTTCGTATGGAATGGTCAGCAACGGCGGATATATTATTGGATTCGACACCGACAGGAAACAAATTGCCAGTCAGATGATCGACTCTATCCAGGATTCCGGAATCTGCATGGCAATGATTGGGCTGCTCTATGCTCTGCCCAATACACAGCTCACCCGGCGACTTGAAACCGAAGGGCGTTTGTTCCATCTTACATCCCGGTCGTTGAGTTCCGGCGATATTGACCAGATGACGAGCGGGTTGAATTTTATTACGCTAACGCCAAGAACCGAAATTTTAAGGAACTACATCCGCGTGATCGAAAGCATTTTCAAACCATCAAAATACTATGAGCGAATTATATATACCAGCTTGAAAATCAGACCAAAATATAAACACAAGCCCGATTTCAAAACCTGGCTGCTATACATGCGCTCCTTTCTGAGGGTTTGCAAAAAGGCTGGTTTTTCGAAGGCAACCGGCTTTCTTTACTGGAAGATGTTTTTCACCGTTATTCTTAGAAACCCAATGGGCATTGAAGCCGGCGTAAACCTTGCCGCCATGTTTATTCACTTTCAGAAACAGAAGGAATACATTGTTAGCGTAACCGGCGATTTGATCTCCTTGATCGAAAAAGAAGGCGTTGACTCCTACAACCGCAGAATGATGGGAAAATCATCATAAAACCTTTGCTGATAAAGCCAATTCCGTTAATTTTGCCCGAAGGGATGGCATAAAAAAAATTACAGACAAACAGAACAGATACCCACAACATGGCTGAAATTATTGAACCTATTGAAAAATATGGACTTAGCAAACAGTCCAGACCAAAAACTCTCTTTTCGAAAATCGGCATAGTTGGTTGCGGCAGCGTTGGACAGGAACTTGTAATCAATGCCTCCAAACATGGTATTGAAGTGATCTTTCTTGAATTAAGCCACCAACTGATCAGCCATTCGCTGGAAGAGATCAGAAAGCAGCTCGACCATGAGATCAATCACTGGGGATTAACCCCCGGCGAAAAAAACGCGATTATGTCGAGAATCCGGGGAACCCTCGTTTACCGGGATTTTGCCGAATGTGAACTGGTGATTGAGGCAATAAAATCAAAACAGGGGGAATCGAGCTTTAACCTGCGGAAAGATGTATTCAAAAACATCGAAAAGCATGTACACCGGGATTGTATTATCGCCACCAACTCCTCTACGCTGGTTGTGACTGAGCTTGCCTCTGAACTGGAATTCGGCGACCGCTGCGTCAGCCTTCACATCTCAACCACCGCGCCAGGCGCCAGCGTTGTTGAACTCGCAAGAAGCATGCATACATCCAACGAAGCTTACGAAAAGGTGATTAAGTTCGTTAAACTTCTCGACAAAATCGTTATCCCGGTAACAGAATCGCCGGGACTCGTGAGTGTCCGGCTTTTTGTGGTTCTTTTGAATGAAGCCTGCGAAACAATGATGGAAGGCGTAAGTTCTATGGAAAACATTGACCTTGCCATGCGCGCCAGTTTCAACATGCCATTGGGAATATTTGAATCTGCTGATAAAATAGGACTTGACAAGATTATGCGGTGGATGGAGAATCTTTACAGTGAATTTGGTTCCACCCGCTATATCGCCTCTCCGATAATCAAAAAACTCGCCAGGGCAAACCGGCTTGGCAGAGTCACCGGCATTGGATTCTACGAGTATGATAAAGATGGAAATAAGATAGTTGAAGATACGTGTTGTTAGCCGTCACCCTAAAAAAACAGACACGAAAAAAAATCGTTAAAAGAAAATGAATTTCCAGAAAAACAAACTATATTTGCCAAATAATGTCAAGACAAGCTTATGTCAACAATCTTTGGTAACAAAATAAGGACAATTCGGGAGGAAAAACAAATTCCTCAACGACAGTTAGCTGCTGCGTTAGAAATAGACACGGCAACATATTGCAAGATTGAAAAAGGCGACAGACGAGCAAAAAGAGAACAAGTGACAGTGCTTGCAGAATTGCTTGAAGTTGACTCAAAAGAGTTAATTCGTTTATGGTCGGCAGACAAAGTTTATGACATTATTGCCGAAGAGGAAGAAGCAACACAAATTCTAAGTGTAGTTGCAGAGAGCATTCTAAAGTATAAACGTAAATCTGTCAATGTATGAAGCCACTAGTAAAGTACAGAGGAGGAAAATCAAAAGAAATCCCTCATTTGATTAAACATATTCCACAATATAATGGACGATATATTGAGCCATTTTTGGGAGGTGGGGCGTTATTTTTCCATTTAGAACCTAAAAGAGCAATTATAAACGACATTAACTCAAAACTAATTGCATTTTATTTGGGTGTAAAAGACAACTTTGAAACTCTAAAAACTGAACTATCTGAAATCGAAAAACTTTATGTTTTTAATCGCAGTAAGTTTGAAGAACTAAAAAGTAAAACGCCTGACGAACTAGTAGATGATGAAAACGAACCCATATTCTATCAAATAAGGGACATGTTCAATGATTTGACACAAAAAAAGTATTCTGATGCTTTTCTCTACTTCTTCATTAACAAAACAGCGTATTCAGGAATGATACGCTATAATGCTAAAGGCGAATTTAATGTTCCATATGGACGATATGCTAACCTGAACACCTCTTTGGTTACAAGTGCGCACAATAAACTACTATCTAATACTGAGATTTACAATCTCGACTACTCCGAGATTTTTAAAATGTCAAAAGAAGATGATTTTATCTTTCTAGACCCACCATATGATTGTGTTTTCTCGGATTATGGAAATGTTGAACACAAGGACGGTTTTAATGAAAGAAATCATTTTGAATTAGCCAATCATTATAAGCAACTCAAATGTAAAGCCCTTATGGTAATTGGCAGAACTCCATTAACTGAAAAATTGTATGGCAATATGATTGTTGATGAATATGGAAAGTCGTATGCAGTTAATATTAGAAACAGATTTAAGTCAGAAGCAAGCCATATTTTGATTTCAAATTATGGCAACGTAGCAAAAAAATATTATCCAAAATTAGAATTTGAAAAAGGATTTGCATTATAAAGCGGTATGGCAAAACCAATTGATAGTAAGGTAATTTTCGTTACCACTTCCCCGAGAACACCAGCTAAAATGATTCCTGAAATTGGGTTATTAAACACTCACTTTTCATGTCAGCAATGGAATACAGAAACACAGAGGGCATTTATGGAACTATTGAGAGAGGAGAACTTTTTCAATGGCGAAGGTGCAAATGACCCAGCATTTAGTGCAAGAGACAGAATAAACCGAGCTCCGAAAGCCCTTGGGTTCGTTGTTCTGTCCCCTACAATCCAACTAACTCCAGCAGGTGTAGAGTTAGTAAACTCAAGAAGAAAAGAGGAAATATTTGTAAGGCAGTTGCTAAAGTTTCAGGTTCCTTCGCCTTACCACAAACCAACTGAAAATTCGGCTGAATTTTGGGTAAAGCCATATCTTGAATTATTCCGTCTCATTAGACACTTTGGTTCTTTGAAGTTTGATGAGTTGATGATTTTCGGATTGCAGTTAGTTGACTACAGAGAATTTGATACAATAGTTGAAAAAATTGACCAATTCAGAATCGCAAAAGCACAGAATGAGGGAAACTACAAGCGATTTCGTGCTGAATATTTGGAAAGCGAACTAAGAGAAATTTACAGTGCTGATATAATTTCAGGAAACACACGAACAAGAGAAACGAATGATTCTTCGATTGTAAAATTTCTTAGCATAAAAGCAAGCAATATGCGAGACTATGCTGATGCTTGTTTTCGATATTTAAGGGCAACAGGATTGGTAAATATTTCACATTTAGGCAAATCTATTTCAATTGTTTCTGAAAAAATCCAAGAGGTAGATTTCTTTTTGCAAAATACTGATAGAGAACCATGTTTTATTGACAATGAGGGACAATATGTTGCATACCTTGGTAATCCTCAACTTCCAATATTATTAACAGATAACAGGGAATTACTTGAACAAAGAATAAGTACAGAATTTCCACAAATTCAAATACCTGCAACTGCAACATTACTTGAACTCAAAACCATATTTGCTGACGAATTAGAGATTCGAAAAGAACAAATTATTACAGAACAAGTTGCGGCAATAAAGGACTACCGACAATTTGAGGAAATAAACACAACCTTTGACCAGATACTTGGCAAATCTCTTTACGACACGCCATTAATGTTAGAGTGGAACACTTGGCGAGCAATGACAATGTTGGACGGTGGGAACATTAAAGCGAACCTAAAATTTGATGACTTTGGTAATCCAATGTCAACAGCGCAGGGCAATATGGCTGATATTGTTTGCGATTATGAAGACTTTGGATTAACTGTTGAAGTAACGATGCAAGGCGGCCAAAAGCAATATGAAACAGAAGGAGAACCTGTAACAAGACACCTTGCCAAAGTGAAAAGAGAGAC
Organism: Bacteroidota bacterium; assembly: GCA_026391715.1. Classification (GTDB taxonomy): domain Bacteria; phylum Bacteroidota; class Bacteroidia; order Bacteroidales; family FEN-979; genus CAIVAT01. Next base: position 158,223 of record JAPLDO010000078.1, read on the forward strand.
GAATAAACCAGCGTATTGCTTGTTTATAGCCCCGAAAATTAATGAGGCCTGTATCGCATATTTTTACACTTTATACAAAACGAATATAAGCTACTATGGGGGCGCTTCGACAATTGTACCATTGCCATTGACCGTTTTTATTAAAATGGTTGAGGACTCATACAATGCAAGTTATGTTCCCGAACCGAGACACATTCAACGTTTTTTTGAACGTTCAAACGAATTGGCAAACTCGACAGACAACGAAGTAGATTGGTATAACGGAATAACACAAGAAGCATTAAATTGGTTGACAGATTGAAAAAGGGCGAACGGCTAACAAAGGCTATATGCAATAAGGGTTTCAGTGGTAATTCAAGCATTCTGCCCCGCATAAAATTTTGTGTCAGTGGACAGGTTTGTAGCCCGCAATCCCTTACTGCATATAGCCTCAACCGTTAGATTTTAGATTATGATTGCGATGACCCAGATAAATGATATTGTTGCACGGATTGCCACCAGGTTTAATCCCGATAAAATTATTTTGTTCGGTTCTTATGCTGTTGGAAATCCAAATAGTGACAGCGATTTAGATTTGCTTATCATTCAAGAAACGGATCTCCCACGCCATAAACGAAGTTTTGATATTCAGAAAGCGCTGATAGGCTCAAAGATACCGATGGATATAATTGTTTTTACCAACAAAGAATTTGAGCAAGGGCAGAAAGAAAAATTTTCATTTATCAGTAACGCTATTAAAACATCAAAAATTCTTTATGAACGTGAAAATTGAGTTTATTAAAGAATGGATTGATAAGGCAGACCATGATTTGGGATCTGCTAAATTAATTTTTACTCATCTTCCAAACTATTATGATACGATAGCATTCCATTGCCAGCAAGCTGTTGAAAAATACATAAAGGTATAATTGAAAAATAATTGAACTACAAATATCTATGAATATTCTCGTTTTAAATTGCGGAAGCTCGTCCATTAAGTATCAGCTTTTCAACATTGATAATCAGCGCCTTCTCGCTAAAGGAGTAGTAGAGAAAGTTGGGCTGAAAGGATCTTTTCTCAAACATGAAAAACCAAATGGCGATAAAGTGCGCCTTGAAGGAGAGGTAATTGATCATCAAACCGGGATCGAATATGTACTCGGGGTTCTGATAAGCAAAGAACACGGTTGCATAAATTCACTCAATGAAATAGAAGCCGTTGGACACCGTATGGTACATGGCGGCGAGCGTTTTCAGGAGAGTTGTCTGATTACCGAAGATACTATCAGAGATTTCAAAGCCTGTATTCCATTGGCGCCACTTCATAATCCGGCAAACCTGAAAGGCGTATTTGCCATGCAGCACCTCCTTCCGGAAGTTCCGCAGGTTGGGGTTTTTGATACCGCTTTCCATCAAACAATGCCGCCTCATGCCTATATGTATGCCATTCCATACTCCCTGTATAAAAAATATGGGATTCGCCGGTACGGGTTTCATGGCACAAGCCACTATTTTGTCGCCCGAAGATCTTGCGAAATTTTGGAAGTTCCAATGAATTCGATGAAAATTATCACCTGCCATCTGGGAAACGGATCATCCATGACTGCAATTAAAAACGGAAAATCGGTTGATACCTCCATGGGACTCACCCCGGTTGAAGGATTGATTATGGGAACCCGCTCAGGCGACATGGATCTTGGCGTATTCACCTTCATCATGGAAAAGGAAGAGTTGAATATCAACGTTGCCAATACTCTCGTCAATAAACACAGCGGAATGTTGGGTATCACGGGAGTATCATCCGATATGCGCGAAATTGAAAAAGAGGCAGACGCAGGAAACGAAAGGGCAATCCTCGGACTTGAGATGTTCCGTTACCGGATTAAAAAATATATTGGTTCTTACGCCGCAGCTCTCGGCGGAATAGATATCCTGATTTTTACCGGCGGCATTGGCGAAAATGACCCTGTTACGCGCGAAGTCTGTTGTAGCGGGATGGAATTTCTGGGAATTGAATTCGACAGCGAAAAAAATGCAGGAGTAAGAAGTAAAGAGATATTGCTGAGTAAACCATCATCAAAGGTGAAGGTGATGACCATTCCAACCAACGAGGAGTTGGTAATTGCCGAACATACATACCGGATTGTTTCAGCTTAAATTATTATATTATGACGTCAGGATTCACAGAACAGGAAACCATCCGCAGAAATTCGCTGAACGAACTTATAAAACTGGGGATAAACCCTTTTCCCCCTGAAACCTTTGAGGTGAACGCGAGGGCTGCGGAGATAAAGCACCATTTCCCGGAAGATAACACGCTTTACCAGCAGGCGAGTATTGCCGGGCGAATTATGAGCAGACGGATCATGGGCGCGGCTTCGTTCGTTGAACTACAGGATGAAAGCGGTCGTATCCAGCTTTATATGAAACGGGATGACATCTGCCCCGGTGAGGATAAAACGATGTACAACACCGTATTCAAAAAACTGCTCGACATCGGCGACATCATCGGGGTTACCGGTTTCGTGTTCATTACCCAGATGGGAGAGATAACCATCCACGTCAGAACCCTTACGCTGTTAACGAAATCGCTCCGTCCGCTGCCTATCGTGAAGGAGAAGGAGAACGAGGTTTTCGACGCCTTTACCGATCCCGAACAACGCTACCGCCAGCGGTATGTTGACATGATTGTAAACCCGGAAGTGCGGGAAGTGTTCGTGAAACGCAACATCCTGATTAATTCGATGCGCAACTATCTGAATGTAAAAAATTATCTCGAAGTTGAAACGCCGGTGCTGCAACCTCTCTATGGAGGCGCGGCGGCGAGACCGTTCAAGACATATCATAACACCCTCGATATGACCCTTTACCTCCGAATCGCCAACGAGCTTTATCTGAAAAGGCTGATAGTTGGCGGTTACGATGGGGTTTATGAATTTTCGAAGGATTTCCGCAACGAGGGCATGGATCGTTTCCATAATCCCGAATTTACCCAGATGGAGCTTTATGTAGCTTATAAGGATTATGAATGGATGATGAATCTGGTTGAGGAGATGGTTGAAAAGATCGCCCTCGATTTGCACGGTACAACCCTTGTAACGGTGGGAGATAACCTGATTGATTTCAAACGCCCGTGGAAGCGGTTTACAATGTTCGAAGCCATCAAACATTTTACCGGGATTGACATTGACGGCAAAAATGAGGAAGAACTTGGCAACATTGCGCGAGAGCTGCATGTTCCAATTGACCGGACAATGGCAAAGGGTAAAATCATTGATCAGATTTTCGGCGAAAAGTGTGAGCCTTTTCTAATCCAGCCAACATTTATCACCGATTATCCGGTGGAAATGTCGCCGCTTGCTAAGAAACATCGCAGCAAGCCCGGACTCGTGGAGCGTTTCGAGGCAATATGCAATGGCAAGGAGCTTTGCAATGCTTTTTCGGAGCTGAACGACCCCATTGACCAGCGCGAACGGTTTGCCGCGCAACTTGAGCTTGGCAAAAGGGGCGACGATGAGTCAATGGCTCTTGATGAAGATTTCCTCCGGGCTCTCGAATTTGGAATGCCGCCTACCGCCGGGCTGGGTATCGGCATAGACCGGTTAACCATGATCATGACTAACTCGGCTTCGATTCAGGATGTACTCTTTTTCCCACAGATGAGGGCGGGATAATGTTCCCGACCCCATCCCCAAAATAATATCGCTAACATGGCGCGCTTGATCCAGGTGGAATTTCCAAAACCTTGCTTTCAAGGCTTGATAAACCTTGGCGTCCTCTCGTTTTTTTCCTGGAATTTGAAACCTGGAACCTGGAACTTATAAATTGCGCAGTTTTATCCCGTTTTGAGTGCATCCAAAAACTTTCTAATCTTATTGACCGGTGCAATTACTAATCTATTCGCCAATTTCCATGTCATTGAATCATAAATTTTTTTTAATTCTGATTCGACTTCAGCAGATCTGATTTTCAACCGGCTATTTTCACTTTTCAGCCATTCTTTTTCCTTTTCAAGGTCGCCGATATATGAATAGTTCGTATTAATGGTTTCGCTCATGTTGTTCATTATCCAGTTTTTTAATTCTAATAAACCAGGGTGAACCAGGTTGAATGGTGGTTTAACATTCATGAACGGAACGGGAATGCCTTTTTTAATCGCGATAACCATGTTTTGCTTATACCACCAGTCTACGTTTTCATTGTTCCAGAAAAGTGGGCGTATTTCATCGGTGAAAACATAATCATGCTCCGCAAACTTTGATTCCCAATAACCGATCCATTGTTCATTGAGGTGGTTCTGGCCACCCTGGTTTGGGATTGCCGCAGAAAAAATAATTATATCGCTCAGTTTTGTCAGGGATTCAATAAAACGATCAGCGGAAGCAGATGAAATATGCTCAGCTACTTCAAGAGAGATTGCAAGATCAAATTTTCTGCTGATTCCGAATTCTTCTTCGAGGTCTGTCAGTAAAACCTCGTTTCTGTTAATCGCCAGCAGAGTTGTGTCGAGGTGATTCCCATCAATGCCAAGAATCTCCTTTGCTCCATTCAGTTTGAAAACATTGAGCCAGGTTCCAAGTCCGCAACCAACATCTACTACGCTATTTGGGTGAAACCATTCCATGAGAACAGGAACTATCTCTTCTGCCGCGCGTGTGTTGTGAATTTCGACAGTATGGATATATTTGTTATTTTCCATTTTATAACCCGATTATATATTTGCTTTTTTTTACATTTTGTTAAACCAATCAGGAAATTCGGCTGCTTCATCAAAAAACCGAACTTGAAGTGGTTAAATCATATTTCAAAGTTTTTGCAAAGGTCATTGCTTCTGTATTAGGAAACCAATAATTTTTTGAATGAATTTTGGATTTGCCGGTAAAAATTTAGCGTTTTTTCAAAATCTGCGCCAATGAAAAGGTCATTGATTCTGAAAGAACCATTTTTTGGATGAAAAGAAGGTAAGAATGCCTAATTTTGCACACAGGGTCATAATTTGACCAGGGTCATATTGTATTAAATCTAAAAAAATAAAGATGAATAGTATCTTATTAAGTCTATGGAGTTTGCCGCTATTGTCAGTCAATCTGAATATTTTAGCCTATATTGATCCGGGAACAGGCAGTATTATTTTACAGGCTCTGGTAGCAAGCGTTGTTGGCGCGGCCATCGCGGTCAAATTATTCTGGCACCGCATTCTGAAGTTTTTCGGACTAAGAAAAGGCGTAAGCGCCGATCCTTCAGAAAAGCAGGGTGAGAACAAAAAATGATAACTCCGATTCCCTTGATTTCGATTATTCCTGGTTTTATTCATCTCAATTCACTGCTTTTTTCCGGTATCTGGGTCTGGATGGAATGGATTTGCATGGGATTACTCTGGTTGCTTACCATCATTCATTCCATAATTCCAAACTGGGGGTTGTCCATCATCTTTCTGGCGTTGGTGGTGCGTATAATTTTGTACCCTCTCTCGATGAAGGCAATGAAAAGTCAACTACTATTTGTCGCCGCACAAAAAAATATGCTGCCAGAGCTTAAAGAGATCAAAGCAAACTATAAAGGCGGGGAGCAGAGCGAAAGAATTCTCCAGCTATATAAAACCCATCATGTAAGCCCGGTTGCCGGGCTGAAACCACTGGGTATCGTACTAATACAACTTCCAATTCTTATAGCTCTTTTTCATGTACTTGGCGCTGCGGATGAATTACGCGACGCCAGTTTTTTGTGGATTGATTCACTGTCTCAACCTGACAAACTTTTTTCTTTCGGCTTCACTATTCCTTTTCTGGGAAACTATTTTAATATTCTTCCTATTCTGATGGCAGTTTTTACTCTATTGTCATTCAAGTTAGCGCCGGCTCCGGTAGCAGAAAAAAAGGAACAAAGTGTTCAGAATATTTTTCTGATCGCTATGACGCTGATGTTTTTCTTTTTATTCTATTCCTTCCCGGCAGGCATGGTTTTATACTGGACTTTTGCAAATATTTTTCATATTATCCAGTATCAAATCATGGTTAGGAACCAGAAAAGTGGAAGCGGAAATACAGAATGAACTAATCCGTTGAAGACCAAATAAAGCATATCATTTTTCTACTCGTACCTCAACGCATCAATCGGGTTCAACCCCGCAGCTTTACGCGCAGGATACCAACCAAAAAAGATTCCGATAGCGGAGGAGAAGATGAACGACATGAGGATGGATTGAATGGTTATGGTAACAGGCCAACTGAGAATGTTGGCAATAAGCTGCGAAACCAAAACGCCGAGAGTTACTCCTATAAAACCTCCAAGCAGGCTGATAAGCAAAGCTTCGATGAGAAATTGAAGCAAAACATCGCGTCCACGCGCGCCAACACTCATGCGAATCCCTATTTCCCTGGTGCGTTCCGTTACCGAAACAAGCATAATGTTCATAATGCCGATTCCCCCCACAAGCAATGAAATACTTGCAATAGTGGCAAGAAGGATAGTGAGAATGCCCGATGTTGCAGTTGCCGCATTTGCAATATCGGTTTGGGTGCGGATAGTAAAATCAGGGTCTTCCGAAGGTCCAAGGTTGTGTTTGGCTTTAAGCACATCTGTAATTTCCTGCGAAGCGGCAGCGATTTGCGGTTCAGATTTGGCTGATGCAAGCATACTTTGAATGTAAGTTATTGCCATCATTCGTTTCTGAACCGTAGAAAACGGAGCAATCACCATGTCATCCTGATCCTGCCCAAAGGCATTTTGTCCTTTTTTCTCGGTGACGCCGATAATCTTAAATGGAATTTTGTTGATGCGGATAAAGCTGCCCACCGGATCGGCGTCGGAGCCGAAAAGATTAGTCACAACGGTTTGTCCGACTACGCAAACTTTTGTTGCGCTGCGGTCGTCGTTCATTGTGAAAAGGTTGCCATTGGACAGATTAAGGTTTCTTATTTCAAAGTAATTCGGATAAACGCCATAAACGGAGGTGCGCCAGTTCATGTTACCGTTTACCAATTGCCCGCTGCTTCGCACCTGCGGAGTTACATAAGCCACTGATGGACAGCGATCGGCTATTGCCGTAACATCTTCAAGAGTCATTTTCTGCGACGATCCTGCCTCCTGGCGAACCCCGCCGGCGCTGCTTGCCTGGGGCCAGATCATCAGGACGTTGGTTCCAAGCGTAGATATCTGCGCCTGAATGCTCTGCTTCGACCCCTGACCGATAGCGAGCATTGCTATTACCGAAGCTACGCCGATGATGATGCCGAGCATGGTCAGAAAAGTTCGCATTTTGTTTTTAGCGAGCGAACGTAAAGCCGCAATTAAAAGATTTTTTACCTTCATACTTCATCCTCCTCAACCATAACAGGCATGTTTGCCAGCTCATCCATGGCATTCCTCGGTTTATCAACTTCAATTGCTTTGATTATCCTGCCATCGCGAAATGTGATATTCCGTTTAGTAAAGGCAGCGATATCAGATTCATGTGTAACAATTACGATGGTGATCCCCTTGTGATTGAGCTTCTGGAAAATGCCCATCACTTCAATACTGGTGCGGGTATCGAGATTCCCGGTAGGTTCATCGGCGAGAATGACTACGGGATCGTTTACCAAAGAACGCGCAATAGCTACCCTTTGCTGCTCGCCGCCCGAAAGCTGGTTGGGGAAATGGTGAGCGCGGTCGGCAAGACCTACGGCTTCGAGAGCATTCAGTGAACGTTCGCGCATTTCACGGGAGGCGATCTTCTTGTTGTACATCAACGGCAGTTCAACATTTTCGAGCGCTGACGTGCGCGATAAGAGGTTGAACGACTGGAAAACAAATCCGATTTTATGATTTCTCAGATTGGCAAGTTGATCCTTGGTGAGACTGCTCACGTCCACATCGTCGAGCAGATATTGACCGCGGGTAGGCACGTCGAGGCAGCCGATGATATTCATAAATGTTGACTTGCCGGATCCGCTTTTGCCCATGATTGCTACGAAATCATCCTTCATTATGTCAACATTGACCCCCCGGAGAGCATGCACTTCCACATCTCCCATTTTATAAACCTTCACCAGTGACTTGACTGAAATAATTGCCTTCCCCATAATTAATGTCCTCCTCTGCCGCTACTGCCGCCTCTTTGCATCTGAGGCGCAAACGGATTTTGTTGCTGCTGCTGATTGGTCTGGGCGGTTTGCGTTGTAGTCATGCTGAGAATAACTTCCTCGCCTTCCTCAATTTTTCCGCGCACTTCGGTATTCAATCCATCGGATATTCCTGTGCGTACCCGGCGCGGTTTAATGGAATCGCCTGTTTTGACCCAAACCATGCCAAAATTTCCGCGCCGCTGATGGTCGCCGCCTCCCATAGCGCCCTGCATACCGCCTCCCTGCATACCGCCGCCAGCCATTCTCCCCGACATTCCACCCTGTCCGCCGGAACTTCCGGAACCGCCGCGTCCGCCTTCTTTATTCCATTTTTCACGTTTCTTTTTGATTGAATCGGGAAGGCTTTTCTCCATGGCGTCAAGGTATTCCTGCGGCGGAGTGAATCGCAATGCCGTGGCTGGAACTTTTAAAATATCTTTCTCCTCCTGAACCATTACGGTAATGTTGGCGGTCATTCCGGGCAATAACTTCAGATCAGGATTGGGAACATCAATGATAACTGTATAATTCACCACATTCTGAGTAACCACTGGCTGGAGCCTCACCTGGCGCACGGTTCCGTCGAAGGTCATATCGGAGTATGCATCCACGGTAAACTTGACGGTTTGATCTACTTTGATTTTTCCGATATCGCCTTCGTCAATATTTGCCTGAACCTGCATTTTTGTTAAGTCGTTAGCAATGGTAAACATAGTTGGCGTGCTGAAACTTGCCGCCACGGTTTGCCCCACATCAACGGCGCGCGAAACCACCACCCCTGAAATGGGTGCAATTATAGTGGCGTAGCGGAGGTTAATTCTGGAACGGTTAAGCGCCGATTGCGACGTTATAGCATTGGCAACTGCCGTTTCATACGTTGTAAGCGCGAGGTCGTAATCGGCTTGCGCCATTACCTTTTGATCGAACAAAACCTTCGTGCGATCATAGTCGCGCTTTGCCTGGTTTACCTGGATTTCCGATTTTTTCAACGACGCTTTCGCATCTTCCACAGCCTGAGCAAGCAGGGTAGTATCGAGAACGGCGATAATCTGCCCCTCTTTAACCACTGAATTAAAATCAACATATATCTTTTTAATAATTCCCGAAACCTGCGTTCCAACCAGCACTGTTGTAACAGCCTGTAACGTTCCGCTTGCTCTGACTGTAAGCTGGATATCGCCCTTTTCCACCTTGGCTGTCCTGTATTCAACAACGCCGGCTTTTGTCTTTCCAAATATCAACCACCCGGCAATACCTGCTGCCACAACAACCACTGCCAAAATAATCCAATATGTCTTTTTCATCCGTTTATATTTTGTTTTTTGTTCGTATTCAGTGGTTTAAAAAATTGTAGAACGCCTGGAAAGTTAAATTTGCATCTTGAGCGCTTTTTTACGCCAAAGTTTCGTTCGTTCTAATTATAATTAATCCCGAAGGGATTTTACATTTATAGAAATCAAATCATGGCTATTGTGCGACTCCTTCGGAGTCGTAGATTTATCATTTCTCCTTTTCCTATAAATGTTTGACGCCTTCGGCGTCGGGTTTTGTTTTTTCAACTATTTATATTTCGTTTATTGTTCATAATCAGTGATTTAAAAAAGAGTTAAACGCCAAAAGAGTTAAATTTTCATCTTCAACACTTTTTTTCGTAAAAGTTCCGAATGTGCGTCAAATAATCATACCCCTGTGTGTCAAAATTGAATAGTCATGAAAGTTTCATTTCGCCTTAAACTTATATTGTTAATTCAAATTATCGTCCCTCGTCCCTCGTCCCTCGTCCCTCGTCCCTCGTCCTTCGTCCTTCGTCCTTCGTCCTTCGTCCTTCGTCCTTCGTCCTTCGTCCTTCGTCCTTCGTCCCTCGTCCCTCGTCCCTCGTTAAAACGTAATCGCCTTCCCCTGATAAAAGTCCAGAATCTTCCGCTTGAATATGAAATCATACTTCGCCTGAATAAGGCTTGATTGCGATTGTGCAAAGTTATTTTTCTGGATAAGGAAGTCGGTGGCGCTCATTACGCCAACCGAGAATTTCTTCTCTGCATTCTGATAAACTGCTTCCACGGCAGCCAACTGCTGTTTTACAGCATCGTATTTTTTGATGGAAGCATGGGCGTCGGTATAGGTTTGTTCAACGCTTTTCCGAAGAACGTTTTTCACATTCTGCTCGGTGAGCCGGATTGTTGCCAGGTTGATTTTAGCCCGGTCAATATTACTTTTAATCTGGCGGTTGCTGTAAATCGGAATCGAAATACCCATCGAGAACGACTGCCCCATGTTGCTCCACATCTGTTTAAAAAACGGGTTTCCTTCCGGATTTACTTCAGAGCCTTTATCGCGGCTCGAAGCGTAGTTGGAGTTCAGGTTTGCTCCCAGAGTAACCCTCGGATAGCGCGCGCCTTCAGAGACTTTCAGCGCCATTTCGGATGCATTGGTTTTCAGGGCGGCTCCGGCAATTTGCGGCTGAACAGTCAGCGATTTCTCATAAATCTGCTGATTTGTCAGTAAAATATCGGTAATTGTTTCATCCATCGCCGGAGCCACTACCGAAAAACCATCGCTAATGGGAATCTCCATCAACTGCATCAGAGTAATATTGGCGATATCGAGTTGATTCTGCGCCGTGATGACTGCGAGGTTATCGGTAGCCAACTGCGACTGAATCTGTAGCAAATCGCTTTCAGGCGATTTTCCTGCGTTTACAAGTTTTGTAGTTCTATCAACCTGCGCCATTGTTGCCTCTGCCTGCTTTTTCGCTGATGCAAGAATTTCGGTTGTAAACAAAACCTGGAGATATCCGGTAGTGACATTAAGGGTTACATCGTTTTTTACCTTTTCCACATCATACTCGCCCGCCTTAATATTCAACCGTTGCTGCCTGATGGTATTTGCATTCTGTAATCCATTGAAAAGATTATAACTGCTGCTGACGCTAAAGTTTGTGGAGTGAAACCCTTCGGTGGTAAAACTATTTGTGATAGGATCTACATTATTTCCAACATTGAGCGCCTCATTCGCGCTGGCGCTCAAACCTGGTATTCTGTTGGCTTTCGATTGCTCCAGGCTTGTTTTGTTGAGTTCATTTGTAAGCCGGCTCTGGTTAACCGAAATATTTCGTTGCAATGCAGTATCAAGGCATTGTTTAAAAGTCCAGGGATTTTTCTGGGCGTTTACCATCTCTAATGATAAAAACATGAGGAGATAAATTATGCAAGTTCGGATCATATTATTGGTTTGATTTTTCGGAGTTGATGATTCTGAAAAGTTTTTCACGATACGGTTCACTCACAGGAATCTCTTTTTTCCCAATTGTAAGCACATATTTCTGAATGGATTCAATTTTGCTGAATGATACAATGTAAGAACGGTGAACCCGGATGAATTCCTGGGAAGGAAGTTTCTCTTCCAGCGATTTCATGCTCATCTGGGTAACTACAGTTTTATCGGGCAAATAAATTTTCACATAATCTTTTAAGCCTTCAATATACAGGATGTTCGAAAGGTTGATTCTTACCAACCTGTAATCGGCTTTTACAAAAAGAAAATCGGGCGGGGAAACCAGATCTGCGACATTTAGTTGATTATCGGCAATTACCCGCAATCCGAGATATTCATTTGCTTTGTTAACCGCTTTCAGAAATCGCTCAAAGGAATAGGGTTTAAGAAGGTAATCAATCACATCGAGGTCGAATCCTTCTTTGGCATAATTTGAATAAGCTGTGGTAAGTATTACCAACGGTTTGTTAAGAAGGCTCCGCAGCAACTGAAGCCCGGAAATATCCGGCATCCGGATGTCGAGAAACAGCAGGTCAACCGGTTGATTGCGCATTGCCTCCATTGCTTCGATAGCGCTTCTACAGGTTTGCACCAGTTCGAGGAACGGCACTTTGCGGATGTTGTCCTCTATCAGTTCAAGGGCAAGTTTCTCATCGTCAATAGCGAGGCAGCGGATCATTCGGCAAAGTTAATAGTGAGTTCCATAAAATATTGATCCCCGTCGTTGGTTACTGAAATGGTATGCCGTTTGGGATATAGCAGTTCAAGTCGCCTGAACACATTTTTCAGCCCGATCCCCGATCCGGGTTCAATTTCGTCATTCCCCGGCGCGACAATTTTATTTGTTACACAGAAAAATAAGGAATGTTCTGAGGCTTTAAGGCGAATGATGATATCAGAGTCGCCCTGATAGGTGACGCCGTGTTTGAAGGCATTCTCAACAAACGGGATTAGCAGTAATGGTTCGAGCGTGATAAGCTCCGGTTGCCCATCAACGGTAAAGATAATATTCACCGATTCGGGTAACCGGATTCGCTGAAGTTCAATAAAACTTTTCAGATATTCAACCTCCATTTCGAGGTTGACCTTTTCGTCGCGCGAATCCTGTAACATATATCGCATAATCTGCGAAAGTTTGATGATGGCATTTTCAGTTTCATCGGACTTTTTACGCGCCAATGAACAGATGTTGTTCAGGGTGTTGAACAAAAAATGGGGGTTTATTTGCGATTTCAGGAAGGCAAGTTCGGAGGTGAGTTTTTCTGCCTCCATCTCCTTTTTTTGATGTTCGGTTTTAAACCATTCCATGGTAATTCTTACAGTACTGCTTAGCGCAAAAGCAAGAATGGCAGGGTAAAAGGGAAAAAATGCGGCGCGCCAGAAATTGAAAGGATGATGTCGTTCTATCATTCCGGAGGTGGATAGAACGAAAGCAACATTAAGCAGGCTGATAGTTATAAGTCCCACCGCCAGAAAACCAACATAGACCAGTATCTTTTTCCTCAATAAAAACCTGGGGATCAGAAATAAAAAATTGTAGTAAAAATATCCTGCCATAAGCAGTTGAATAAACCAGCCCATGAGGATAAATCGTTCCCTGCCTTGTTCTGTATCAATAAACAGAAGAGGCGCCAGCAGAAAAGTTAGCCATACCAGGGCATGAATAAGGATTATGTAATTTTTGGAGCGCATTGATGATTATCCTCAGATGATTTGAACTGTTATTTGCGAAATTATCTTTTTTTCGCGCATTGATTCGGGAAAATAGACCATAGCAGGGTTTTTAGCTTCAGTAAGTTTTTTTTCGCCGACGGATTGAATTGATTAGAAAGATAAATTGCTATATTTGTCCTCTATGTTGAATCAAAAACTACAGCAGCGGTTAATTCAGAAACTGTCGCCGCAACAGGTGCTGGTGATGCGTTTGTTGCAGGAGCCAATCCTTTCACTCGACCAGCGGATCAAGCAGGAGATTGAAGAAAATCCTGCGCTTGAAGAAACGGCAAATGAAGAAAACGAAGAGAATGATACGATGAGCGACGACTCGACGCTCGATTCCATTGATTCTGATGAAGACGAATTTAGCGATACGGAAGAGCGCGTTTCAGCCGATGATGAGTTTGGTTTTGAAGATTATTTAGATGAGGATGAAATTCCCGAATACCGACTTTCTGCCAACAACACCAGCCCTGATGAAACTACCCGCGAAATTCCAATTATATCGGGAGTAAGTTTTCAGGATTTCCTGATCAATCAGATAGGGCTGCACAAATTCACCGACAAGCAATACATAATCGCCGTTACCATTATTGGAAATCTCGATGATTCGGGGTATTTGTGCAGGGAGATGCCCGCGCTTTCAAACGATCTGGCTTTTAACCAGGCTATCGAAGCCACGCCGGAGGAGATTCTGGAAGTTCTCAAAATCGTTCAGACTTTTGACCCTCCCGGTATCGCCGCGCGAAACTTGCAGGAATGTCTTTTACTTCAACTGGAACTTAAAACAGACAGGACTTATACCACCGACCTTGCCGCCATTATTATCAGGTTTTACTTTGATGAATTCAGCAAAAAGCATTACGATAAAATTATTCAGAAGGGTAATATTTCGGAAGAAGAACTTCGCGAAGCTATTGCCGAAATCCAGAAACTGAATCCCAAACCCGGAAATGCCATTGCTGATATTTCACGCGACAGTCTATACATTATTCCCGATTTCATTATCACAAACCACAACGGATACCTCGAACTTTCACTCAATACCCGGAATACTCCCGAATTGTCGCTGAACCGCGATTACATTGACATGTTGCATGAATATGGATCTGCCAAACGGAAAACGGCCGAAAGTGAGGCGCTTTCATTCGTCAAACAAAAACTTGATTCTGCCCGCGGGTTTATTGACGCCATAAAACAACGCCAGCAAACGCTCTTTGTGACTATGAATGCCATCATGGAATATCAGCAGGAGTATTTTCTTACCGGGGATGATACAAAGTTGCGTCCAATGATTCTGAAAGATATTGCCACAATCGTATCGCTTGATATCAGTACCGTTTCACGCGTGGCAAACAGTAAGTACGTTCAAACGCCATTCGGTACGCTTCTGTTGAAAAGTTTCTTCAGCGAATCAATGCTGAACACCGAAGGCGAAGAGATATCCACGCGGGAAATCAAAAAAATCCTCTCCGATACCATTGAGGCTGAAGATAAATCAAACCCGCTCACCGACGATGAACTGGTTGATTTGCTGAAAACTAAGGGATACAATATCGCCCGCCGCACTATAGCCAAGTACAGAATGCAATTGAATATCCCGGTTGCCCGCCTCAGAAAAGAACTTTAACCTCTCTTATAATGGAAATTAAAATTGCCAGGATGATCTCCTATATTTTTCATCCTTTGCTGACGCCATGCTATATCCTGATTTTACTGCTAAACATAAACAGTATCGCCTCGCTGTCGGTCCCTTTTTCCTATAAGCTAACCTTAACAGGAGTTGTTCTTGTGTTGACTGTGTTGCTTCCTTTGCTCTTCACCTGGCTGTTGATGAAAGTTCAGTATATAACTTCGTTATTTATGACCACAAAAGAGGAACGGGTTTATCCGATTCTGTCCATCGCAATTTTTTACTACGTAACCTATTATTTGTTGAAGGAGGTTCATATCTCTGCCATCTTCAGCTATTATATGCTTGGCGCCACGCTGGTTGCAATTCTTGCGCTGATCATTAATTTTTACAGCAAGATCAGCTTGCATACGCTTGCCATTGGCAGTTTTACCGGACTTTTTCTTGGACTCTCGCTAAATTTCGGAATTAATTTTACCCCTGAAATTATCACAGGGATTTTACTTGCAGGGATAATTGGATTCGCGCGGTTAAAATCAAACGCCCATAAGCCTTCCGATGTTTATTACGGTTTTCTGGCAGGTACTGTGACGCTAACAACTCTGATAATCCTGCTCTGATAAACCTATCTATGCTGCAAACGGGTTAAATTCAATTGGGGCATTGGGCAAAGGCAGCAGGGGAGGATGGGCGTGGCAAAGGTTTTCGGTTCGTTATCCAGGCGCTGAATTAATTGTATATTTGAAGCGATCAATACTTACGTTCCATGAAAAAGCTGATATTGTTCCTTTTCATCTTTGGCGTGAATGCAATCATCGCCCAAAACTTCCAGAATATCTGTTCCCCCGGAACAACGTTGTATAAGTCTGTAAGTTCTGAGTTAAAGGCATTCCGGCTCGACTCTTTGTATCCAATAGGAAACAGCGACACAATGTTCATTTCGTACCGCACCATTCGCGAGGATTCCTCCTGGACTTGCCTTGATACCACAAACGGCTCAATCCTTGGAAGAAAAATCCTGAAGAGACAAAACGGATGGTTTTTATTCTTCAACACTGATAATGACACGATCAGTATCAATACTCAGGCAGCCTTGAATGAAACCTGGAAGTTCTGCAATCTGCCCGACAACGGTTACATTCAGGCGAAAGTCTCAAACGTCGGCAATGAAATTGTTCTTGGGTTGACAGATCAGGTAAAAACCATCACATTCCAGGCGAAAAACAGCGGCAATGTAGATATACCGCATATTTTGAATCAACGCGACATTAAACTGAGCCAGCATTATGGATTGTCGCGGATGCTTGATGTATTCTGGATTCCAAGAGATACTCTGATTTATATGCTTGCTGGTAAAACAGTTCCGGAAATCGGGCTTCAGGATATCGCCTGGAAGCAAATCTATGATTTTAACATCGGCGACGAATTCCACTATTCCGGCGGGGAGTACCATCCGGTAAATTATCCCGAAATGTATGTCAATTACAGTTTTGACATCTATCATGTCCTTGGCAAAACCCCGTATGGCAATGATTCGGTAAAATATATCATGGAATATTGCCACAAGGATACAACCTGGTCTTCCGGACTGGTGAATAAAATACACGACGCCATCACAGTAGTATATAATTTCTCACAGTTGACAAACAGCAATTCGTCATGGTTCACCAAACTTCCTGAGGAATTTTTCAACCAGAACAATGTGGCATTTGAATACAAACGGAATTTTGAATTTAATGACCGGCAAAATAAATATTTCAAAACCGGGGCATATATGACTACACCTTTTTTTCCCGGATGCTGGTTATATAATGTCCAGCCCGATTGCTTTACAATTTTCCTCAGTGAGAACAAATACACGGATGGCTTGGGCTGTAGCCATTATCAGGATGATTGTTTCAACAGCATGACCGGAACCCATATTCAGTCAAAATGGAACAATCTCGTTTATTTTAAAAAGGGATCAGAAACATGGGGAAACCCCGTTGCGCCGGATTGCTGGGTATTGACAGATGTTGAAGATGTCAAAACAAAAGAAAAGGCTACAAACATCCATATTGTCCCCAACCCCGTTGAAACCACTTCAAGAATCTGGTTGGATTCCGATTTTCCAGGGGAAGAAATGACTTTTTTCCTGACAGATTACCTTGGGAAAAATATTGCCCGGTTTAAAACAGGCTCCCAGCCGTATTTCTTTAACAGTGAAGGAATTCCTGAAGGATTATATATCCTGTCCGTTTTTGATAAAAATGGTTTGCTCAGAAACAGAACAAAACTGATAATTCTCTGAATCATTTATTTGTTTCACTTTTTATGCTTCTTCGAATGCGCATCGTCCATTCTCAATACCAGTTTCTCCGAGCCGCCGTCGCCATGTTCTTCGAGATCCATAAATAAACCCTCGTCAGTGAGATCGAGTGGGTGCGACTGTTCCCAATCGTGCCGCGCCACATTGTGGAGGCGATCCACAATGTCGTCATCGCGAACCTCGATTGCCAGCTCACGACGGTCGTCGAAGCTTCCGGGAGCAAGGTTTATCGAACCTACAATGGCGCGCAGTCCGTCGGCAAGCAGCATCTTACCATGCAGTTTCAGGTGTTTGAGTTTGTGAATTTTTATGCCAACATCGTCCATGATGCGCAATCCGCCAATGCCTTCGATGATTTTCTCTTTTTTCAAAGCATGAGGCGGGCGCGCCATGAGATGAATTTTAACGCCGCGTTCCCTCGCGCGGACAAGACGCTCAATAATCACAGTGTCCTGATAACGCTCATTCTGGATAAACAGCGTGTGCTTCGCCTCGTCAATGAATTGTGCGATGCGTTCACGTCCATTGGCAGGACACCATATCAGGTGGGCGCTCTCGCCGGGTTTAAATTCCTGCCGGTTCCAGTCGGCGTCGAAGCATGAAATGATTTCACCGACGCCGTGAGGGTGTGTGGTGCTGATGGCGTAATCGCGCGTTTCTATCAGGTTCTTCGTCGCCCAATTTAGCGATTTCACGTAAGCGATAAATTCATCTACAACCATTGATTTCTCGTGGGTTATGCCGAAGTCGGGACTACTGTCCTTCACTTCGACGCCCGCCTGCTCAAGCGCCTTACGAACTACCTCGTTGTCATCCTCGCCGTCGCGCCGGGTAGCATTGAGCATCACGCGAACTTTCACTCCGCGTTGGTGGGCATCTACCACCGCGTTAAGCAAACCCGGGTCGGAAAAAACAAACATTTTAACCTGAAGCGATTTCTTCGCTGCGTTAATCGCATCGAGGAAGGGCTTGGAGGATTCGTCGGGGAGAACAATCAGTGAACGGGTTGACGTCATTTTTTTAGATTTTTAGCGGTGATATTATTTTAATGACCTACCTGAATGTGGTAAAGTCCGGCGTAAACTTCATTTAGTTTAATCAGTTCGTCATGCGAACCTTCTTCGATGATGAGACCGCCTTTGAGTACAACGATTTTATCGGCGTCGCGAATGGTGCTCAGCCGGTGCGCGATGATGATGACTGTGCGGCCTTTCATAAGGCGTTCAAGCGCTTCCATAACCAGTTTTTCCGACTCGGTATCGAGCGCGGCGGTAGGTTCATCGAGGATGAGGATAGGCGCGTTGCGAACAATGGCGCGGGCTATGCCGATGCGCTGACGTTGCCCGCCGGAAAGAGTTAGTCCTCGCTCGCCAACGAGTGAATCGTAGCCGTGTGGCATCTGTAAGATAAACTCATGGGCGTTTGCCATCTTCGCCGCTTCAATAATTTCAGCAGGCGTCGCTTCCGGTCTGCCATAAGCGATATTATCGCGGATGGAGCCGGCGAAAAGAACTGTTTCCTGCAAAACGAAACCAATCTGGGCGCGAAGAAGGTCGAGTTTATAATCGGCAACGTCTATCCCATCAATCAACACGCGCCCCTTTACCGGATCGTAGTAGCGCGGGATTAGGCTTAACACGGTTGATTTTCCTCCGCCCGTAGGCCCGCATACGCCGATCCTCTGACCTGGTTTGATCTTGAGATTGATGTCGCGCAGCACAGGCGATTCTGGATCGTAGGCAAAAGCAACATGTTCTAAAACAATCTCCCCTTTAAACCTGCCTGGAACGATTGCATTGGGTTTTTGCGGAATGATAGTATCGGCATCGAGAATGGTTTGGATACGTTCCATTCCAACAGCAGCCTGTGCGATAACATTAGTCATTTTCGCAAGATCCTGCACAGGTTTGAAGAACTTGGCGAGATATGAGAGGAACACCGTGAGAGCGCCGATAGTCATGGCGTCGCGAAGAATTAAACCTGCGCCGCGCCATAGCACGAATGCAACGCAAAACGAAACGGTAACCGCTACAATTGGCGAAAGAAGCGACTTGATGCGCCGGGCTTTCAGCGCCGCCTGGACGGTCTCCATACTAGCCTCGCCGAGACGGCTTTCCTCCATATCCTGCCGCCCAAACGCCTTTACTGAACGTACAGATTCCAAACCCTGCTGAACAACAGCCACGATGTCGCTCTGGCGTTTGCGCACCTCGTGAGTGGCTTTCTTTACCGCAGTTTTAAATCGCGCTACAAATAGCAGAAGGAACGGCGTAACGCCTACCGCTACAAGAGCGAAGTCGAAGTTGAGGTAAAGCATCACAACGACCATTCCAAATATAGTCAGCGCATCTACAAGAATACCGAGCAATGTGGTGGAGGCGAAACTCTGGATAGTGGTAACATCCGACGTGATGGTGCTAAGGAGGTTGCCTGTTTGGTGGGTGTCGAAATACCTTAACGAGAGGCGTTGGAGGTGATGGTAAAGGCGCTGGCGAAGATCATTAGCTACATACTGAGCTACGCTTTCGGTGTAGTAATTATCAATATAACCTGCAATCGCCCCGATCGCCGCGATAATAACCGAACCAACTGCCGCTACTCCCGCCAATGCCAGCGTGTTTTCGCCAAACGAAAAATCGCGCAGCCACGCAAGGTACTCCGGCAGTTTATGTTTCCCAACAACATTATCGAGGATGATTTTCAAAGGCCAGGGCGCGGCGATACTCATGGCAGTTTCGATGAGCATGGCAACAAATACCACAATCAGCCAGCCTCGATAAGGCCTGATAAGTTCGAGTACCAGCCGGTTCATTCCATTGTCTGGTTTCCTCTGAAAAAACTTCATGACGTGAATTATTGCGGCAGTTTTGTGGCGGCATAAATCAGTGTAACTGCACTGACGCTATCGCTCATTGACACAGGATATGCCATTAATGTACCATTCACTGTTAAGCTTTGAACATTAAATGTTCCATTCAGATACTCTTTTCCATCTTTGCCGGTAAACGGTATATTTAATGTGAAAAAACGGCTAACCACTGAAGCAATGCCATCGGAATTTGTTTCGCCAACACTTTTTTGACCATATTTGAATTCAACAGTATTCAGCGAATACTTATAACTGGTAATTTTCAGTATGCCGCTCACATTGGAGACCGTGATTGCAATGGTATCTTTTAAGCATAATGTATCATTTCGCAAAGGATGTCCACTCCACGCGCCGATTAACTGAGAATCGGCAGGAGTAGGATCTGGTTCGGGATCTGATGATTTTTTACAACCGGTAGCGAGTACAATACCGAGGAAAAGGAATGAAAGTAACGACATCTTTGCGCTCCTTTCAAACAGTGAAATGATTTGTGTTTTCATGGTTTATTTTTTAATTAACGTTTTGACAGCAGCCGCGTGTGCTGGATTTAGCAGATTTTATTTAGGCAATCAATCTTATTTCAACCAAATCGAATGGTTCTATCCCACAAGTATGC
The DNA here is from genome assembly GCA_026391715.1 of Bacteroidota bacterium. Taxonomy (GTDB): domain Bacteria; phylum Bacteroidota; class Bacteroidia; order Bacteroidales; family FEN-979; genus CAIVAT01. The sequence continues at coordinate 178,722 of JAPLDO010000078.1, forward strand.
AATGGGCATTTCCTTTATAATTTTTACCAATATAAGCCGTTTGGGGTAGTTCATCGTTTTTTCATTATTTTTAACAGCAATCTTCCTTTTGGGGTTGTGATGTATTTTTGGTTTGGACTTGAAGGTTTATCGGGTTTTGTTAAAGACAACCAACCTAAATTGATTAATGGTTTAATGTGAGTTTGAAAATTTTTTGTATGCCTGGTAATTTTCAAATAGTTGAAAATCTCCTCTTTCTTGCGTTCCAAATTACAAAAGGTAATTATCTCAAATTCTTTGGTTGAAATAAGTTTTTCTAAAGTATCAGCTATGTCACCAGCTATGTCACCAGCTATGTCACCGGCTATGTCACCAGCTATGTCACGAGCTTCATTACCATCTTGATTACCAGATTTGTCATCATAGACGCCATCAACGTTTTCGACTAAATAATTCGGCTTTTTCGCTCAATTCTTTAACACCTATTAAAATATATCCTCCGCCAATGTTTTCAAAATCATTGGCAAAAGCACAAATACTGCGATAAACAGAATCCGGATTCCATCCTTCTTTAAATTCGATTCGTTCCGATTCAATCGTTTTAGCAGTGAGTAAATCGTTGATATTTATCGGTAAAATCATGCTTTTTTATTTGTTCTTTTGAACGAATATATTGCTCTGCTTTTATCACGGTTTTCATCCAAGCGTGCAAGTATCTTGCAGAATAAACAATTCCGGTGTTGATGCACAATTATAAACAACATACAAATAATAATACTTATTAAGTCGTTGAGCTGGTTTGTTTCGTTGGAATGCGCTATAACTTGCCGCTAACAGTATAATTTGTTGTATTCAGATAAAAAGAAAATGAAACCGAGAGTTTTTACAAAGGTAAATTATAATCACCTGACAGCATTTTTTTGATGAAAAATCTTTCGATGTTCAATGACCAGAAAATCATGGTCGTCATCAACATGTGTAATATTTTATGTACCCCTTTTATTTTAATCGCTACATTAGCCGCTCACAAATAAAAAATACTGCTATGGATTGGTTTGTAAACACATTTCGCCAGCATCCTGAACTGGCAATTTTCCTTACAATCGCTCTGGGATTTTTCATCGGTAAATTTAAGTATGGAACCTTTTCTCTCGGAAATGTCACCAGCGTTTTGCTCGTCGGCGTGATTGTGGGGCAGATGAAAATAGCAATCGCTCCCGAAGTCAAACAGGTTTTCTTTCTGATTTTCCTCTTCGCTGTTGGCTACAGCGTAGGTCCGCAGTTTTTCAACAGCCTGAAAAAGTCGGGGATTCCGCAACTTATTTTTGGTACGCTCATGGGCGTCACAGCTCTTTTATCCACCTGGGCGCTTGCCAAAATGATGGGTTATAACGCCGGTCAGGCAGCGGGGTTGTTTGCCGGAGCGCAAACCATCTCTGCCGTGATAGGAGTGGGCGGCGACACCATTAATTCACTGGGCATTGATGCAGCCGCAAAACAAACCATGATGAATGCCATCCCTGTTTGCTATGCTGTCACCTATTTGTTTGGCACAATTGGCTCGGCATTCCTGTTGGCTCAGTTAGGTCCTCTATTCTGGGGCGGATTAAAAAAAGCCAGAGAACAGTGCCGTGCATTGGAAAGCAAGATGGGCGTTGATTCCCAGGATCAACCCTCAATGATATCTTCCTATACTAATGTGGTCTTCAGGGGATATAACCTGGGAATAAAGTCCATTGCCATCGGTAAAACTTCAGTCGAACTTCAGCAGGATTTTATCTCCAAAGGATATCGGATCTTTGTAGCCCGGATGCGCAAAAAAGGCGCCAGCCTTATTCAGGAACCTCCCGCCGATTACCGCTTTGCAGCGCATGACGACATTGTTTTACAGGGTCGCGGGGATTATCTGATTACCGAAGAAAAGGAACTTGGAAAGGAGATATTCGATCATCTGCTGCTCGATTTCAAAGTGGACTCGGTGAAGGTTCTTTTCACTAACCGTAAGCTGGATGGTCATACTATCGGGGATTTAAGTCATCAGCGTTATGATTTGCGGGTTTCACTTCAAAAGGTGACGCGCGGTGGAATTGAACTTCCTTTGTTATCGGGAACTCCTTTGCACAAAGGCGACATGCTGTGGCTGATCGGTCCGCGCGAAGATGTTGATAAAGCCGTGAAATTACTTGGATTCCCCGATGTCTCAACAGAAAAAACAGACATGATTGCAATGGGATTGGGTATTCTTTTGGGTGGATTGGTTGGCGTGCTGGCATTGCGTATCGGAGATGTTTCATTAAGCCTTAGTACCAGTGGCGGCGCTTTGATTTCAGGACTCTTTTTTGGCTGGCTGCGCTCAAAGCATCCAAATCACGCACAGATTCCGGAACCGGCATTGTGGATAATGACTAACCTGGGCTTGAATGCCTTTATAGCGGTTGTGGGAATTACCGCCGGTCCCGGATTCGTGGAAGGATTCAAAGAAGTTGGTCCGATGCTCTTTGTGATCGGCGCTTTGGCAACCATGATCCCGCTGATTGTCGGGATACTGATGGCGCGTTACATTTTCAAATTCGACGTGGCGCTGGGCTTAGGCTGCTGCTGCGGCGCCCGCACTACCACCGCCGGACTGCCCGCCGTTCAGGACGCCCTTGAAAGCAAACTCCCCGCGCTGGGTTACACCGTAACCTACGCGCTTGGAAATACCTTATTGATTATATGTGGAATTATCTTAGTCTTTCTGATGAATTAAAAATAAAAACCATGAACCAGAATCTTCCAAAAATCAAAACCACCCGCAAGACCGAACAAAAGCTCGAACAGATGAGCCCGTTCGAACTGAAAAACAACCTTATTGATCTTGCCAGTCATCAAACCAATAAAAGCAGCCATACCATGCTGAATGCCGGGCGCGGCAACCCCAACTGGATTGCAACCACGCCGAGGGAGGCATTTTTCCATCTCGGAAAATTCGGACTTGAAGAGTGCCGGCTCGCTATGGATTATAAAGAGGGGCTGGCTGGTATTCCACAGCAGCAGGGAATTGCCAAAAGATTTGAAAAATTTCTGGAAGAAAATAAAGATATGCCAGGAAACACTCTTCTTGCGGAACTTTATAACTATGGAATAACTCAGCGCCAGTTCGACCCCGATGGTTTTGTTCATGAACTAGCCGAAGGCGTTATTGGCGATCAATACCCGGTTCCCGACCGGATGCTTAAATACCCCGAATCCATTGTTCACGATTACCTTGTCCAGGAAATGTGCGGAAACAAAGCGCCAAAAGGACGGTACGATATTTTTGCCACCGAAGGCGGAACCGCTGCCATGTGCTATATCTTCGATTCGCTTATGCAGAATTTCCTGATTAAACGGGGCGACAAGGTGGCGATTTTTGTTCCAACATTCACGCCATATATTGAAATTCCAGAACTCGACAGGTTTAATTTCAAGGTGACGCTTATCAATGCCAAAGGGTTGAACAAGGATGGAATGCACAACTGGGAATATCCCGACGAGGAACTTGACAAGCTGAAAGACCCGGATATCAAAGTGGCTTATCTCGTCAATCCCAGTAATCCGCCATCAGTGGCATTAAGCGCGAAGGAACGGAAGAAGATCATTGACATCATTAAAAAGGACAATCCCAATCTGATGTTCATCACCGATGATGTTTATGGAACTTTTGTTGATGGATTCCGCTCCCTTATGGCTGAAATTCCTCAAAATACGCTTGGGGTTTATTCATTTTCAAAATATTTCGGCTGCACCGGATGGCGCATTGGCGTAATTGCGCTTCACGAAAAAAACATTTACGACCAGTTGATCAAAGAGCTTCCCGATAGTACAAAGAAGACGCTGAATAAGCGGTATCACTCGATCCATCTTCATCCCGAACAACTGAAATTCATTGACCGGATGGTTGCCGACAGCCGCAGCGTAGCCTTAAACCATACTGCTGGATTGTCGCTTCCACAGCAGATACAAATGATGTTGTTTGCTTCGTTTGCCTTGTTCGACAAGACAAATGCTTACAAGCAGCTCACTTGTACAATAGTTCAACGCCGTCTGAATCTCCTGTTCGAGGGAATGGGCTTCAAACTAAAACCCGATCCAAACCGCGCCGGATATTATTGCGAACTTGACATCATGTTGTGGGCGGAAAAAACGTATGGCAGTGATTTTGCCCGGTATCTGAAAAAAAATTATGAACCGGTGGACGTCCTTTTCCGGCTTGCCGAAATTTGTTCAGTGGTATTACTTAATGGCGGCGGATTCGACGGACCCGAATGGTCAATCAGGGTTTCCCTTGCCAACCTCGCCGACGAGTCCTACACGGCTATCGCGAAGGGAATCGTTACCATTGTTTCGGAATATGTTGAAGACTGGAAAATGAAAAAATAATGAAAATGAGATGAATGTTGCCCGCTCTGAATTTTATCATATCCATCCTGATAATTTATAATAAAGCAGCGCAATCCATTCCCGAATTATAAGCGCTTCATAATGCAGTTGCGACCAGAACTGGTATCGCAAGGTGATGTTGTCTCCAAGGTTAAGAAAAAAATTCCTGTCACGATGTTTTGTGATGTTGAAGGAAAGATCGCCTTCCACATCTTTTTCAAAAGCAGGAAAACCATCAACATTGAGAAAACCGGCTTTTTTAAAAGTAAGAACAGCGCGGTAAAGATGTTCAGGAGATGTGACGATGACGAGAGACGAGGGACGAATTTGTTCGATATTCGATATTCTTTTAAAGATGTTTACTGCCTGAGCTCTGGTGTTGGTTCCCGAATCTTCAAACATGATGCGGCTGGGGGCGATTCCGCGAAAAATAAGTTCGTCTTTCATGCCATTGATGGAACTTGATTTATCGGCAGAGTCGCCGGGGAGGGCGATTATAATTTGCGCTTTTGTAAAGCGTTCTGCCACTTTCGCGGCATACCAGCATCGCATAAGTCCCGATTCACTTGGCATCCCGGATCCTCCCATCACTACAATAAAATCGGGAGGACGATGAATTCCGGCTTTTTTAATTCCCAGTCCGTACCAAATCCAGAAGGGGGCTGAGGTAAGCGCCAGGATTACCATGCCCAGCGCGATGACCCCGATCATCACACATCCAATCCTGATCGCTCCGAGCAGTTTTTTCACGTATTACCAAAATATTGCTCCTGCGGAGCAAGTTTATTTTGTTATTTTTTCTTTCACTATTGATGAAATCCGCTCAACAGGAATCCGCTCCTGTAGCATAGTATCGCGGTCACGGATGGTTACGGAGTTGTCCTCAAGCGTCTGATGGTCAATGGTGATGCAATACGGGGTGCCGAGCGCGTCCATACGGCGGTAACGGCGGCCTATGGTATCCTTTTCCTCGTAATAGCAACGATAATCGTACTTCATTACATCCATGATTTCGCGCGCCTTTTCGGGCAGCCCGTCCTTTTTTGTCAGTGGAAGAATGGCGAGTTTAACCGGTGCAAGTTTCGCCGGAATGCTCAGTACAACACGTTCGCTGCCGTCTTCGAGTTTCTCTTCGCGGTAGGCATGGCTAAGGATTGCGAGGAAAGTGCGGTCGAGACCGATAGAAGTTTCCACGACATAAGGCACATAACTTTCGTTGGCTTCAGTGTCGAAATACTGGAGCTTTTTACCCGAAAACTGTTGATGCGCGGTCAGGTCAAAATCGGTGCGGCTGTGAATTCCTTCCAGTTCTTTGAAACCGATAGGAAATTCAAATTCAATATCGGCGGCTGCATTGGCGTAATGGGCAAGTTTTTCGTGGTTGTGGAAGCGATATTTCGAGGCGGGAATTCCAAGGGAAAGATGCCATTTCATGCGTTCCTCCTTCCAGAATTCATACCACTGAAGTTCTTCGCCGGGTTTCACAAAATATTGCATCTCCATTTGTTCAAATTCTCTCATACGAAACAAAAATTGTCGCGCCACGATCTCATTGCGGAAAGCTTTCCCAATCTGAGCAATTCCAAATGGGATCTTCATGCGGGCAGTTTTCTGCACATTCAGGAAATTGACGAATATGCCCTGTGCGGTCTCTGGACGAAGATAGATCGCCGAGGCGTCCTCGTTCACCGATCCCATCTGTGTCGAAAACATAAGGTTAAATTGCCTTACATCTGTCCAGTTTTTCGTTCCGCTAACCGGGCAAACAATTCCCGATTCTTCAATCAACAGTTTGACGTCGGCGAGATCGTCCTTCCCCAATGAAGAATAAAACCGGGTTTTTATGGCGTCAATTTTATCCTGATATTCTTTTACGCGAGGGTTGGTTTCACGATACATTTTTTCATCAAACGTTTCGCCAAAACGGCTGCGCGCTTTTTCTACCTCTTTCTGGATTTTATCCTCAATTTTCTGAAGATGGTCTTCAACAAGCACATCGGCGCGGTAACGTTTTTTGGAATCCCGGTTATCAATCATCGGGTCGCTGAAGGCATCCACATGACCGGAAGCCTTCCAAACAGTGGGGTGCATGAAGATGGCACAGTCGAGACCCACGATATTCTCATGGTATTGGGTCATCCATTTCCACCAGTATTCCTTGATGTTGTTCTTGAGTTCAACGCCAAAAGGACCGTAATCATAAACAGCGCTTAAACCATCATAAATTTCACTGGATGGAAATACAAAGCCGTACTCCTTGGCATGGGATATAATTTTCTTAAAGAGGTCTTCATTGTTAGCCATAATGTATCATTTTTTTCGCCGCAAAGGTAGGAAAATTAAAAAACTGAAAGCAGAGCAATCGAAAAACCAAGTTTGACCTAACATTTCATCCTCTGAAGAAAATGGCGATGAACAAGCAAATCCAATTAATTGGAGGTCATCGCGGCATCGGACATCAGAGCCAAACCCGCCTATCATTTGAAAGCGTTAATTCTGAAACAAATACTTCCGAACAGACCAGCAAAAAGAAAATATGAAAGACGCACCAAGCAAGGTAAATATAGGAAATACAAATAATATAGTTGCCATGTTAGCTACATTACTTCTCATTTTGATTAAGGGAACGGGGGTTGTGGTTTTATTGCAAACGAAGGTTTATTATACAATTCCTCTTTGAGTATAGAATTTCTGAGTCTGCTCCGAAAATGGTGGTGGGGTAAGAAAAGTTATCAACTTTTCCCCTTTTTCGTATTACCTTTGCCATGCCAACCGGATTAAACATATAAACTTAATCCGAAACCAAAATGAAAACAATTCAGAAAATTATCGTGTTTTACCTGCTTCTGACGCCAATAATTGGCATGGCAGAAACATCTGAAATGAACGCCCGGTTTGACCTGCTCTTCAATTTTCTCTGGGCAATCATCGGCATTTTTACTACCATGATGGTGAGCATATTCGGATTTGCTTTCTGGGACCGCAAACTATCGCTGGCGCCAATGAAAAAAGATTATCTGAAAACACTCACAGCTCTTCGCGACTATTCTGAATATCAGCCAAAACTTAAGGAAATTCTTAAAAGCGCCGGGTTACTGTAATTTTACCTATTGGTAGCATAATTATTGGATATGTGGGCGGTGCAAATTCAATGAATATGTATGGCAAACCTGTTACCAGCAATTAGTTTTGCCCCACCAAAGCCAATAACAAAATAAATTCTTTTCTTTGCTGAAACGCTATAATTGTGAGTGTACAGTTTGATTTCTGATCCATTAGCCGCTGAGTTGAGTCCTGCGTAAAATCATCAATATACAGAAAATTTCGTGCATCAATCGCGGCGTCAAACTGTCCAAATAAAATGAGTCACTAGAAAAGAGTTTCAAAGCAGAGCATTTTTTTTGACGGAAAGGCGATATTAGTAATTTCCCCTTTTTCTCTATTTCGTTGACAACCCTGTATAGCGGAGGTTGTTAATATCATAAATAAAGTTATAATTTAGCCCCATAAAAAGAGTAAATAAAAAAAAGAACATGACTACTGTCACAAATCTGATAAGTAAGCTACAAATCAGAAAATACTCAGAAGAGGAATGGATTGAAGGAATCCGCAATATGAAACCGCGTGTGATCCAAAAATACTACAATAAACAATTGCCAATAATCCGGAAAATGGTATTTCGATATGAAATGGGCAGGGAAACAGAAGCTGAGGATATTGTCATTGATGCTCTGATAATTTTAATCAACAACTTGGGAAGCGACAAATTTGAGGCCCGGAGCAAATTAGACACCTATTTTTACAGGATATGCACAAATATCTGTCTCGATAAGGTATAGTACAACAAAAAGATACCTTTATCCTTGAATGTAGATATTCAAGACATTCAATTGCAAGATCATCAAACGCTTATGGACGATTCTGAATCACCAAACCACCTATATGATCCTGAAAACCGGCTTGTGATCACACTTGAAATAATAAAAACCCTCGACTTGATTTGCCAAAGACTTTTTGACCTGAGGTTTGGCGCAGTTCAACAGGGAAACAGAAAACATGTGTCCTCGGAGCAAAGGAGGTTTCATGAAATTGCCCTGATTATGGAAATGACCGAAGAAAATGCCAGACAAAAATATAAAAGATGCTTGACAAAGTTATATGCCGAATACAAGAGAAGAACCACGGAAAATTAATCAAAATAACAAATTCGCCAGATGAAACCCGAAAATATTAACGAAGAGGATATTGAGTTAATTGAAAAATATTTTGATTTTGAATTATCTGACAAGGAAAAAGAATTCTTTGAAAAAAGACTCAAAGAGGACAAGGGATTTCAGTCGCTTGTCAAATTCAGAAAAGAACTGCCGGACATTTGGATCAGGTCGCGAAGATTGGAAACAATAAGAAAGGAGGTAAGCAAAATTTTAAACACTGGGACTGAAACAATAAAGGACACCAGAAAAAAAAACCGGTTGTTTCAAAGCAACTTGTCGGTTTCCGGGAGGATATTGAATTACAAATATTCCATTGCCGCATCGTTCGCTGTTTTAATCGGCTTGGGAACCCTGATTTTTTTGTTAACCCGGCAACATTCAGGTGAACAATTGGCGGAAAACGAGAAGAACAAACCATCGCAGGTTTATGGTCCTGATGCCTCGCCGAACAAAGGGAACCTCGAAATTTACAAAGGGAAGCCTGATGCCCTGGCAACTTACCTTACGCCCGACAGCAACTCTGTTTTTTCACCAAAGGATAAAATAGTTTTTCAGTGGACATTCAATAAAAAAGTCGACACATCCCACCTGACCATCATGAAAAAGCAAAACAGGATGATAGTGTTTGACCAAAGGATTCTGCCTGACCAGCGGATGTTTACTTTAAAATCAAAATCATTGAAAGCCGGTGAATATATCTGGTACATCGGGGACGAAAAAGTTTCCAGGTCGTTTTCTATAAAGTAGGTTGTGAAATGATTATTAAATGAATAATTATGAAGGCCATTCCGTTGTTTTTCGTCTTCCTCCTTCTGACACAGTTGTCGTTTCCTCAAACCAATGATTCAAGAGACACTGCCAAGGCCAACTTCCGGGATTTTGAAAAATCCTGGAATGATGGCTTTAATGATTACGCGGCGCAGCACGATTCTGACCTTTCCAAATATCTTCGAAATCACTGGGAAAAATACCAGATATTTATTGATTCAATAAGATCAAAAAATAAACCCAAAAAACAACCGCGGTTTATCCCCGAAACGGGGAAGGTTGAATTTATTGATCCGGATAGCGCAATAGGCAAAGATGAACACAAATTCTACCAGATCTTTCAGGATTCAACCCCTGTAAAAAATGACATCAATTACTTTTCACCTGAGACTTCATTTGAATTCTATGGGGAAAAACCCGTCAACAACTTTAAACAAACCGGTATAAAAGTCACGTCTGTCAATGAATCTTCAATAAAGGAATTTTTACGGAAATATTATTCTGATAAAACCTTGGAAAAAAACAAAATTGAACTTATCCGGATTGCATGGGATTTGGGACTCAATGATTATGGATATTATCTGTTGCTCAGAAAAGCTGCAGTGCAGATGTTCGACAACCAAAACGAAAGGGCGCTCTTCACCTGGTTATACCTTCGGTCAATGAACAAGAGGAAGGTCATCCTCGGGTATGACAAAAATAATGCATACTGCCTGGCAGCCTGTGATAAAAATTTGTTCAATCACCAATACGTCCTCATCGAAAAGGTGAAATATTATGTTTTTTTAGCTCCCGGGCAGCCAAAACCAACCGGTGACCTAAGTTACTATGATTTGGAAAACTCAACAAAAACGGACCCGTTGACTCTTGAAATAGCCCGCTTCCCAAACCTGAACTACAGGACATCAACCCGGTTTTACCCATTTAACCGGGACACCCTGCGCATCAATACAAATCTTTTTCTGATTGAATTCCTCCGCGATTTTCCCCAAACCAACCTGAAATATTATTTCGATGCGCCCGTCTCGGAAAAGACGTTGAGCGCCCTCGACCACGAAGTTAAACCACTGCTTAATGGCAAAACAGAAGTGGAAGAGGTCAATATCCTGTTGGCTTTTTTTCATAAATCCTTCCGTTATAAAACAGATCAGGATCAGTTTGGGTCAGAAAAATATATGTTTTGTGATGAGGTTCTATTTTATCCTTATACCGACTGCGATGACAGGGCTGTGCTGTTTGCCCGGCTTGTTCAGCGGTACACGGGCTTGCCCGTGATCGGGCTCGATTATCCGAACCATGTATCCGTGGGCGTTTGCTTCTCCACTCCGGTTTCTGGCGATTCTGTCAAATTCGGGAAAAAAAATTATCTTATTTGTGATCCAACAATTATAAATGCCAAAGTTGGTAATGCCTCTGATTCCATGAACGCTGTTAAGCCTGTCGTAATCGAGGTAAACATTGATTCCATGAACAATTGAAATTTATTTTCATTTTTGATGTCACATTCCTCATTTTTGATATACCAATATTAAATGAACAAAATCAAACAACACAATAGTTAACCATTAATCATCAATTACTAACCAATTAAAACTAAATTACCATGAAAAAAGCAACTGTTTTTATGATCATTGCAGCAATCTGCACATCATTTGTTCTCAATGGATTTGCCGGCTTCGACAAAATGCCGAAGGTCTATCAAAAAATGGAAGAAAAGACCGTAAACATGAATAAAAAAGGGGCGCTTGCGGTTATTGGTCTCGCGGTTTCAAGCCGTATGGATATCGGAAAAAACAAAGCGATCGAGGATGCTAAAAAACAAATAGCCGAACTACGGAAAAACTATGTTGAGACAACTGTTAATGATTTTAAAAAGGAAATCGGCGTGGGAAAGGGCGCTGAAATAGATGAGGTTTTCACACAGGTAATCAAAAGTGTTGCCGCCACTATCATCAACGGAGCGATGGTCAATGATTTTACCTATTTTGAAACAAAGGCAGACAAAAAAGAGGGCTCGGCTACTTATATTGTCCTTTACGTGATTACTCCCGAAGCCATGCAAAAAACACTGGAAGCCGAACTTAAAACCAAAGGGAGCAAGGCAAATCTGTACCAACTTTACATGGAATCAGAGGCAAAAAAGGATCACGACAAAGCAATCCAGGAATTTAAAGCCATGGAAGAGAATAAATAAGCGTTGATCATCAATACCTTGCCGCAAAATGTATCTGAACGCGGGTGGACACTCCAACCCGCGTTCAGTTCCCCCCCCAAAAAAAGAAAACTGTATGAAAAAGATAATCTTTGCAAGCATAATTTGGGGCGCAAGTCTGGCATCCGTTTTTGCCATTGATTATCCAGCCTGGTTCATATACCCGCAACGTTACCCCAAATTCATCACCGGCTTTTCATACAAAGGAAATCCCCCTGTCACCGATGCGGAAGTAATGTACTGTGTGTATAAACATTGCGATGTGGAAGGATATATCGAAACTTTTTCAAACAACAGCCTGAACTATCTTAAAAATGTCCAGTACCATTATGTTTATCCCGAAAGTGACCTGAAATGGATCGAGGACAAGTTGTTCTACCACGATCGTTTTATTCTTTCGGTTGCCTCCCAGGATTATGTTGAGACTTTTTCCCTTTCAAAAGATGTGGAATTCGAGAAGATTATCCTGTCGCCCGAGTCAATCCCGGTTCCGGTCTGGTTGCAGCAAACCACCTGGGAAGATGCCGGATATTATTATGGGGTAGGAATGGTAACCTCACTGGGAAATCCAAGCGAATGTTGGAAAAATTCGGAAGAGCAGGCAATTTATAACATCCTTACTTCTATTTCAATTAAATTTTTCGCCCTGAACCGGCTGGTGCAAGACACAAAATTACACATAGACGAATTGACCACATATACACGCACAGACCTGAAATTTTACCTCTCTTCCATCCAGACCATGGAACGATATCCAGACCTTCAACACGAACTTTATTACACCCTTGTCAGGATTCATAAAACCAACGTCACCCCCCTCTTGTTCGATCTGGAGACAAAATACGATTCCCTTTTTCAATTGAAGTAACCTTTCACCCCCTAATATTTATCTATATGAAATCAACAGTGTTTCTCTGTTCTATTCTGCTATTGGCAGCAATGACAACCTTTGGACAAGTCAACAATGATTTTGAACAGGAAAAGAAAAAGCTCCAAAGCGAAATGAATGAATACATCAGGCAGACCCGGAAAGAGTTTACCGATTACGTGGACGGGATCAACAAAGCCTATTCGGAATATCTTCGTAAAAACTGGAAAGAGTTCCCTGCTTTGCGTGCGATGGAACCCGACTCCATGCCGAAGCCGAAAATTCTGCCTGAATACAATCCAGCGATAGACAAAATTAAACCCGGAGAGGCAGTAAGGGTAATTCCCGTTCTGGTTCCGGATGCCATTCCACAAATAATACCGAAAATACCCAATATCCCGGTTATCCTCCCGGAGGAGGTCATTGAAGAAACACCGGCGCCTGACGATAAAAAGCCACAGGATCCGCTGGAAGAAGCCACTAAACCCATCATCCGTGATAAACAGATATCTTTTTATGGCTCAGAACTATCCGTTGAGTTCGATCCCGCCATGAAAGGATCCCTTCCCGGGGAAATCCACAACACGACCATCGCCGGATTCTGGGACCGTATGAACAAGACCAATTATCCCCGTTTGATCAAACGGCTATCCGATTTGCGCACACAAATGAACCTGGGAGATTGGGGGTATTACCAACTGGTGAAAAAAACAGCCGAGTTCATCAATCCCGATGAGAATTATTCCCGGCTGCTCTCGTGGTTCCTGCTTACCAAATCGGGATATCGTATCCGCGTAGCATATACCGATAATCAAATTGCCCTTCTCTTCCCTTCAGCCAACAAGATTTACGGAATCCGCTATTTTTTGATCAGCAACGTGAAATACTACGCGCCGGGATTTACCCCCAGCCATATTTATACCTACGAACAAGACTTTCCCGGCGCCACAAAAGCGCTTGACCTCAATGTTTACAATGCACTGAATATTGGAAATGACTACGTGATGAAGACGATCATTTTCAGTCATAATGACAAAAACTACTCGATTGACGTAGAATACAATGCCAACAGCATTGATTTTTATAAAGATTTCCCTTTGTGCGAACTTAAGCTCTATCTGGATGCAGCGATAACGCCGCGCGCCAAAGAATCGCTGGTTCGCTCCTTGCAGCCGTTGGTTGAAGGGATGACAGAGGCAGAATCAGTAAACCTCCTTCTTTCGTTTGTCCAGAAAGGGTTTTCATACAAAACAGATCCTGAGCAGTTTGACGGGCATGAGAAGTTCAATTTCCCTGAAGAGACGCTTTTCTATCCCTATTCCGACTGCGACGACCGCGCCATTTTGTTCACATGGCTTGTCAGGGAATTGCTGGAACTGAAAGTTGTCGGTTTAGTTTATCCCGGGCATGTAGCCACTGCTGTTCACCTCAACGGGGATGAACCCGGAGATTTTGTAATGTATAAAGGAGAAAAATACATCGTCGCAGATCCAACTTACATCAATGCCCCAATGGGATTGACAATGCCGGGAATGAAAAATTCAGGCGCCGAAGTGGTCGAACCAACAATCTTTTACAATGAAAAAGAGATTCTGGCATCAATCTGGGAAAAGGTAGAAATAACAGGCGGGTTCAGAGGTGAAAATTTTCAGGACATTGACAGGGATTCAAGCGGGAATTACTATATTGCAGGGTATTTTAAGGGTGAACTCACCATCGGGGGAACTACATTGACCTCAAATCCATCACAAAACGATGCCTTCATCGCAAGGTTCAACAAAAACGGGAACCCCGAATGGGCCATCAGTGGCGGATGTGAAGGAAATGCGAGGGCCGCGAACATCCGGCTGGATGATGAAAATAACATGTACATCACCGGCACCTTTGAAAAATCAATCAAATTCGGAGGCATTATGATGTTTGCCAATTCACCGGCCAACGCGTTTGTGGCCAAACTGAACCCGGATGGCAAACTCCTCTGGATGAACCAAACCGCCATCGACACGACCGATGCCAGGGACAACATCCATGTGCTTTCGCTGACCAGTTCCGGCAAAGTCATCAAATCAGACAAATACCCGCCCGATCCAAACTTCATGGCCTACGGGATAAGCTTTGATGAAAACAAGAATGTGTATTACACCGCCACCTACGCCTATACTGCCGGTTTGATTGATAAGCTCACCATGTCGGCCGAGTCAATTTACAATGTTCCTGCCATTTTAAAAGAGGAGACCGATAAACAGATTGAACTGAAATGCAACCAGTCCATCGCCGGCCTCTTCAGTGCCATATCGCTGCTGCGGAATGGAACTGTCGCCATCTCCGGTAAATCGGTACAGGCTGCATTTGAAAAGTACAACCCCGACTTCAGGAAAAAATCGCCAAACCTTTACGCATCCATCGGGAAGATCAGTATGATGAAAAATGACCAGGGAATCATCACCATCCTTACCGAAGACCAGAAACCCATCGGGCTCGACCGGATGAAAATCAACCACAACACCCGGTTGAAACTTTCGATGCTTCCCAACGGCGACGCGAGAATTGATGTGTTGGGCGGCATCAAAGTGGGAAAAGCGATCATCTGGTACAGCTTAAATTTCATCAAGCTCTTCCGCACCAATGGTTCAATGCTGTTCGACTACGATTCCGACCACAGCCAGGTGACACTTGACGTTCGTAAGGATTTGCTTTGATAACCGTATCAATAACTGTTTAATATGTGAAATATGAAAATTCAGCGATCACACCACCGGTTTAAAGCCCGGACGCCCCTGCGGAACCCGGTAAACGATGCCAACGCGTTTGCAGCATCGTTGCGGGCAGTTGGTTTTACCGTGATCGTGAAGAACAACCTGAACAAGACGGAGATGGAAAACGCGGTGAGAAATTACTCGCAAAGGCTCACCGCCGGCGATGTCGCGCTGTTCTATTACAGCGGCCACAGGATGCAGGTAAAGGGCGTCAATTACCTGGTGCCGGTGGGCGAAAGCATCTATTCGGAGGTTGATATTCCATACAAGAGCATGGAGGCACAATTTGTGATTGACTACATGCAGGAGGCAAAAACCTCTGTGAACATCATCATCCTTGATGCCTGCCGCGACAACCCGTTCAAATCCTTCCGATCCCTGAGCCGCGGGTTTGTGCCGGTAATCGCCCCCCAGGGCACTTTCATCGCCTATTCCACCGCCCCCGGAACGGTAGCCTTCGATGGCGCCGGCAGCCACTCACCTTACACCGAAAACCTGATCGCCTCCATGAAAAAACCGGGGATGCCCATCGAGGAGATGTTCAAAGAGGTGAGGCGGAACGTGATGAACGAAACTTCGAAGATGCAGGTGCCGTGGGAATCCTCGTCATTGATTGATGCCTTCGCGTTCAATGGGGTTGTAAATTCAAAGATTGTAATTCCCGAATCAACACCGCCCATCGTCAATAAACCACTTGCTAAGACTGCAAATTTGCATAAGGATTGTAATAGACTTATTTATATGGCCGATAGATCCTTAAGCGATAAAGAATACTTCAATGCACGAGAAAACTATCAAAAAGCGTCACTCATTGAACCTGGAGAGTCCTATCCAAAAGATAAAATCCGGGAAATAGATATATTGCTGGCTAAGAACTTAGATTTATTTACTACTATGGTATTTGTGGAGGGCGGAACTTTTCAAATGGGCAGCAACGATGGTTATGACAATGAAAAACCGGTACATTCGGTAACGCTCAATAATTTTTATATCGGCAAAACCGAAGTGACCCAGAAACAATGGAGGGAGGTGATGGGCAGCGATCCGCCGGAGTTAAATAACAAAGGTTGCGATCAATGTCCGGTAGAGGGTGTTTCATGGATTGATGTACAGGATTTCATCACGAAACTGAACCGGAAAACCAATAAAACTTATCGCCTGCCCACCGAAGCAGAATGGGAATATGCCGCAAGGGGCGGAAACAAAAGCAGGGGATACGCGTATAGCGGAAGCACCAACGTTGGCGATGTGGCATGGTATTCAGAAAATTCCGGTTTAATAACCCACCCGGTCGGGCAAAAAGAGCCAAATGAACTCGGGATTTACGACATGACCGGAAACGTTTGGGAATGGTGCAGAGATTGGTATGGTGCCTATGAATATGACTGGAACAGTACGATTTCCAACCCTCAGGGCCCTTCATCGGGCTCCGACCATGTGTTTCGCGGTGGCGGTTGGGGCATCGGCCCTCAGTACTGCCGCACTTCGTATCGCAACGGCGCTGCCCCCGACTATCGCAGCTACTATCTGGGGTTTCGTTTTTTTTTTCCCATAGTTCGGGGGCGGCTGTTTGGCCATTCCTTTTGAGCCAGGACATTCAAAATTCCTAACTTCGCTGATGAAAAACATTTAAAACAGCAAATTGAAATGACTAAAATAAAAATAAAGAATTTCGGGCCCGTCAAAGAGGGATATCAGGACAATGACGGCTGGCTTGATGTGAAAAAGGTTACCCTGTTTATCGGTAATCAGGGAAGTGGTAAAAGCGCCGTGGCAAAACTTATCACAACTTTTATGTGGATAGAGAAAGTCCTTACAAGGGGCGACTACGACAGGAAAAGTTTTTCAAAAGTTTTTGCCATGAAGGACCAGGGGAAAAACCAGTTTCTCACATACTTCCGGTTGGAAAATTATTTTCCGACCGACCGCACCAGAACTTTGATTGAATACAAAGGCGAATCATTCAACATTACACTTGAAAACGGACAACTACATATTGAAGCTGCGAAAAATGGCGACTACCCGCTGCCACAAATCATGTATGTTCCGGCCGAAAGAAATTTTATTGCAAATGTGAGAACCCCGAAAGCGCTGAAACTGATTTCGCCTTCCTTGTCGGAATTTGTGACCGAGTTTGACAATTCCAGGGATGAAATTAGAGAGCCGATGCTTTTGCCAATCAATGATGCCTTTGTTGAGTATAACAAGTTGAACGATGTTGTTTATATCAAAGGGAATGATTACAGGATTAAGTTGACCGAGTCATCAAGCGGTTTTCAGTCATTGGTCCCATTGTTTTTGGTTTCATGGTTTCTTTCCAATTCAGTTAAGCGACAAAGCGACAACACGAAAGAATTGATGACAAGTGAACAAAGGGAACGATTTCGCAAACGGTTTCAGGCAATAAATGAAAACCTTGATTTAACCGAAGAACAAAAACGGATTGCAATTTCTTCACTTGCAAAAGAATTTACCAAAACTGCTTTCATCAATGTCGTAGAAGAACCGGAACAAAATCTGTTTCCAGGTTCGCAACATGGGGTGTTGAACCGGTTGATCGAATTCAACAACATGAATAGCGGGAACAAATTAATAATGACCACCCACAGCCCATACCTGGTTAATTATCTGACTTTGGCAGTAAAGGCAAATGATTTGAACGGAATGATCAAAACGGAGGCGCTTAGAACACGGTTAAATGAAATTGTTCCCCTCCAATCAACAACAAGCGCCGACGAGCTTGCAATTTACGAAATGAACGAAAAGGATGGGACGATAGTAAAGTTGGCCAACTACAAAGGGTTACCTGATGACGACAATTATTTGAATGAAAAGCTGGCAGAATGCAACGAACTATTTGCAAAACTATTGGAAATTCAGCAAGAAATATGAGTGTGGATTTTTCTAAAGCGGAGTGTCAGGACAACTCTAAAAAACATTTATTCGGGCTTTGTGATGACCGACCCGGACAACGGGCATATTTAGATGAAGTAGATGGCGGTAAATGGATTGCTGTTGTGGTAAACGATTACAGATACGAAACAACTTTCACCGCTGTTGACCATTGCATAGATTTGCAAAGAGATGATGGCAATTTGGCAAAAAGATGCGATGGCTTTTTATCTTACAATTCAACAGTAATTTTTGTTGAACTGAAAGAAAGAGGCGCAATGAATAATGCCTGGGTAACTGATGGAGAAAAACAGTTGAGAAGTTCACTTGATTTTTTTAAGGCTGACAGCTACTCAAAAAGGTTCACAGCGAAAAAAGCATACATCGCAAACAGTGAACATCCAAGGTTCAAAGTAAGTCAACTCAGACGAATGGAACAATTTCTGGACGACACGGGTTTTGTGCTGCGAATTGAAAACAGAATCATCCTCCAATAATGAAAGAATACCGACATGAAGACAAAACTACATTTTTTCATTTTATGTGCCATTTCCATTTTTTACGCTTCGGTGGTCTCCGCCCAGGAGCGCGGCATGCAGCCTGTCATTTTGAAAATTGACGGCAAAACCACCACGCTCTACCGGCAAAGTTACGCGCTGGTTATCGGGGTGAGCAAATACACAAGCGGATGGCCATCCCTTCCTGGCGTTGAAAGCGATGTAACGGCAGTGGTATCGGCGCTGGAGAAAAACGGGTTTAATGTTACAAAGGTCCTTAACCCTCAGACCAGGGCCGATCTGGAAACTGCCATTGAAAATTTTATCAACAGGCACGGGCAGGACACCAACAGCCGTTTGCTCTTTTATTTCGCCTTGCACGGTCACACCATCAAAATGTCATACGGGGAGAGCCTGGGCTACCTTTGTCCCGCCAACGCGCCAGACCCGAATACCAACAAGGCAGATTTTATAACAAAAGCTTTGCCCATGGAAGCTTTTGATTTGTTCGCCAAAAAAATAAACTCGAAACATGCCCTGTTTTTGTTCGACGCCTGTTTTGCCGGGCAGGTCTTTTCCGCTACCCGCGCCGCGCCCGAGATAATCCAATACAAAACCAGGTTGCCGGTGAGGCAGTTCATCACCAGCGGCGATGCCGATGAAACCGTTCCAGATGTGAGTATTTTCAGGCGGGTTTTTGTTCAGGCGTTAGAGGGGTATGCCGAAAAAGGCGGCGATGGTTACCTCACCGGCTCCGAACTGGGTGAATATCTTCAGGAACAGGTGGTCAACCTTTCGAATGGAACCCAGCACCCGCAGTATGGCAAGATCAGGAACATTTATTTAAACAAAGGCGATTTCGTGTTCGTGGTGAAACAAAACACGGCAAAGCCACCGGATGAAATCATCATCGAACCGGAAAAACCAAGGATAGCTGACGCTTCGTTTATCCCCGCAGTGGTTTCCATTCCCGGCGGTACTTTCCTTATGGGCAGCAATGATGGGGAAGATGATGAAAAGCCGGTGCACCGGGTTACGGTAAGTGGTTTTTCGATGGGGAAATACGAAGTAACAGTTTCGCAGTTTAAGAAGTTTATTGACGAAACAGGCCACCGTACCGATGCCGATAAAGATGGCGGCAGTTACATGTGGACAGGCAGCGAGTGGGAAAAACGCGCCGGGGTAACCTGGAGGTGCGACGCGGAAGGGAACGCCCGCCCGCAAAACGAATATGACCACCCGGTGATCCACGTAAGCTGGAACGATGCCGTTGAATATTGCAGGTGGTTGAGCGGCAAGACCGGAAACACCTACCGTTTGCCAACCGAAGCCGAGTGGGAATATGCCGCTGGAAACGGCGCGAAACACACCAGGTACAGTTGGGGCAACGGGGAGCCATGGGGTAAAAATGGCGGGAACGTAGCCGATGAAGCGGCAAAAAGAAAATTTTCCGGTTGGACCATCTTTTCCGGTTATGACGACGGTTACGTGTTTACTTCGCCTGTTGGAACCTATAATCCAAACGAATTCGGACTTTACGACATGACCGGCAACGTTTGGGAGTGGTGCAGCGACTGGTATGGCGCGCAATATTACCAGGGCAGCCCGGCTTCCAACCCTGAAGGCCCTTCATCGGGCTCCGACCGTGTGTTTCGCGGTGGCGGTTGGCTCATCTACCCTCAGTACTGCCGCACTTCGTATCGCAGCGACCGCACCCCCGGCTACCGCAACTACTATTTGGGGTTTCGTTTGGTTTTTGTCCCATAGTTTGGGGGAGGCTATTTTGCCATACCTTTTGAGCTAAGAAGAGACGAGTTTTGCAAGGAGGGAGGGAGGGACGACCGACCGACAAGGCAAAACGAGGAATTAACAATACCGCCCATGGCGGTCGAAATTTTTTTGAAAATGCAGCTAAAATTATTTGCCCGGATGTCACAAAGCAATCTTTTCGTCCACTTATTATTACCTTTAGTGCGATAAATTGCCACGTTATGAAAACAGCCCTCCTCCTTGTCCTGCCTTTTTCCATTTTCATTTTTCACTTTTCACTTGTCTCAGCCCAGGAACGCGGCATGCAGCAGGTAAAGGTGAACATCGCCAACAAACCGGTTGTCCTTTATCAGAAAAGCTATGCCCTGCTGATTGGCGTAAGCGATTATTCCAATGGATTGAAAAAACTCCCTGGCGTAAAAGAGGACATTGAGGCAGTGAAAGATCAACTGGAAAAGTTCGGTTTCCTGGTGACGGTGGTCATGAACCCCGATAATACCGGGTTGACCAATGCGTTTAACAATTTCATCGCCAATTACGGGCAGGAGAAGGAGAGCCGTTTGGTTTTTTATTTTGCCGGGCATGGATATACAAGGAACATATACGGCAATGAGATAGGCTATCTGCTGCCTGTAAATTGCCCGAATCCGGAACTCAACCCATCCGGATTCCAGTCGAATGCCATGCCAATGGGTCAGATCGAACTCTTTGCCCAGCAGGTAGGGTCGAAGCATGCCCTTTTTCTTTTTGACGCCTGTTTTTCGGGCGCTGTTTTTGCGCCGTCAAGGGATATTCCGGGGATCATATCATATAAAACTGAACTGCCTGTGCGCCAGTTCATCACCAGCGGCAGCGCCGACGAAACAGTGCCCGATCAAAGTATATTCCGCAGGCAGTTGTTGGCTGGCTTGCAGGGCGAAGCCGATTTAAACCACGACCAATACATCACCGGTACCGAACTGGGGGATTATCTTCAAACAACCGTAGTAAATTATTCCCGCTCTTCATTGCATCCACAGGTAGGAAAAATCCGCGACCCGAAACTCGACGATGGCGATTTTGTGTTCGTGGTGAAAAATAACACGGCAAAGCCACCGGATGACATCATCATCGAACCGGCAAAAACATGGGTGCAATACGGCAAACTGGAACTCATGACCGAAATTGCGGGATCCCTTTACATTGACGGCGAAAACAAACAAACGCTCAATGCAAACACCATAAATACTTTTGGAAATCTTCCGGCAGGTTCGCACACCATTAAAATAGAAGGCGAAGAAACAGTTGAAAAGGAGGTTACCATAACTGCCAATGAAACGGCTAATTTAACCATGAAAAAGAGGCCGCGGCAAGCTGCATCAACAGATAATGAAATGGTATTTGTGGAAGGCGGAACCTTTCAAATGGGCAGCAACGATGGGGATAGCGATGAAAAACCGGTACATTCGGTAACGCTCAATAATTTTTATATCGGCAAGACCGAAGTGACCCAAAAACAATGGAGGGAAGTGATGGGCAGTGATCCGCCGGATTTAAAAAACAAAGGTTGCGATCAATGTCCGGTGGAGAGTGTTTCATGGAATGATGTACAGGATTTCATCGCAAAACTGAACCGGAAAACCAATAAAACTTATCGCCTGCCCACCGAAGCCGAATGGGAATATGCCGCAAGGGGCGGGAACAAAAGCAGGGGATACGCGTATAGCGGAAGCGCCAACGTTGGCGATGTTGCATGGTATTCAGAAAATTCCGGTTCAAAAATCCACCCGGTCGCGCAAAAACAACCCAATGAACTGGGGCTGTACGACATGAGCGGCAACGTTTGGGAATGGTGCAGCGACTGGTATGTCGCGCAATATTACCAGAACAGCCCGGCTTCCAACCCCCAAGGCCCTTCATCGGGCTCCGACCGTGTGCTTCGCGGTGGCGGTTGGGACTACGACCCTCGGAACTGCCGCTCTTCGTTTCGCGGCAACGACCCCCCCGCCGACCGCGGCGACGATTTGGGGTTTCGTTTGGTTTTTGTCCCATAGTTCGGGGGCGGCTGTTTGGCCATGCCTTTTGAGCTAAGAAGAAACGAGTTTTGCAAGGAGGGAGGGAGGGACGACCGACCGACAAGGCAAAACGAGGAATTAACAATACCGCCTGTGGCGGTCGAAAAAATTTTTGAAATGCAACTGAAATTGTTCACCATCCCTGTAACCGACACAGGGGCTTTTACAGAAGAACTCAACAGGTTTTTGCGCGCCAATAAAATACTGGAAGTCGAAAATCATTTGATAAGCAATGAACACGGGGCATCCTGGTGTTTTTGCGTAAAATATATCGAATCGGGCTGGACACCCCACCCCGGCGACCGGCCAAAAACAGATTATAAAACCGAGTTGGACGCGGAAACTTTTGAAGTGTTTTCAAAACTCAGGGAGGCTCGTAAACAGTTGGCTTTGGAGGATGCCGTTCCCGCATACGCTATCTGTACCGACCAGGAGATGGCTTTAATTGCCAAACTAAAAGAGTTGACCCTTGAAAATTTACTTACCGTGAAAGGTTTTGGGGATAAAAAACTTGAAAAATACGGAAACCGGCTAATCCTTATAGTTAAACAAAAAACACAAGATGAAAAGGGCAGGGAACCTGTATGAACAAATTTACGACATGGACAACCTCCGGCTTGCTTTCATAAAGGCGAGGCGGGGGAAAGAGTCAAAGCCCGGGGTTTTACAATACTCAAAAAACATTGAAAAAAACCTCCTCGGTATCCGGTCGTCGCTGTTTTCGGGAGAAATTGAACCGGGCGAATATCATTTTTTTACCATCTTTGAGCCCAAGGAACGACTGATTTGCGCGGCAACATTCAACGACAGGGTGTTGCACCATGCCATCATAAATGTATGCCACCCGGTTTTCGAAAAATACCAGATTTACGACAGTTATGCCACGCGTATTGGCAAGGGGCAATTTGCAGCACTTGAACTAGCCAAAGTTTTTCAGAAGGAATACCGCTGGTTCTGCAAACTTGATGTGCGCAAGTATTTCGATTCGGTTGGCCATGCTTTGCTGATGCAACTTCTTTCGAGGAGGTTTAAAGACAAACGGTTATTGTCGCTGTTTGAAACAATTATCCACAGCTACCATGTTTCCCCGGGCAAAGGTTTGCCGATAGGGAACCTTACCAGTCAATATTTTGCCAACTTTTTTCTGGCCCATGCCGATCATTACATAAAAGAGGTCCTCAGTGCGCCTGCCTATATCCGGTATATGGACGACATGGTTTTCTGGGGCAACAGCAAGGATGAACTGATCAAAACGCGGGATGCCTTTGTTGGCTTTATTCAAAACCAGTTGGAACTTAAAGTGAAACCATCATGCCTTAACAGTTCAGATATAGGATTGCCCTTTCTGGGCTATGTTTTGTTTGAAAAGTTGGTAAGGCTGAACAAACACAGCAAAAAACGTTTTTTGACAAAAATGAGTGATTATAATCAAATGCTTGAAAATGGAATCTGGGGTCAGAAGGAATTTGCAAACCATGTATTGCCGCTTGTGGCATTTGCGAAGTTTGCTGACACCCATGATCTCCGGAGCAGGCATCTTTTGTTGATGGAAACCGGTTAAAGGGCTCCAACCGTGTGAATCGCGGTGGCAGTTGGAACAACAACCCTCAGAACTGCCGCACTTCGAATCGCAACAACAACACCCCCGACAACCGCAACAACAATTTGGGGTTTCGTTTGGTTTTTGTCCCATAGCTCAAAAGGTATGGCCGGATAGCTTCCCCTGAACCGGCCGGTTTCCGGCGCCCGGTATTCCGGGACGAATAGTGTGCCACAAAACCCTGTTGGTAGCCGATGGCGAAGGCCGGGTTTTTTTTGAATTAGGTTTTTTATATTATATGTGTAATTTTACTTTTCAAATTCAAATCTCCCTTTTATGAAAACCACCCTCTCCCTTTTATTTGCCTTCTCCTGCCTGATTGCCTTCTCTCAAAACAAACTGGCACTGGTGCTCGGCAACGCCTCCTACCAGGATTCGCCCCTGCGGAACCCGGTAAACGACGCCGGCGATGTTGCACAGGCCCTGCGGCTGCTGGGATTTTCCGTGACCCTGAAAACCGACCGGGACAAGGAGGAGATGGAAACCGCCGTGCGGGAATTCTCCGGAAAACTCCAATCCGGGGATATCGCGCTTTTCTGTTATTTCGGCCACGGGATGCAGGTCAACAACATCAATTACCTCATCCCCGTGAGGGAGAAAATATATTCGGAAACCGACGTTCCATACAAGAGTGTTGAGACGCAATTCGTAATTGACCAGTTGGAAAAGACCAGGACCAGGATGAACATCATCATCCTCGATGCCTGCCGCGACAACCCTTTTAAAGGTTCGCGCTCGCTCAACCGCGGCTTTGTGGCGGCAACTGCGCCCAAAGGCACCCTGATCGCCTATTCGACCCTGCCTGGCAAAGTTGCCTCCGACGGCGACGGGCGCAATTCACCCTTCACCAAAAACTTTATTGCCTGTTTGCAAATGCCGGGAATCCTAATCGAACCGATGTTCAAAGAGGTGCGGAAAAAGGTTTTAAGCGAGACATCAGGGCAGCAGCAGCCCTGCGAGTTCAATTCGGTGACAGAGGATTTCGCCTTCAACGAAACGGTTGCGCCCAAAAAAGATGATGGCAGGGGAAACAAGCCACCGGAATATAAGCTGCCGGATATTAAGCCCACGGTGGTTGCCTCCGGTTTTACAGGGGAGATGGTTTTTGTGCAAGGCGGAACCTTCCGGATGGGCAGCGATGACGGGGAAAGCAACGAAAAGCCGGTACATTCCGTAACATTGAACGATTTTTACATTGGAAAGACCGAAGTAACCCAAAAACAATGGAGGGAAGTGATGGGCAGCGATCCGCGGAAATTAAAAAACAAAGGTTGCGATCAATGTCCGGTAGAGTTTGTTTCATGGAATGATGTACAGGATTTCATCGCAAAACTGAACCGGAAAACCAATAAAACTTATCGCCTGCCCACCGAAGCCGAATGGGAATATGCCGCAAGGGGCGGGAACAAAACCAGGGGATACGCGTATAGCGGAAGCGCCAACGTTGACGATGTGGCATGGTATTTGCAAAATTCCTTTAAAAAAACCCATCCGGTCGGGCAAAAACAACCCAATGAACTTGGGCTGTATGACATGAGCGGCAACGTTTGGGAATGGTGCAGCGACTGGTATGGCGCGCAATATTACCAGAACAGCCCGGCTTCCAACCCCCAAGGCCCTTCATCGGGCTCCAGCCGTGTGTATCGCGGTGGCAGTTGGAGCATCGACCCTCGGGGCTGCCGCTCTTCGTATCGCTACTACCTCACCCCCGACTCCCGCTGCTACAATTTGGGGTTTCGTTTGGTTTTTGTCCCATAGTTTGGGGGCGGCTGTTTGGCCATGCCTTTTGAGCTAAGAGGAGACGAGTTTTGCAAGGAGGGAGGGAGGGACGACCGACCGACAAGGCAAAACGAGGAATTAACTATACCGCCCATGGCGGTCGAAAATTTTTTTGAAAATGCAATTGAAACTATTTACCATTCTATCCGTTTTAATACCTAACCTGGATAAACCAGAAAAGACAAAGAACAATAAACAAAACACAAATAAATTCAAAAACAAGACCGATAAAGTCTATTCTTCCTGTTTGAAATTTAGTGATTCTTGTTTGTTTTTTATTTGTTGTTTGAATTTTGCATTTTGTAATTTATGCCAAAAAAAACATCAAATAGTTTACAATGAAGTAAAGTTGGATGTTGGATACAGTATAGATTTAGTTGTAGAAGGAATTAAAAGATTGGTTAACAAACTTTAGCTTTGCGGCTCTCTGCGGAAAAACTCAGCGGTTCTCTGCGGTTAAACATTTTTTTTTCGCAGAATACGCAAAGAAACCGCAAAGAGCCGCAGAGTAGCTAAATAATTATTAGGGACACAAGCGGATAGTGATAATAAAAAATCATTCGTCAACCGTGGCAACTACGATTGCAGCCCCGCTGGTGGTCAGCGGGGCTGCAATAATATCCGGTATAATCCCGCCATCCCCCATCTTCCCGTCATGTGACCAGGAATAAATACCATTCACCGGCATTCCCAGGGCATTGGCTTCGTTTTTCAAGTTTATTATTTTATCCCGGGTATTCCGAAATCAAAAACTTTATTATTGGAATACCGGTCTGGCGCTGAACTGGCATAAACAAAGCAGTATTCGCCATGTTTTAGTGGGAATTTAAATGTAACTGAATATATTCCCGGAGATACTTCAGTATATTCAAATGGCGCTTTAATTTTTTCAGGAATACCAGATGAGCTACCACTATATCCACCCCCTGAATTTGCTTTTCCTGTCTGAAAAGAACGGTTCTTTTTGTTTTCATGTAATTTCACCAATGCAAATTCGTTTGGCGAGGTAGCAGTGGCAAACCACCAATTGTTCATCATCGGATTGACGTTGTTCTCAAAGTAAAAGTAAAATGTTGGAGCCGTTTCATTAATTTTAAACTTGCTTTCGTTTCCTGAAAGGTTTGAAAAACTCCCACCGCCACCAATACCATAAAAGCTGGCGCCATGTGTCTCTGTACTGCCAACAACGGTAGGATCAACTTTTCTTAATGGTTTCTCACGATCATCCGGATTGTAATAATAAATACCTGGGAGATGCATTGCATTTGGATTATTTGCATCTTTTTGTGTCAATTCCACAGATTTATGCTCTGAATTAACTTTTATCATTTCATTAATAACTTCTGACGAAACAGAGTTATTGCCTAATTTAATCAGTGCATTTGTACTAACATCGAATTTGGAAATGCTCGAATTGATTTTACTGATAATTACAGAGGATTGTAGTCCAATTTTTGTTAACTGGATTATTGTTTCATTTGTAAGAACGTCCTCATTTATTTGAGCATTTGCAAAACTTAATAAAGACAAATACACGATGATAAAGATTTTTGTTTTCATTTTGGGAGAATTAGTATTAGTCCTACTCATTGGCTTTTCGGTTTCGCCCCGTTTTTTAAGTGATTTCTGGACTTCACTCATTTGAAATTTTTTATTGTCACTTCAGGAGGTCACCCTTGATATTACCGAATAATGGCAAGTAAGTTTCAGGGATAAACATCATTTAGTACCAACCGCACATTGTTGGTCCTCCCCAGCGTGATGTATTTGAGCTTGAGGGAGTACTTTTCGCGGCAGATTTTTGCTTTCTCGTGAGAGTACCCGTATCCGAGTATAAATTACCGTTATATGTTGCTTCCGAATAAAGAGTAAAGTATGTGCCGTCATCGCTAAGCGTAATTATTCCCATTGATGACCAAAAAACCACCTGAACAACCTCATTTGAGCCGGCAAACCATAAGACGTCACAATTCCATGTATTGTTCCCCTTTTCGGTTATGTTTTTTAACCATTGACTGCCTATGGAGATAAACCCACCATTTTTTGCCGATAACCAGGGTCCTGAATTTATTTCTGTAAAAGTACCATTGGCTCCCGCGATTTTAAATTCAAATTGCCCGTAATCCCAAATACCATTCAAAGAGGACAACGCACTACTTTCTATCTTAAATTCCGATTCAATCTGTCCATAGCCCGTTCCAACTCTATTTGTTGCATAAGGGCGTAGATAATAAGTTCCGGGAGTTGTAACAGTAAAGGAACTTGAGAAAGTCCCATTTCCCGAACCATCAGTAGTATGGGAGTCAGAAATGGTGGGATTAGATGAAGCGCTCCAACAAACACCCTTGGCGGTAATTTCTGATCCGCCATCAGAATACATAATTGTTTTGGCTTGAACATTATCGTCCCATACGTATAAAGAAGATGTCTCGACATCCGGGACTGTTACAGCAGGTTTTTCAATTTTGTCCTTTTTACAACCAAACTGAACAACTAATAAGCTACCCGTTAGCAGGAAAGCTGATAAGAAATTGATTTTTGTTTTCATAATGATTTTTTTTGTTAAGTGAATGGATAAAATAAAACTGTGAAATGGTCAGGTAAAAAATTTTCGTATTGGAATTTATATCAAAGAACTTCGATTATAATTGGGTTTTTCAGTTAATAGCCTGTTTATTCATTTTGTGACACTATCAATGAAAATAAATTGAAAATTCAATTAAAATTATTCGGAATACTTCCGGAATGAAAAGTCGTTTCCTAATATGCCCTTGCGATTTTCTTTGTTAATTACAAAGAAACCAATACCTTTGCAGCCTTTTAACGAAAATCATAATATTCAGTTACTTAACATTATAAATTGCTGCCATGAAGGTATTCCAGACCAATGAAATCCGCAACATCGCGCTTATCGGGGGCGCTAAATCAGGAAAAACGACTCTATCAGAAGCCATGTTGTTCGAAGGAGGCATCATCAGCCGCCGGGGATCAGTGGAAGACAAAAATACCGTTTCCGATTACCGTCCTATTGAACTTGAGCGCCAGAACTCAGTTTCGGCAACGATCCTTTACACGCTATGTGATAATAAGAAAATCAACATTATTGACACACCGGGTTTCGACGATTTCTGCGGCGAGGTGATTTCCGCGCTTCATGTTGTTGATACAGCCGTGATGGTTGTAAATGGTCAGAATGGTATCGAAGTTGGCACCGAGATAACCTGGCGATATGCAACCCGCTCAAAAACGCCGGTTATTTTTGTAATCAACCACCTTGACCAGGAACACGCCAATTTTGATGAGACTATTCGCCAGTTGAAAGCTCAGTTCGGAAATAATGTTACTCTGATGCAGTACCCTGTGAATGCCTGTCCGGGATTCAACACTGTTATTGACCTGCTGAAGATGAAGCAACTCAAATTCACGGCAGGTGGCGGAAAACCTGAAATTACCGACATTCCTGCCTCTGAAAAGGACAAAGCCGACGAGATGTATTCAGCGCTTGTGGAAGAGCTGGCGTCAAAAGATGAATCGTTGATGGAGATATATTTCGATAAGGGAACTCTTACCGAAGAACAGATGCAGCAGGCGCTGAAATCCGGTTTGATAAGCCGTACAATATTTCCGGTGTTGTGTACCTGCGCAAAACAGAACATGGGCGTTTCCCGTCTCCTCGAATTTATCGCAGGCAGCGTACCCTCGCCAAACGAAATGCCGGGCGTAAAAACTCTGGAGGGTAAACTATTAACCTGTAAGACTTCGGATCCCGCTTCTGCCTTCATTTTCAAAACCTCCATAGAACAGCATATCGGCGAAATCAGCTATTTTAAAGTTTATGCCGGCGAAATTACTGAAGCTATGGACATGGTTAACCCTATCAGACAATCGAAAGAACGTCTTTCACAGCTTTTTGTCGTCAATGGTAAAAATCGTGAAAAAATTGAAAAGATGGTCGCCGGAGATATTGGCGCAACGATCAAACTGAAAAATTCATATACAAACAACACCCTCAATTTACCCAAAAACGCCGATGACGTGATCACGCAGATCACCTTCCCCGATCCGAAATTCCGCGCGGCGGTGAAAGCGAAAAACACTGCCGACGACGAAAAGGTCAACGGCATTCTTAATGAACTTGCCAAGATGGATCCTACGCTTTTAATGGGTTATTCACGCGAGTTGAAACAGATGATCCTCCAGGGTCAGGGCGAACTTCACCTGAATCTTGCCAAGTGGCATGTTGAGAACCTTGAAAAGATTCCTATCGAATTTTACGCGCCGCGTATCCCTTACCGCGAAACCATTACCAAGTCTGCTAAAGCAACCTACCGTCACAAGAAACAGTCGGGCGGTTCGGGTCAGTTTGGCGAGGTTCACATGATGATTCAGCCTTACCGCGAGGGAATGACTGAACAGAATGAGTTTCCCATCCGCGGTCGTGATGTAATCGAACTGGATTGGGGCGGACGTTTGCAGATGAACACCTGTATCGTTGGCGGCGCCATTGATGCGCGCTTCCTGCCTGCCATTCTCAAGGGAGTTATGGAAAAAATGGAAGAGGGTCCGCTTACCGGTTCTTATGCCCGCGACATCGTTTTCAACGTTTACGACGGAAAAATGCACCCGGTTGATTCTAACGAAATCTCCTTCAAACTTGCAGGTCGTAACGCCTTCAGGGAAGCATTCAAAAATGCCGGACCGAAAATCCTCGAACCAATTTACGATGTAGAAGTTATGGTTCCCGAAGATAAGATGGGCGAAGTAATGACCGACCTTCAGGGCCGTCGCGCAGTGATTATGGGCATGGACAGCGAAGGCAATTACCAGAAGATACTGGCAAGGGTTCCTCTTGCCGAAATGAACCGCTATTCTACCGCGCTGAGTTCGATAACCAGCGGTCGCGCAACCTACGGGATGAAGTTTGCCGAATATGCCCAGGTTCCCGCCGATGTTCAGGAGAAACTGCTCAAGGCTTACGAAGAACAGGAGAAGGACGAAGAATAGGATCGCTCCCCAAAGGGTTCTCCGCAAACGATGGAGCGTTGAGAATTGAAATTAAAATTACTCCGAAAAATTATTCTTTTTGGCTAAAGCCAACCAGGAGCTGATTATCAATTGCCACGACCTTAGGTCGTGGCAATTCAATTAGAATTTGGGACTTGGAGTTTTTACAATGTTCGGTTTTATTAGTATAACTATTTTATTTTCAAGCGGTTTATGGAATTTTCACCCGGAATCAGCAGTAAACCCGACGCCTACGCCGTACTAAAAATCCGCGACTTCCGGCTTTTCCTGATGTTCCGGTTTTTTACCACAATCGCTATCCAGATGCAGGGGCTTATCGTGGGCTGGCAGGTGTACGAACTTACCCGCGATCCTCTGGCGCTTGGACTGGTTGGACTTGCCGAAGCTCTTCCCAACATTGCCGTAGTTCTTTTTGCAGGTCACGCAGCCGACCGTTACAACCGCAAGCGGATCATAATTTGGTTTACCTTCTTCTTTCTGGCAGGAACCTTGTCGCTGTTTCTTTTTACAATAAAAAGGTTTGGGATTATTGCCGCCTTCGGAGTGTTGCCAATCTATTTTGTTGTTGCCGTGAGCGGCGTTTCCCGCGCATTTCTTTACCCTTCGATAGTTGCGATGATGTCGCAATTGATTCCGCGCAATCTTTACGCAAACGCCTCAACCTGGAGCAGTACAGGCTGGCATGTGGCGGCAATCACCGGTCCGGCGTTCGGCGGTTTGATTTACGGTTTTCTCGGCGTGCGGGTAGCCTATCTCAGCGTTTTGTTCTTTTTAATGCTGTCGTTACTCCTGCTTGGTTTTGTAAAAAATCGTCCTGTTCAGCCTTCCTCCTTTGATGAAACGCTTTTTGAGCGGTTGTCGTCCGGGTTGAAATTTGTATTTAAAAATCAGATTCTTCTTGGCGCCATGTCGCTCGACATGTTTGCCGTGTTGTTCGGCGGCGCTGTGGCGATGCTGCCGGTTTTTGCAGCAGAAGTTCTGAATGTGGGTCCGCAGGGATTGGGTTTTCTTCGCGCCGCTCCCATGGTCGGCGCAGTGCTTATGTCGCTGATTATTGCTCACAAGCCTCCGATGATACATGCCGGTCGCAACATGATGATTGGAGTGGCGGGTTTCGGGCTAAGCATACTGCTTTTTGCACTTTCGCACAACTTTTATCTTTCGCTGGGATTGCTTATGCTTAGCGGAATGTTCGATAACGTCAGCGTGATAATCCGGGCAACCGCTATGCAACTGATCACACCCGATGAAATGCGCGGTCGGGTGGCAGCCGTTAATGCTATATTTATCGGCTCTTCCAACGAAATAGGTTCCTTTGAATCGGGGGTGGCGGCAAAACTGATGGGACTAATCCCTTCAGTGGTTTTTGGCGGCTTTATGACTTTGGCGATTGTGGGATTTACGTCGAAATTTGCGCCAAAGCTGAGGAGATTGAATCTAAGGGAAATTGATTAAAGAAGCGAAGCAGCGAGGTAGCGAAATGGGCTGCTAATCCTTTACGCATCTCACTGAAAAAGCATTGGCGCGACTTGCAGAATACAGAGAAACACTGGCATTAGCGCTATTCACTCCGCGGGCAAAAGCGTCTGACGATCCGGCTGGCGTGGAAGTCCAGAAAAACGTTCCTTTCAGCGGAATTTCGGCGAAAACCCATAATCTGTCGAGGTAATTCAATCCTTCCGGGATGGCTTGAAATCCATTCTCCAGCCACAAATCCTTCAATGGTCCTGCCGCCTGCGATTGTCCAATATTGAAATCCAACAGCTCCATCCATTCCGATGAGGTCGGAATATGCCATCCGGGAGGACACAAACCTTTTGACCCGGGAATCGGCGAATAATCCATCAATTCATCCCATTGATAAAACGATTGCGGATTTGAGATTGTGGAATTCGGATTTCTGTAATACTCAGCAATACAGTTGTCCGTTTGCGGGGATAAATCCGAAATCTGAAATCCGAAATCCAGATTTTCCTGCATCCAGCATCTGCCGTTTGGTAATCTGAAGGTTGAATATTCGTGTCCATCCCGCACATCTGTGAGTGTGTTTTTGCAGGTAAACACAGGATTCGGCAAAACCCTGATAAGCCCGGCCGCGCTTGCCGGACAGTTATATGCATTGCTGTAAAAATAGATGATTTGATGAATTCCGATACCGCTTGCCGAAGGGTCAAACAATGCAGTATCGTTTTCGACTCCCGGTCCGGAGTATGTTCCGCCACGAGGCAAACCGCCGCGAAGCCTGAATGGTTTCGCTGAAGTTGTGGTTATTGAATCATTGCAAACTGTGAACGTAACAGATGGTTTTGGAGATACATTAACCGTAACCGCTGAAATAGCTCCGGAACAGTTTGCAACCGACGGCGTAACCGTATAAATGGCAAAACCTGCGGTATTCGAGGAGTTATGCAGTATTTGAGCAATTGAACTGCCCGATCCTCCAGAATAACCGGTTATGCCGGCTGATCCATTGGCATTCCATTCAAAGGTTGCACCCGACAATTGCGACGCCAGACTGATGCCGGTAAACTCACCGCTGCAGATTGTCTGCCCTGGCGGGTTTATCGTCATGTCGGGTAATGGATAAGTAAGCGCGTTTGCCTCAGATATCTGACTATTACAACCATCCAGGGTTGATTTTATGAAGTAGGTAACGGTTTGCGTGGTTGTTCCTGTGGTAAACAACGTTTGATTGATCTGTATCCCCGAACCATTGGAATAACCTGTTACCGCCGTTGATGAACCGGTTGCAGTCCACGAACATATAATTCCCTGGAAGGAGGATGAAAGAGAAACGTGAGTTTGTTGCCCAAAACAAACTGATTGTGAAACCGGACTGACAATTACGTCGGGATTTGGTTTGACAAAAACTTCCATTGTGAATGCGCTGCCGTTGCAGCCATTGGCTTGCGGCGTTACAATGTAGGTTACCGTTTCACCGGTTGATCCTGGGTTTTCAAGGGTTTGAGTGAAAGAGTTTCCCGTTCCGCTGGAATATCCTGCGACTACGGGCGACGAGGCAGAAGCTGTCCAGGAGAAGCTGGCGCCAACTGTTGGCGAAGAAAAATGCACTTCAATAGTATCCTCCGAACACATTGCTGCCGGATAAGAGCTTACAATCAGGGTTGGACTTGGGTTGACGGTGGCAATGAAAGGAACTGCAATCCCTGAACATCCGTTCGATTCCGGGGTTACGGTGTAAATGACTGTTTCCGGATCGTGACCGGTATTTTGTGGCGATTGTCCGATGGAAGTTCCTGTTCCGCCGGAATAATTGGTGATAAACCCGGAGCTTCCGGTGGCTTCCCAGGAAAAAGCAGCGGGCTGGGCTTGTGAGTTCAGTTGGATTTGGAAAGATCCACCGGTGCAGATCGTCATGGATGAAGGAGAAAAGCTGACATCAGGAATGGGATGAACGATGACCGTACAAGCGACAGCAGGTGAAAAGCATCCGGAAATCTCCGCAGTTATTGAATAGATGACACTTCCCGCAGTAAATTCATGATTGGTAAGAAGCTGGCGGATGGTATCGTCAAAACCGGCTGAAAATCCGGTGATGTTCCCGGAGGCGAGGGTAGCAATCCAGGAAAATGTGGTCACTGGCGAAGATGACGAGAGAGAGATGGATGTCTTATTGCCGGAGCAGATGGTTTGAGCAGACGGATTAATTGAAAAAACGGGAGCGGCAATCAAGGACAGTTGGATGGTATCGCTGTTTATGCATCCGTCGAGACTGGTAACATTGACCGAATAGATTCCGGGTACTCCGGTGGTATAGGTAGAACCGATTCCGATATTCGGATCGCCGGTAGTCAGGTTCGACCAGATATAGGAGCATCCAAAGCAATATCCGGCATTGAAGGTAACGGTTTGTCCTTCGCAAACAGTAGCGTCGGCTCCCAGGTTGACCGGCGCGACCGGATAGAGCGAAACGCTGACGGTATCATAATCTATGCACCCGTAATTCGTAACCTTTACCCAGTAACTTCCGGCATTCCCGACGGCGATCATCTGGGAGGTGGCGCCGGTTGACCACAAGTAGGAGGTAAATCCGATACCGGCGTCCAGAATTGTTGTGGTTCCGGGGCAAATGGAACGGTCAGTTCCGAGGGAGACTATTGGAGCAGCCATAACTGTTATGCTTTTACATAAACTCGCCTGGGTAAACAAACCTTCATTCACGATCAACCGGACATTGTAGGTTCCAGGTTGGCTATAGGTGTAAATTGGCGGATTATAGAGTGTGGATGAGGGAACCGAGGCGTTGCTACAGGGTGGAAAACTGAACCGCGTCATCGTTGAATTGTACTGGTTCAAAACGAAGGAAAAGAGGGAATCATTCTCGCGGAACAATTCCGAGAAACTGCAGGGATTGTCGAGGTTCCCCAGATTTCCCAGCGATTGTGACGTGACCGTTCCACCTACGCCACCCGAAAAGTTCAACCGACCAATGGCGCCAAGCGGAGATGTCCGGTAAGTGGTGTAATATCCAGTAGAGGTTTCACAATCATTCAGCAAACTGATGCCGTGCGGTTTATCCAGGCCGCCACAATTGCCAAGGTTCTGTCCGGTTGGTGCATTGAGGTACGAATTTCCGAAACTGATCCTCGACAGTGTATTGTTGCTATAGTTGTTCATGAACAGGTAACACAATCCATTCTCTTTGATCGCGGCAATCTGGACCGGGTGGGCAAACACGGCAATATTCCCGAAATCCGTAAACACCGGTGTGTTTGCAAGCGATGTTCCGAAATTGAGGCGGTAGAGTTTATTTACGGAAGACGAATTAAAAAACGCCAGCCAGGTGGCGCCTTCCTTCACTATGCTGATTCCATGGGCAACTATGAGCCCGGTGAATGGACCGAGGTCGGTCACGGTTGGGTTCACATTCCACAGTGACGCGCCGAAATTCAACCGCAAAACGGTGGAGTTGTTGCAAACCAATCCGTACCATGTACCGTTGTCGTTGATGATCTGAAGGGCTTCAACATAGTGATCCAGTATGCCGGTTTGCAGGATTGAAACTATACTTACAGGGGCATTCCTGAAACTGTTCCCGTGGTAAATCCGGGTGATGTGCGTTGGCGCCCCTTGGTTTGTAATAAATGTAAAACAGTCGGGTCCCTCTTTGACCAGGGATGAGTAAACAGGCCCGTTCAGGGCGCCTCCCAATGTACCCATGTTGAACCCGACGGGCGTGGAGGCAGCATTGCCTGAACAAAAATTCCAGTAATAGCTTCCCCCGCCGGTTGACTGATTGGTAATGGATACCGGCTCTCCCACACAAACCGTATCCGGCGCAGTAAATGCCGCCGTTGCAATACATGGCGCTGCCAGTACTACGATGCTTTTGCAAACCGACGCCTGGGTTGGCAACCCTTCGTTCACAATCAACTGAACGTTGTATGTCCCTGGTTGATTGTAGGAAAAGTTTGGCGGTGTAAATAGTATTGAGGAAGGAACGGAAGCATTTGAACATGGCAGAAACCGTAAGCGGGTGATGGTGAAATTCATACGGTTTAAAACATAGACGAATAAAGTATCCCCGACCCGGAATAATTCTGAAAAGGTATTGGGACGACTCATGGCGCCAATATTTCCAAGTGGCGATCCGGAAATCGTGCCCGTGATTCCCGTTGGAAATGTAAGCCGCCAGAGCAGGTCGGTTGAGGTGGTTGAGTAGTTCAACTGAAAACCTGACGTGCCTTCGCAATCACGGATCAGGGTAATTCCCCCGGGGTTGATGGATGGGCAAACCACTCCGAGATTCACTCCTGTTGGATCATTCAGTAGGGAATTACCGAATGTCAGGCGGGTCATGGTGTTGTTCCCGAAGTTCGCCACCAGGCCGTACCAAATCCCGTTTTCATTAATAATCCTGAAAGAAGCCGGTTGGTTCATCGACCCGGGAAGTCCCAAGTCGGTAAGAACAGGTGGATTCAGCAGGCTGTTGCCAAAATTCAACCGGATCAATTTATTCCCCGTATTGGTACAGGTAACAAACCCTATCCAGGTTGTTCCTTCCTTTATAATATCAAGGCAATGGGCGGAAAACATCATGGTGTACGGACCCAACAGGGTTGCAGTTGGCGTGTTTGCGAGCGATGTTCCGAAATTGAGCCTGACCATCCGGTTACTGTTTAAAACGATTCCGATCCATGACCCATTGTCATTGTTGACCTTAATCCCCATAACCGTATCGCTGAGATACCCAAAACCGCCCAGGTTGGTCCATGAAACCGGATTGTTGCTGAAACTCGCTCCATGGTTGTATCTGACAACCGACATGCTTCCATGGTTCGTGATGAACGAATAACAAGTGTTCCCATCTTTCACAAGGGTGCTGTAAGCCGGGATATTCAGCAGGTTCCCCGGATTCCCTATGTTTTGCCCCAATGGATTCGCCAGGGCGCTGCCGGAA
The DNA here is from genome assembly GCA_026391715.1 of Bacteroidota bacterium. Lineage (GTDB taxonomy): Bacteria > Bacteroidota > Bacteroidia > Bacteroidales > FEN-979 > CAIVAT01. The sequence goes on from JAPLDO010000078.1 coordinate 215,958, forward strand.
CAGAAACTCCAGTAGTAAGTCCCTCCGGTGGTTGATTGATTGGTCAGGCTGATGGGTTCGCCCACGCAAACCGTGTCCGGCGCGGTGAAGGAAGCCACGGTATTACAGGGCGCAGCCAGTACGACAATGCTTTTACAAACCGATGATTGCGTAGGCAAACCCTCATTCACAATGAGCCTGACATTATAGGTTCCGGCGGTGTTGTAGGAAAATGAAGGCGGATTGAACAGGGTTGAAGATGGCACGGAGGCATTGCTGCATGGCGGGAAAGTCAGGCGCGTCAATGTTCCGTTCTGCCGGTTGGTAATATAGGCAAAAAGGGTGTCGTTCTGCCGGAAAAGTTCAGAGAAACTGTGGGGTTGAGCCAGGTTGCCGATGTTGCCCAGAACCTGACCTGAAACAGTTCCTGTTATACCCGTGGGAAAAGTCAGTTTGCCAAGCTGACCCGGTGAAAGATAGTTGACGTAATACCCGGTGGTTGATTCACAATCGCGCAGCAGCGTAAGTCCGCCGGCAGAGTTCAATCCTCCCGGATTTCCCAGGTTGACGCCGGTTGGAGTGTTCAGCAGGGAAGTTCCGAAAGTAATCCGGGAAATGGTATTGTTTCCTGCCATAACCAGCCCGTACCACAATGAATTTTCCTGGACAATACACAATGCGGCAGGAGTGTTGAACCCCGCGAAATTCCCGAAATCGGTCATCACAGGGGTATTAGCCAAACTGGTTCCGAAATTGAACCGAACCATCTTATTCCCCGTTGAGCAGGTGGCAAACCCAAGCCATGTAACGCCTTCCTTTATTATTACCAGCCCGTGCAACATATTCAGTCCGGAAAAGTTTAGACTGGTAGCCGTGGGCGTATTTCCCGGTGAATTGGAGAAGTTAAGTCTGACAAGCTTTGTATTGCTGCATACAAACCCATACCACAGTCCGTTGTCCTCCTTCACCTGGATCCCTTCCTGGCTGAAGGTGATGGTTCCGCCAAAGGTTCCGAGGTTGGTCCAGCTAATCGGATTGTTTTTAAAACTATTTCCGTGATAATAGCGGATTACGCCTACTCCCTGACAACTTACAAACGACCAGTAGTTCGTTCCGGATTGCACAAGCGTAAGATAGGTCGGGATATCGAGAAGATTTCCGGGGTTGCCTATGTTAGTTCCTGTGGGATTCTGATTAGCGTTGCCGGAACAGAAATTCCAGTAGTAGGCGCTACCACCCGCAGTGGTGTTGGTAACCGTTATCGCTTCACCGGCGCAAACGGTATCCGGCGATAAAAAGCCAGCCACCTGGGCATGGAGATCATGGTTTGGCAGCGCCAAACTGATCAGGATACCTGTAATGATTATCAGAGTCCTTGGAAAGTTCTGAAATGAGATCATTCCAGGCTCCGAAATATCCTTTACATTTAACCGGCGCATTATGTTTATCAACCAGCTTAAGATGGTTAGAACCGCAAATATAACTAATCTGCTATAATAAGTTCAAGGCAGCGCCAGAATCATACAAGAATAGCCTGGAAGGTAGCAAAAAATTTGAGCCTATCCCGAAAAGGAAACAATATGAGGAATTACCGGTCAGGATGTAAATTCTCTGATTCAGCAAAAAACGATAAATTTTCAGGAAGTTAGTGTTTTCTACCGGAAATTCATGATTTTTGTATTCTCTAAGAAATAAATCATGGCTGACCAAAGAATAGAGAATGAGATTGAACACGGGAAATTTCTCGCGCTTAATAATGCCGGCGAAATCTGGAACTGGGAAACGCCTGCCGGGAAAATCCGCTGGAAAAGAAGGGTGGAAATGCTCACCAGTTCATTGAAAAGCGGCATGATAGCGCTTGAAATCGGATGCGGAACCGGTTTCTTTACCAGGGAAATTGCGAAAAAGCCTGTTCAGGTTACGGCGATTGATATTTCGCCGGATATGATTGACCTTGCGCGGAAAAATCTTTTGAATGAATTTTCCAATGTCGAATTTATCGTTGAAAATGCTTATCAAACGTCATTTGCCGATCAAACATTTCATGCCGTGATCGGTTCTTCCGTTTTGCATCACCTCGACGTAGATCTGGCTCTGGAAGAAATCTACCGGGTATTAAAACCAGGAGGCTATATTGCCTTTACCGAACCCAATATGATGAATCCCCAGATTGCATTGCAGAAAAACATTCCGGCTTTGAAAAAAGCGCTTGGAGATTCACCTGATGAAACGGCATTTTTCACCTGGTCAATCAGGAAGAAACTTAGAAAATCTGGATTTACGGAGATCGAAATTACTCCGTTTGATTTTCTTCATCCACGAATTCCAGAGGCATTGATTAAAACGCTGCTACCAATAACCGATTTGGCGGAAAAAATTCCACTGTTAAGGCAAATAGCCGGCTCAATTTATATTAAAGCGAAAAAACAGGGATAATAACGGATGAAGAAAACGAAAAACCCGAAGCAACAGTCCAAAACAACTGCAGATATAAAGAACGAACCAAATCAGGTTGGATCAATAAGGCAGAGATTTATTTGGGCTTTTTTTTTAATCGTCATTGTTTTTGGTTCTTCATTATACTCTCTGAAGAACAACAGGCAATTTGCAATGATGAATGGAATGGCAGAAGAATATCTGCAACTCGGCGTGAACATGTATTATAGCGGAAATTTCTATCTGTCGGATTCTGCAAAAACGCCATTTGTATTCCGTCCTCCCGGGTATGTAAAATATCTTGATCTGGTTTTACATTCATCGGGAGAGATGAAACCAAAAAATTATCAATATCAATCACAGGAAGAGTTTGACCGGCAAAAAGAAAAGGTATTGAATGTCATTTACTTTTCCCAATGTCTTTTACTTACCATTGCTTCGCTCGTAATCTTTTTATTGCTGAGTGAATTTCTCAGTGTTGCGCCGGCATTTGCGATTTCGCTGATGTTTGGCGTCAATCCATATCTCATCATGTTAACCGGAATTGTCCATTACGAAATTCTCCACATCTGTTTGATGTTGATTTCAACCTGGCTCATGTACCTTGCTTTTGCCCGGAAAAAGTTTGGATTAGTTTTTCTTGTTCTGTCTGCCGTTTTGTGGGGATTAACAACCCTGGTGCGACCGGTGTCTCTTATCCTTCCTGCATTATTTGGTATTATGCTGATCATCTATTTTGGGAAAAACTGGAAAAAATCCATCCTGTTTTTTTCGGTTTTTACCCTTGTATTTGCTTCCACTATTGCTCCCTATACTTACCGGAATTACAAATTGCTGCACAGGATTATTCCTGTCAACGCTCAGAGCAATATAGCTTTATGGGCTGGTTCGCAAGTCAGTCTTAATCTGGATGCAAATCATTACCGATGGTGGAAAATATGGTATCCCGATGGACAGGAGGCGTATGAAAAGACAACGGGAGCAAAATCTTTTGAAACTGCAATATACGCTGAACATGTACTTGAACTGGAGGATCAGTTTAAAAGCAAATTCAAAGAAAATATTGCTTCTCACCCGATGATTTATATTGGCAATATCTGTAAGAATTTTCTTCTGCTCAATTTTGGAATTAACTCCGTATTTATCAAAATGTTTCAGTACCAACAACATAATGCGGGTGAAATCAACAAAACCTGGTTAGAAACCGGAAATCGTCAGGATTTTTATTCTTCAGAAGCAACCAATGTTTTTGAAATTCTTATCTTAATCATGTCGCTCATGTCGCTTGCCGGCATTTACTTCGCCATAAAACACAACGACAAATTAATATACATTCCGCTTGCAGTCTTTCTCACTATTGTCATTTCTCACTCCATCACCTACATGGATCTCATGTATTACTATGTCCGAATCCCATTTCTTTTTGTATTCACAGCTTTTTTCATCAAACATTTGGGAATCGCGTTCAAAAAGTCAAATGGAATCCTTGTTCAAAAAATAGTAGCTTTCGGTTTGCTAATTTACACGATTTTTCTATATATGGCGGTAATATGAGCAACGCTATTGGCGACCGTGCAAACTTGAAACTGAGGCGCTTTGAACAAACAGTTTTTGGACTTTCATAGGACAATAACCAATACCACTTTTAAAGACACCGCATAAAAAACATTCCACTACAATTCAATCAAGAGCAGTAGGTGTTTTCAGCAGTGTGAAAATTTTTTACTTTTTAAACCAATTCTAATTCCGAAATTTGCCTACTTTAGCAACAACAGAAAAAGCGAAAATGACAATAGAAAAATATGTAAACAAGGTGGTGAAAGGCGACTGTTTGGAGGTGATGAAAAACTTTCCAGACAAGTCAGTGAATATGATTTTGTGCGACCTTCCATACGGCACAACTCAAAACAAGTGGGATTCAGTTATTGACTTACAAAAACTTTGGGCAGGCTATGAAAGAGTGATAACAGAAAACGGCTGCATCGCATTGACATCGCAAGGAGTATTCACCGCGAAACTTATTTTGAGCAACGAAAAACTTTTCAAATACAAAATCATTTGGATTAAATCCAAACCTACAAACTTTCTCAACGCTAAAATTCAGCCGTTGAGAAAACACGAAGATATTTGCATTTTTTACAGAAAGCAACCGACATACAATCCACAAATGTCAGAGGGAGAACCATATGATAAGGGAATACGCAAAGACCAATTCACAGGAAGCTATGGAGATTTTAAACCAAGGCATGTTAAGAGCAACGGAGGAAGATACCCTCAGGATGTTGTGTTTTATGATGAACAGAATATTGAAGATTACATCTACATCAAAACGGCTGAATCAGAGGGAGAAGTTTTACACCCTACACAGAAACCAATCAAACTTGGACAATATTTAATCAGAACTTACACTAAACCAGGCGACATTGTTTTAGACAACGCGTGTGGTGTTGGAAGTTTTTTACTTTCAGCAATCCTTGAAGGAAGAAATTTTATTGGCATTGAAAAAAACGAAAATGTTTTGTTGCATAAGATTCATGCAGTTGATTACATCAAAGTATGCACTGACAGAATCAAAGAGACCTTGAAATATAAAGAAGTGGAAGCATCAACTTTAAAGCTTTTCACTGAGCCAATCGTTAAATATCACACTTTAAATTATGCAACAAAAACTAAACGAAAGAGCTTGGGCAGGGCAACTTATTAGTTGGATTCAGGAGGAAATTCGTGAGGCTAGAACTATTTTCCAAGATGCCACAAATGATGCAGGAATAAAACTCGAATCGGGGAAAACAAAATTCCCCGATGTGCTTTTATTTACAGACAAAGTTTCGGGAATTATTTTCAATGGTTGGGAATTAAAATTTCCTGAAACACCAGCAGACGACAAGGAAATGCTTTTGAACGCACTTGAAAAAGCTGAGAGAATAAAATCAAATTCATTTGTAGCATGGAACGGTACGGAAGCAATCATTTGGAAAATCAACAACGAAAAATATTTGCTTGATAGCATTTCACGATTGAAAGAATATCCGAAAGAGAAGAACATAAACAGCCGTGATGATTTAGCAGATCCAAATAAATACAGACAACATGAACCTGCTTTAAGAAAACGGTTGAGAGAAATTCTTCACGACCTTGAACAACTTTATGAAAGCGGAGAGTTAAAGCAAGCGATAAACATTTCAGGAAATTTTGTGGATTCAGTGAGAGCGGCAGCAGAAATAATTTTACCACAATTCAAAGAAGAGATAATAAAACTGAAAGGCGCTAACCCACATTTTCGTAAAGAGTATAATCAATGGAAAATTTATGAGCGTTCCACTCTCAAAATTCTTGCATCTTCTTCTCGGAAACCAGATAATTTAATTGAGGAAGAAGTTTTGGCAAAGTTTACTTTTTATAATCTTATTGGTAAAATCATTTTCTATCTGACACTTTCTGAAAATTTGTCGGGTAGTTTACAGAAACTTGATTTGAAAAATTCTATGAATGTTAAACAAGCATTGCATAATTATTTTGATGCAGCAAGTAGAATTGATTACCAAGCAGTGTATCAACCGTACTTCACCGACAAAGTTGATTTTAATAAAACAGTAAACGAAACTTTGTTTGAACTTTTTAATGCAATCACAGAATTTGATTTTAAAGTTTTGCCAACAGATGTAATCGGAACTATTCTTGAAAACCTTGTTCCGAAAGAAGAGAAACAAAAATTCGGACAATACTTTACACCGGCCATTCTTGCAAATCTTGTTTCATTTCCTGCAATACAAACAGCAAATGATTTTGTGTTTGACCCGACATCGGGAACAGGAACATTTTTAAATTCATTCTATCAGATTTTGAATTTCCATGGAAATAAAAACCATGTTCGATTACTCAATCAAATTTGGGGCAATGACATTTCACATTTCCCTGCAATACTTTCCGTAATCAATCTTTACAAACAACGCATTAAAAACCAAACAGATAATTTTCCGAGAGTAATGAGAGACGATTATTTTAATCTTGAACCGAAAATGAAAGTAGTTTTTCCTGATTCAAATAATTATCAAAAGCAAATTCAACAACCAATTCCTGTATTTGATGCCATTGCCAGTAACTTCCCTTTTATTCAGCAAGAAGATATTCCAAACGATGTGCTGACAACATTTTTCAGAGAGAAATTTGAAGCGAAACAAAAAGCATTTCTAAAAGACAGCTCATTCAAAATAAATGAACGCTCTGATTATTTTACTTACTGCGTTTACAATTCAATCCGGTTTCTAAAGAAAGACGGTTTTCTTTCTGCAATAACTTCCAATGCCTGGCTTGGTAAAGAATATGGATTTCAATTCAAAAAAATTTTGCTTGACAACTTCCACATTAAATACATCGTGAGAAGTATTGCAGAACATTGGTTCAGCGATTCAAAAGTTTCAACAATTTTTTCCGTTCTGCAACACGGAAAAAGCAAAGAGCCAACAAAATTTGTAACTGTAACTTTTAAACTTTACGAAACCTTTAATCAGGAAAATGTTGAGAAACAGCTAAAAGAGATTGAAGATTTTTATACTGACATTGATAATTGCAACAACCCAAAACATTCCGGTTGGACGAAAGACAAATCTTTTTCAAATCTCTTTCACAAAGCAGACGGTTCAATTACTGTAAGCGCCGTTTCAAAACAACAACTTGAAACTTCTTTAGACGAGCGCGAAAACTGGGACACCTATTTTATTTCAGCAGGTTTATTTGAAAAGTTTGAGAAATATTTGACAACGATTTATCTAAATGTAATTGATGCTTTCAGAGGAGAAAGGACAGGTTGGAATCCTATGTTTGTTATCCCAGCCGCAGAAGTAAAAAGTTCAGGTATAGAGAAAATGTTTTTAATTCCTTATGTGAAAAGTCCAACAGAATTTGACACTCTTGAATTTGGCGGCACTTACAACAACTATCTTTTTGTTTGCGATAAACCGCAAACAGAATTGAAGAACAATTTTACAGGTGCAAACAATTGGATAACGAAATTTCAAAACGCAAAGAATAGAAATGGAACTGAAACAATTCAATGCGCATGCAAAGGACACAAACCGTTTTGGTATTCACTCAGACCAAAACAAGCAAGCATTGTAACAGCAATAAATCCTTACGAAAGATTTTTCTTTTCTTATTCTGATACTCCATTTACTATTGACCAACGACTTGTAGCAATCACAGTGAATAAAAAATATGATGTTGAATTAATTGCAGCGCTCTTAAATTCTGTTGTTACTTTTTTGACAATGGAAATGAGAGGAACTTCAAGGAACTTAGGAGCATTAGACCTTAATGCAAATTATTTTAAAACACTTCGTGTTTTGAATCCTGATTTGGTTTCAGCAAATTCAGTAAAGGAAATTAAGAAGGCATTTCAACCGCTAAAGGCAAGAGCTATCAAAACAATTTTTGAAGAAGTAAAGCAAACTGACAGAATAAATTTTGACAAAACTGTTTTGAAAGCATTTGGAATTGACGACATGATTTTGAAAAGTTTGTATCAAATACTTTCATCAGCAGTTAATGACAGAGTAACTATGAAAGAAAAATAAAAGGAAATGAAAAACCCAACGCACATAAAAATACACTCTTAATAAATGCTTCAAACCACCCACGAGGCAATTTTTTTAAGCGCGTATTTTTCCCAAGTAAGAAAAATTTTTGCCCCCCTATTTTTTTCAAAGAATTATTTTTCACCCATTGCACGGGTTGACTGCAAATTCGACCAGTTGTGCATCTAAACATAAATCACTTTGAACAAAGTGAGTGCAAACCTCAAACAGTTGTGCTTCGGGCGAACAGCAGGGCAGCATATAACATAAAATTAATGGAATTTAAAAAAGTGGACATTGACCGTAAACCGAACAGTGATGAAGTTAACAAACAGTTGTGGTTATACAAAAAGCAGCGCTTCTAATCTCTTTTTTAAAACTTCATTACCTCTTCCTGGAAGCCTGAACCAGAACAATGAACCCGGAGTGTTTTATATTGTTAAAAATTGAAATAATACAATGAAAATCGTTCACATCGTACCAGGTTTCGGAGGAACCTTTTACTGCGGAAATTGCCTCCGCGATTCCGCTCTGATAGCTTCACTGCGCAATGCCGGTCACGATACGGTAATACTGCCGGTTTACCTTCCGCTTGTCATGAACGGCGAAATGGTTCCAAATGGTCCGCCTGTATTTTACGGCGCTGTTAGCATCTATATCAAACAGACATTCCCATCGCTACGCCGCATGCCCGGATGGCTTCACAACCTGCTAAATTCGGCTCTCGTTCTCAGGTACGCTGCCCGAAAAGCCGGCTCCACCCGCGCCCATGGTTTGGAAGCCCTCACCGAATCTATGCTTCTTGGTGAAGATGGTTTGCAGCGCGAAGATCTCCGGGAGTTGGTAAATTATCTGAAACATCACGAAAAACCCGACATTGTTCACTTTTCAAACGCACTTCTGCTGGGAATGGCAGGAATGGTGAAGCGCGAAGTCGGCGTATCGGTGGTTTGTTCCCTGCAGGATGAAGATGTTTGGATTGACGCTATGGAACCTGCTTCGCGGGATAAACTATGGGAACTGCTCTCGCGTCAGGCATCCAAAACCGACGCTCTCATCGCCGTAAGCGACTGGTTTGCCTCGGAAATGAAAAAGAAAATGCATCTCCCGGAAAAATTAGTACACACATTGCCAATCGGAATAGACACCCAACAATACCATTTTACTTCTCCCGCGCTTAATAACAGAACTATTGGCTACCTTTCACGTCTCTGCGAGGAGAACGGGCTTGGAATCCTGGTTGATGCTTTTATCCTGTTGAAGAAAGACCGCAGTAACTGCGACCTGAAACTTCGCCTTACCGGTGGTAACACCGGCGACGACCGCCCCTTCATCCGCGCACAAATGAATAAACTCAGAAAGAATAAACTTGCAGATGCGGTGGAAATACTCCCGGAATTCGGTTTTCCTAACCTGTACGATTTCTTTAAAGGACTTACCCTCCTCTCAGTTCCAGTGTTAAAAGGCGAAGCATTCGGGCTATACCAGCTTGAAGCTATGGCTTCGGGGATTCCTGTGGTTCAGCCTGAGCTTGGCGGCTTCCCCGAAATCATTCGGAAATCGGGCGGAGGCATGGTTTATCACCCCAACAATCCAGTCACCCTTGCCGAAACAATTTCATCTCTCCTTTCCGACCCGGAAAAACTGACAGCCCTCGGATTAGCCGGAAGAAAAGGAGTTGAAGACCATTTCGATTGTAGAAGGATTTCCGAAAAACTAATCCTGATTTACAAATCTTTATTGTGAATATCGCGATGAGGAACAAAGAACGTTGCAGAAACACAAAAAGAAATTGATTATCAAAATGAAAACCGCTGAATTAATTGATATTACCAAAGATTATTTACAGCCTGGCACAGCAAATTCAACCCGCGTTCTTGATCACATTTCGTTATCAATAACCGAAGGCGAAACCATTGCCATCACAGGTCCTTCGGGATCGGGAAAGACTACGCTGCTTAACATCCTCGGCACACTTGATCAGCCAACATCAGGAAAGGTAATCCTTGGTGGAAAAAACGTTGATCAGATTGATGAAAAGCAGCTTTCGCGACTTAGGAACCGCTTTACCGGATTCATTTTTCAACTACATCTTCTCCTGCCGCAACTTACTGTTCTCGAAAATGTACTTCTTCCGGTAATGCCTGTGGGCGATAAATTATTCAGAAAGGAGGCTGGTTTACGCGCTGTCGAACTACTTGAAAGAGTTGGTTTGAAGGAACATCTAAGCCATTACCCTGCACACTTATCGGTAGGCGAATGTCAGCGCGCCGCCGTTGTACGCGCGCTCATCAACAAGCCCAAATTGCTGCTTGCCGACGAACCTACCGGTTCGCTCGATGCCAGAAATGCCTCTATCCTTGCCGAATTGCTTGCTGAACTCCGTGAAAGCTATGATTATTCACTCGTTATCGTAACGCATGATTCTGAGGTTGCTAAACGTATGAAAACACATTACCGGTTGATGAATGGAAAACTAACTGAATAATAACCCCGCCGCCCGCTCCCTGGGCAGCGATACGCAGGGAATTCCTACAGATGTAAGAAAAAATTAAACGACCATCCGGTTGACTAATTTTATCCAATTTATTTTAACAAAAACTGAAAAAAACTTCGTTTTGACCTATTACCTTTTGGGGGTTAAACCGATTAACCATAAAAGGTAGTTTTCATCTCTAAAAACCAGCCTGTCAGATTCTAATCAAAAATGTGTACCTTTGAACATACTTTCAAATTGTCGTATTTTTCGGGTTTTGACCGGTTTCATTGAATATTTTAAAATGGCTGGCAACAGGTTCCGGTTGGCGGCAGATGGTAAAAAAGTTGTACGTAGCAGGTCATGCGAGAGAATCTAAAACAACATGAGAAAATGACAAAAGCGAAACAAACAGAAAACGAATATACAATAGCGGAAGCCTACCGGTATCTTGCCAACGCGAAAGAAACTATCAGCAAAAGCCCGATAGTTTATGGTATTTATACCGATTCAAAATATGTACGCGAAGCTGCGGGCATCGCCTATCTTTCAGCGTTAAAAGCGCTTGATGTTTATTTTCTTTCAAAGGGAATGAACAAAGCAGATTTACCCCAATCTATTGAGGAATATCTGACATTTGTAAAGAAAAAGATTCCGTTGAACGGGAAACTCAATAGCGCATTAACTGTTGTTTACCAAAACCTTCACATTTTTGCATATTACAGAGGAGGAATTGGATTGGAAATGGTTAAAGAAGGCTTCGACAACGCTCGCAAAGTAATTGAAATGATGGACAAACTGATGGTTAAACCAACAAATCAGAATTTCGTTTCCGAAGCCAAAGCCAGCTATAAGCGCCCTACAAAAGACCCCACCCCCGACCCCTCCCCAAAAAAAAGGGAGGGGGGAGATGTTCTAATCAATATAATTCGATGATTTACACATATCTGTTATAATAGAACCGCCTCCCCCTTCCCTTTTTGGGGAAGGGGGTCGGGGGGATGGGGTTAAACCAACAAATCAGAATGTCGTTTCCGAAGCCAAAGCCAACTATAAAAGCACAAAAAACAAGATTCAGGAATGAGCAAACCAAAAACCACTGAAAACGAATATACAATAGCGGAAGCATACCGGTATCTTGCCAACGCGAAGGAAACGTTGTGTAAAAGTCCTATTGAATACGGTCGTTATATTGATAAAAAATACGTAAGCGAAGCGTCCGGAATTGCGTATCTGGCAGCTTTAAGAGCGTTAGACGCTTATTTGTTAAACAAAGGAATTCCTGAAAAAAAATTGCCAAAATCCATTGAAGGTTATTGGGTATTCATTAAACAACATATTCCTTTAAATGGTAAATTATCTGCATCGCTTAGAATTGTTTATGAAGACCTGCATTTAGGCGCCTATTACCGGGGATTTACCAGTGTGAATGTAATTAAGGACGGACTGCTTCATGTAAAAAAAATCATTGAGATGATAAACAACCTTATGGATAAAACACCATCTCCGAATTTCGTTTCCGAACCCAAAACCACCTATAAAAGAACAAAAAACCAGATACAGGAATGACCAAAGCAAAAACCACAGAAAACGAATATACAATTGCGGAGGCATACCGGTATCTTGCCAACGCGAAAGAAACGCTAAGTAAAAGCCCAATCGAATATAGCCGTTACAGCGATTCGAAATACGTACGCGAAGCTGCCGGTATGGTTTATCTTGCAGCGTTAAAAGCGCTTGACGCATATTTAATTTCAACAGGAATTGAACGCGGTAAGCTGCCGAAATCAATTGATGGCTACTGGGAGATGATTCGCAGGAAAATTCCTTTGAACGGAAAATTGACGGCGGCACTGAACACCGTGTATGAAAACATGCACGTTTTTGCATATTACAGAGGCGGCGTTGACTTGGCATTGGTTAAAAGCGGTTTCGACAACGCCCGCAAAGTAATTGAAATGATGGATAAACTGATGGTTAGAACCGCAAATCAGAATATTGTTTCCGAACCCAAAGCCACCTATAAAAGAACAAAAAACCAGATACAGCAATGACCAAAGCAAAAACCACAGAAAACGAATACACAATAGCCGGGGCATACCGGTATCTTGCCAACGCGAAAGAAACGCTAAGTAAAAGCCCGATCGAATATAGCCGTTACAGCGATTCGAAATATGTACGCGAAGCTGCCGGTATGGTTTATCTTGCAGCGTTAAAAGTGCTTGATGTTTTTCTTTCAAAGGAAATGAACAAAGCAGATTTACCCCAAT
>JAPLDO010000151.1 GCA_026391715.1 Bacteroidota bacterium
CTGCCGGTAAAAACAATTCATATAATTGATCTGCTTGCATCAGGCTGGTAAACTTTTGAATATTCAATCACAAAAAATTAACTGACATGAAACGTATTCTGGTTTTTTCTCTGTTTTTGATTACCGTATTTTCCGGATGGACTCAGGATCGAATCCCACCCAATGATCCCGCTTACCTGGATCGTTATGCCGGCTACAATTTTAATAGCCGGTTTTTTGCTTTAATTAATTCCGATGATTTGAGCGCTTATTATCTTGTTGATTTTTCTAAACTTCCATCTCGGTTTGAACGGGTCTATTTTATGAATCTGAGTTTTTCCGCCGACGAGATAGTCAACGTTCGTGTTGATGCTGATCGAAACATTGTTTGCTTTAAAGCGCTTTTTAAATATCCGGAAACTGAAATTAAAAAAGTTTTCGACGATCTGAAGCAAAAAACCAATGATGTTAACACAGCATGGACTGCTGATAAAAAAACAGAATGGTTAAAGGAAAATGACAAGTATAAATCAACCAAGGCTTTATGAAAAATATCTGGATTATCCTCGTTTTTTTGTTTCCTTTTTGTTATTCATATTCCCAGCAGGTTGGTCAGAATAAAACTTGCGAAACTGCCGCTCCGTTTTGCACCGGGACTCTCTATTCATTTCCCGCCGGGGTAAATGCGCCCGCAGGACAGATTGGACCCTATTACGATTGTCTCGCAACACGCCCAAATCCGGCATGGTATTACATGCGGGTGGCAACGCCGGGAAGTATAAACATTGAGATGCATAGCGAGCCCGCAAGAGATATTGATTTTTGTTGCTGGGGACCGTTCACGTCACAGTTTTGCTGCACTCAACTCACCCAGAATAAAATCGTTGATTGTAGTTATTCTACAAGCGCTTATGAAACATGTATAATACCAAATGGGCAAACCGGTGAATTTTACATGCTGATTATCACGAATTATTCAAACCTGCCATGCAACATTATTTTTCAGCAAACCAGCGGAACGGGAACCACCGATTGCTCAATTCTGCCGCCGCCATGCACCAGCAACAGTCCGCTATGCTCAGGTCAGACGATACAGCTTTCCGCTCAGGCAGTTGGAGGCGCTATCTATCATTGGTGGGGACCGAATGGATTTATATCAAATCTTCAAAATCCGACAATCAGCAATGCTACCACTGCCAATTCAGGACAATATTCGCTTGCGATTGTTGTTAACGGGCAGCCCAGCGACGATACTTCGCATACCGTTGTTCATGTTTATCAGCCGCAGGCAAACGCAGGAAATGATTCAACAATAATGAACGGAGTAACCACTACGCTTCATGGAAGTTGTACTGCCGGAAGCGGTTCATATCATTATAAGTGGTCGCCGTCGTCAAAACTAATTAACGACAGCGTTCAGAATCCACAAACAGTGAACCTGTTTTCAACTACGGTCTTTACCCTGCATGTAAAGGATGATACCGCAAAATGCCAGTCAACCGATAACGTTACCATTTCAATTGCCGGAGGAGTTTTGGCGGTGAACGCAGTGGCAACTCCATCTTCGATCTGTTTTGGCGGTACTTCCGAGATTCGGGCAATGGGTTCGGGTGGAGCAGGAAATTACACTTTCCAATGGACAGGTCCTAATGGATTCAGCTCAACGCTGCCTAACCCTACCGTTGCTCCAACAATCACTTCTACTTATCAGGTTTCTGCCTCCGACGGGTACAATACCGCAACCGGTTCCGTAACAGTTACGGTGATTCCGCTTCCGGTGGCTAATGCAGGCGAGAATAAAGCTATTCCTTATGGCACCTATACTTTTCTCAGCGGATCGGTAATCGGCGGCGCAAGCTCCTATTTTTACAGTTGGACGCCGGTTGACAAACTAATCAATTCCGGGGTGCAGAATCCGCAAACAACAAACCTTATTTCAACTACTGTTTATTCACTGGTAACTACCGATTTGAATACAAATTGTATAAGCGGCAATGCCTCAAATGTAACTATCGAAGTTACCGGCGGACCGTTGAATGTCAATCCCGTAGCAACGCCGGCATCTATTTGCCGGGGCGACTCTACCCTGCTGCATGCCGCCGCAGGCGGAGGAAATGTTGGGTTTTACCAGTACGTCTGGAGTTCTGATCCCCCGGGATTTACCTCCACAATTGCCGATCCCACCGTAAAACCACTGGTTAATACTACCTATTTCGTCACTGTTACCGATCAATTTAATAGTATCGAAGGAAGCGCTTTAATTTCCATCTATCCTGAACCGGTAATTCATCTTGGTCCGGCAGATACTACTGTTTGCGTTTATGACACAATTATACTCGATGCGCAAAATCCCGGATCTTCGTATCTTTGGTCGAATGGCGCGGTAACGCAAACTATTCGTTTTGGCGCCACAGGAATTGGCTCCGATTCACAGGATTATTCCGTTAAGATAGTGAATGAGCATGGGTGCAAATCGTCGGGAATGATTACTGTGATCTTTTCATTTGATGTTTGCACCGGAATTGACGATCAGTATCACAAGGATCATATCAGAATATACCCAAATCCTGCCAAAGGTTTTATTAATGTTGAAACAGATGGTTTGACTGGAAAAACCCACGGTTCGATAATAACAACACTTGGCAAAAGTCTTCGTGAATTTGAGACGCCGATGCCTTCTTCGGGGAAATCCTCTGTTGATCTTGATTTGTCGGGACTGCCAAAAGGCGTTTATCTGATGCGGTTTTCGAATTCCTCCTTTACATATATTAAAAAACTCTTTATCGAATAGTGCAGCAAAAGAACCTCAATATATTCTCAATTCCCCTTGCAGGGTATCTTCTTTTTCCTTTCATTTTTCTGATTGTAACAAATGGGTTGATTGCCCAGTCAACCTGGAGTACAACTAATTGCCCTCGCTCGCAGAAAGAAGCAGAAGTTTGGTATTTCGGCGAAAAAGCCGGAGTGGATTTCCGGTTTGGTTCCGCTGTTCCTTTGACAGATCAGAATGTGATGACTGCTTTCAATGCAAGTTCGAGTATTTGCGACAGTATGGGGAACCTTCTGTTTTTTTCAAATGGGAAAAAAGTATGGGATCGCACCTTTACATTAATGCCTAACGCCACCAATCTTACCGGCGATTTAGGAGCCACCCAACCCTGCATTATTGTTCCGTTTCCGGGCGACTCCTCATTATACTATGTTTTCACGGTTGATATTTTAAAATTCACTGATTCTGTCAACTTCACAACCAAAGGACTTTGCGTTACATTAATAGACATGAAACTTCGTAACGGACTTGGCGATGCCAGGTCAGGCATGTTGAATACTCCGGTTCTTTCGCCGGTTACTCAAAAAATTACTTCAGTAAAACATAGGAATGGCAAAGATTATTGGCTTATTGCCCATGCCTGGGATTCCGATCAATTCTATGCATGGCTTCTGTCTCGCTCCGGCATTGCGAGTCCGGTTATCAGCGCCGTTGGCAGCGTTCACGGAGGGCACAGGTCTGAATCCAACAATGCCTTTGGATACATGAAAGCCTCGCCGGATGGAAATAAACTGGCGCTTGCCATTGTTAATAAAAAGGTGATTGAGCTTTTTGGTTTTAATAATGAAACCGGCGAAGTTTCAAATCCAAAATCATTTACCTCTACGGTGAACGGCATAAATCCTTATGGGATTGAATTTTCGCCCGACAGTCGGGCGCTTTATGCTACCATTTTTGAAATTGGCGGGGACGAGAAACCCTCGAGACCATCCTATATTTATCAGTTTGAATTAAAAAACGGACTTTCCAACCCCGTCGTTATTGATTCAATTGCAAGAGTGAGAATCGCTGCATTGCAACTTGCAACCGACGGACGAATTTATCTTTCTCGCACCAATACCTTTGATTCGAAAAGAGATTCGCTTGATGTAATTTACAACCCAAACAGACTGGGAAAAGCCTGTAATTTCAATCTGCGGAATAACATTCCCGACTCCAGGTTTGACTTGCAAAGCAGGAAAAGTATTTATAGTTTGCCCAATATCGTTCAGAGTTTTGTTAATATTCCCACATTTTCATGGGACAGCGTTTGCCATGGCGAAGCCACGCAGTTTCATATAACCAATAAAGCTAACAGCGACTCAGTTGCCTGGGATTTCGGCGACGGGGGAATTTCTTTTGTTTCTGATCCGGTTCACGAATATCTCGCTCCGGGCGTTTATCGCGTAAAACTGACTGAATATTTCAATGGAGCCGCATTTATTGATTCCATGATGGTTACCAACTATCGTTTACCGGTGATAGCCCTTCCCGATACCATTCTGCTTTATAAGGGGTCGTCTGTAAACCTTCGCGCCGGAGGGGGATTTATGGAATATTTGTGGTCGAATAAATCCACTGATTCCATTATCAATGTCAGCGATCAGGGTTCATACAGGATAAGGGTCAAGGATAATCATTGCTGTATAAATTCAGATACGGCTTTTGTGAAGGTTTTTGAGTATTTGATTCCCAACGCATTTTCCCCCAACGGCGACAAGTTGAATGATGTATTCAGGGTGAATGGATTATATAAGAATATCAACTTCAGAATGATTATTTATGACCGATGGGGCAGGTTGGTTTTTGAATCGGACAACATTGACAAAGGCTGGGATGGAATGTTTGGCGGTAAATACCTCGAGCCTGATACATTTGTATGGATAGTCACCATCTCTATAAAAGGACAGGATATTCTAATGGAGGGAGATTTAAAATTCAAAGGTACTGTTACACTTGTAAGATGATCGCAGAAAAATACACAAAAATTATTGCAGCGGAACTCAATGTTGCCTCCGGATTTATCCAGAATACCATCAATTTGCTCGAAAGCGGGGCAACCATTCCATTTATTGCCCGCTACCGCAAAGAGATGACCGGGTCAATGGATGAGGTGGTAATTGCGCAGGTAAGAGACCGGCTGGCTCAACTCAAAGATCTCGACGTCCGTCGCGCAGCGATTCTCAGGTCGTTAACCGACCAGGAAAAACTTACCCCCGAACTCGAAACGGCAATAGCCAATGTTGCAACCATGGCTGAACTGGAAGATATTTATCTGCCATATAAACCGAAACGCAGAACCCGCGCCGGCATCGCCCGTGAAAAGGGACTTGAACCGCTTGCCGATATGGTTCTTTTACAACGGTATGATGATATTATAAAGCGGGCTGAGGCTTTTATTGATGAAAGTAAAGGCGTTTTAACCGCAGAAGAAGCCATTGGCGGGGCGCGCGATATTATTGCAGAAAAAGTTAATGAAGATGTTTATGCCCGCAAGCGGATTCGGAATCTGTTTCAGAAGGAATCGCAGGTGGCTGCTAAGGTTGCAAAAGGAAAAGAGAGTGACGGAGTCAAATTCGAAATGTATTTCGACTTTCACGAACCTCTTCACAAGGTTCCGTCGCACAGGTTACTTGCCATGTTCCGCGGAGAAAATGAAGATTTTCTTCGTCTTTCCTTTGAAGTAGATGAACTCCAGGCGCATGAAATTCTTGAAAGGATTTTTGTGAAGGGAAGCAACGCCTCCTCAACGCTTGTAAAGGAGGCTATCGCAGACAGTTGTAAACGGCTCTTGTTTCCATCCATCGAAACCGAGATGCGGCAATGGGCGAAAGAGAAAGCCGACAAGGAAGCAATCCGGGTTTTTGCTGAAAATGTTCGCCAGTTATTGCTCGCCCCGCCTCTCGGACAAAAGAACGTTCTCGCCATTGATCCTGGATTTCGTACAGGATGCAAAATTGTTTGTCTCGACCGTCAGGGAAAACTGGTTCACAACGAAACCATTTATCCTCATCCTCCACAGAATGAGGTAAAGGAAGCCATTCATAAAATCAAGAGTCTCGTCAATGCTTATAAAATTGAGGCAGTCGCCATCGGAAACGGAACTGCCGGACGTGAAACGGAAAGGCTGATTCGCGCCATTCCCTTCGACCGCGAAGTTATCGCTCTCGTTGTAAATGAAAGCGGCGCATCTGTCTATTCCGCTTCTGCCGCCGCGCGAAAAGAATTTCCCGACTACGATGTTACAGTCAGAGGCTCCGTTTCAATCGGTCGCCGGTTGATGGATCCGCTTGCCGAATTGGTTAAAATTGATCCGAAGGCGATTGGCGTTGGGCAATATCAGCATGACGTGGATCAGAATGCGCTGATGGACAGTTTGCGCGATACTGTTGAAAGTTGCGTAAATAAAGTTGGCGTTGAAGTCAATACAGCGAGCGAGGAATTGCTAACTTATGTTTCGGGGCTTGGACAGGCGCTTGCCAGGAATATGGTTGCCTGGCGAAATGAAAACGGTCCTTTTAAATCCCGTAAGGAGTTGACGAAAGTGGCGAGGTTTGGGGATAAGGCTTTTGAACAGGCGGCAGGTTTTTTAAGGATCAGGGATGCAAAGAATCCGCTTGATAAAAGTTCTGTCCATCCTGAGAGCTATCCGGTTGTCGAGCGGATGGCTGAAAAGCTAAATTGTACCATTGAGGATTTGATACGTGAAAAAGATCTGCGGGCGAAAATCAATCTCGATGAATTTACATCTGATAAAATAGGGATGCCTACGCTCCTCGATATAATGCAGGAACTGGCGAAACCGGGAAGAGATCCCCGGCAGCAATTCGAGATGTTTGAGTTCGATAAGAACATACACACTATGCACGATTTGCATAAAGGGATGCGGATTCCCGGCATTATCACCAACATCACAAATTTCGGCGTATTTGTTGATATGGGCGTTCACCAGGACGGACTTGTTCACATCAGCCAGCTTGCAGATCGTTTTGTAAAAGATCCCAACGACGTTGTGAAACTCAATCAAAAGGTAATGGTTGAGGTACTCGAAATAGATGTTGAACGTAAGCGAATCCAGTTGACCATGAAGGGGCTGAATACTAACCCTGAAAAAGGGTCGTTGTCGTACTAATTACAATTTCTGACCAAACCGGAATTTGACAATAAGCGCAGCGCCCCAATAACTCAGGAACTTTATGAGTTTCGTAATTTGCTTTCTACAAAATTTCTGTTTTTACGGAACAGTACGGAAAGGGACGAAATGCGTATAAAAACAAAACAGCATGAATTTCTAACTGTCCCTTTAGGGACAAAATGTTTATAGAAACTAACACGGCTTACACTTACACCCAAATAT
The DNA here is from genome assembly GCA_026391715.1 of Bacteroidota bacterium. Classification (GTDB taxonomy): domain Bacteria; phylum Bacteroidota; class Bacteroidia; order Bacteroidales; family FEN-979; genus CAIVAT01. Next base: position 7,146 of record JAPLDO010000151.1, read on the forward strand.
ATATCCAAACGGTTTTTACCGTTCAAAATAAAATATCATTGATAAGTCAGGACTGGCAGGAAGAGTTATTCAAATATATAACCGGTATTTTGCCCAACCGCACAAATCCAACCGAAAACTGTTCATAATTAAACAAATCTGAGAGAAATTCTATCCTTACATTTTGTAACTTGCAACAGTCAAAAAATGTAAATATTAAATTAAATGGTTAAGTATTCAACATTAAAAAAGAAGCTGAAAATCGAGGTTGAACGTGGCGCTGATAATGGGTTGGCTCACCTAACTCATTATTTTCAGAATCATCAGAATGGCGTTTCACAACATTATTCAAAATCAGCTATTGAATATTTAAGTCATCGTTCAGAAGAGTTGCATTTGGTAAAAGAACCTCAAATGCAACAATTACTTCCAATCAAGTTTGATGTTCCATTTCCACCTCCAGCAGAATACGATTTTACATTCCTTGACTTGTTCGCAGGAATTGGCGGATTTAGAATTCCCATGCAAGAATTGAAAGGTAAATGCGTATTCACTTCAGAATTTAATTACCAAGCCCAAAGGACATATGAGTATAATTTTGGCGAAGCGCCATTTGGAGACATTACTGCACTTGACTTAGACATTGTCCCTAAACATGATGTTTTGACAGCAGGTTTTCCTTGCCAACCTTTTAGTATTTCTGGTAAAATGAAAGGTTTCGAAGACACAAGAGGAACACTGATTTACAATGTTTTTCAAATCATTGAAAAGAGACAACCAAAGGTTGTTTTCCTTGAAAACGTAAAACATTTAATTCATCATGATAAAGGTAACACTCTAAAAACTATTATTAAGGACTTAGAAGAGTTAGACTATAAAGTTTCTTGGAAGCTTCTTAATGCGGCTGACTTTGGTGTTCCGCAAAATCGTGAACGTATCATAATTCTTGGGCATAAAGACAAAAAATTTGACTTTACAAAACTAAAGACGAAACCAAAACTGATAATTAAAGACATTTTAGATAAAAATGTGAAATTTGAATATTTAGATGAACCATACACAATTTTGCCTGATTATCGAGTTCAGGAAAGTGGTTTAATATTTATTGGACATCGCAATAAATCCATTAGAAAAGCAGGTGTTAGGCCAGGAACTGAACATCTTTCCAGAGTTCATAAGCAGCCAAACAGAATTTATTCATCAGAAGGGATACACCCCGCTTTGCCATCGCAGGAAAGTTCTGGACGTTTTTGGATTTTAGATGAAGGGAAAGTTCGCAAGCTCACTATAAATGAATGTTATAAAATTATGGGCTTCCCTGAGAACTTTATAAAGAATACAAGCCTTGGAGACAGTTACAGACAAATTGGAAATTCTGTTTGTGTTCCGATGATAAAAGAAATAACAGAACAAATTAAAGCTCAATTACTATAATGGTACAAAAATCACCGACAGAACTATTAACCGAAATGTACAACAATGCAATGTCACTTGTTCGCTCAAAAGATAAAATCACTTTGGACTTAAAACCTAAAGAGAAGGAACTTTTAAATGTTGTTTTGCAATATTCAGAACAAGCAAAAGCTGTATTGACAGTGTTAATAACAAGTTTTGTTTACAAAACACTAAATCCCGATCAAGATATCAGAAATCACCAAGCAAGTATTGAAGGGGGTTATTCTGGTCGAACTTTTGACTCAAAGTATATTACACCATTTATGAAATCTTGCAAGTTTCCTGCAATGTCAGATAGTGGTTGGCTTACAAGAGCATTGGAGCAAAAAGTTCCTTACGACAAACACTATTCTGGCGCCATCAATCCAAAAGAATTAAAACCCGTATTTATTGCTTTACTCGACAATGTCCAGAAAGGTTCTGACTGTAAAAAATACTTGAGTTTTATCTTCCAAGGACTTATCATTAAACGAAACAAACAAGCAATTGACTTAGCCAAACCGACAACACTTGCAATAAATACGATTTTAGATTTATTAGATAGACACTTTAATGGTTCATACATTGCAGAGGGCGCTTCTCGACTTCCAGTATTAGCAATTTATGCAGCATATCAATGTTTAATTAACGAGGCAAAACGATTTGAGAGCAAAGAACTTTTACCAATAGAAAGTCATACTTCGTCCGACAAAAGCAGTGGAAGAATTGGGGATATAGACCTTATTGACGAGAAGAAAAGAGCATTTGAGGCAGTTGAAGTTAAATACGGAATTCAAATCAACTTAGGTCTTGTCCAAGATGCTTATACGAAGTTCCAAACTACTCCTGTTGACCGGTATTACATTCTTTCAACAGCATCACCTGACAAGGAAGAGCTAAAAAAGATTGATGCAGAAATCCAAAGAATTAAGAATGTCCACGGGTGTCAACTTATTGTTAACGGAATAATGCCGACCTTAAAATATTATCTCCGATTACTTGAGAACACATTTGAGTTCATTGACAATTATGTAAACCTTTTAGAGGCTGACAACGCATTGAAGTTTGAACACAAAGAAAGATGGAACAAATTAATCAGCGAGATGAAATAGCCAACGCATTTGGTAGCACATTTGCATTTTTGCCAACGCACAAAAGCCACGTTATCAAATGCAAAAGAGCTACCAAGCCTACACACCCATACAAGACAATTTACTGAAAATACAAGGTAGAAAAACAAGGGCGAACCATAACAAACGCTATAGCAAATGAGGGTTTGCGCGTTCTTTGAAACATTTGGAATCTTTACATACATTTTTGCTTGCTGACAGTTGAGCAACAATTTATTCCCGCACTTGCCATAGCGTCAGCCGTTATGTGTCATAGGGAGAGGAAGAGCGACCGAAGTATCAAAATTAGTAATTTTGAAAATATAAAAAATTATGGCTTATGAATCAGTAGATAAACTTCAAAAAGCATTTGTAGAAAATATTTTCTATTATGCGAAGGACTCAAAAACGGCAGCCGGTCGAGCATTGGACACTATTGTAGAAATCATTACATACTATCTGATTAAACATGAGGATTGAACAATCAATTGAAAGTTGGTTTAATATTTTTTCTCCGAAGAAGAAAAAGCTGACTACATTGAAAGAAGAATTAAAAGAATTAAAAAATAAAAACTGGAAAGAGATTTTAAAATGAGTGCGGGAAGAAATATAAATACTTTAAGCCAAAGTTGGGGTACGCCTCACAAATATATAAATTGCAGCAAATACGGCACATTGGAAAAAATATGTTTTTACTAAAGCAAGAGCAATATGTTTTCTTTACGATACTCGCCTTCGTTTTCTTGAAAATGGAAAAGACAGTGGAAAAGGCGCTCCAATGGCGGAGCTGAAAGAAAGACATTAAGACTTGCATTGTAAAAATAAAACAACAACATTGAGCCCGCTCCGAAAAGTAGGTATAAAAATAAGAATTTGGCTAAAGCCCGGAATGTCGGCAACTTGAATTGCCACTACCTTAAGGTAGTGGCAATTGATAACCAGATAGTTACTGAACTTTAGTCCAAATTGTTTGCTTTTCGGAGTATGCTCAACATTCATTGAAGAATATATAAATTTCCTTGAAAAATTTCAAGTTCCATTTAATGAACGTTTTATATTTAAACCAGTTGAATTTTAACATTTTGTCCCTAAAGGGACATTGAAGTTATAAAAGATTAAAACCAATATCATGCAACTATCAAACCGATCACTACAATACAGTTTTTTACTGATTATGCTCCTGCTTATTTCTGAACCCTCAGAAGCCCAGCGAATCCTTGGCGCCATGAGTATTGGGATGAATCTAACCCAGGTTGATGGCGACGAGTTTTATGGTTTCAGTAAAATCGGATTAAATGTAGGTCCGCAGGTAATTGTGCCATTTGGGAAAAATAAAAATTTCTCGGTAAGCATGGAATTGCTCTATTCTCAAAAGGGAAGCTACCACAGGGGAGGCACCGACACAACAGGATTCAGGATGAATTTGGATTATGCCGAAATACCCGTGCTTATCCATTTTACCGATAAACGGACAATTTCAGGCGGGGTGGGTTTTAGTTACGGACAACTTATAAACTACAAGGAAACAAAGAATAATTTCTTTGATAGTCTTTTCCAGTATCAAACAAGTTTGGAAAATAATGACATTTCGGTTATTGCCGATCTACAGATTCGAATTTGGTCAAAACTATGGGCAAACCTGCGTTATCAATACTCAGTCAGAAGTAACCGCACTGTTCTTGTCAGCGATCCCAGAACCTATCCGCGGAATCCATTTACCCGGAAACAATTCAACAACGTGATTAGTATCAGGCTGACGTGGGTATTTAATCAACCCAAAGCCGGGAAGAATCAAAAACTGGAATTAAAACAACAGGAATAACCGGGAATTTTTTCAGAATATTCGTTTGATTAACCTTAATTTATGGGTGTATTTCATAAGTTCGGTATTGAAAATACCCTCCTGGTCAATGGGATCAATTCTTACCTGTCCCGAACAATGAATGACAGTATTGCGGTTGAGCAACATTCCAACATGGTTGATATTACCTTCTTCATCGTCAAAAAAGACCAGATCGGCGGGCAGCGCTTCAAACAGCAGACCAATAACCACTCCCTGGCTGGCTTGCAGGGTTGTATCGCGCAGGATATGAATATGCTGAAGTTTGAAAACCATTTGCACAAATCCTGAACAATCAATCCCAAGAGGCGTTCTGCCTCCCCAAAGGTATGGCGCATTGTGGTAAAGAATGGCATCCTGGGTAAGTCGCAGGCAAAAGGCGTCTCTTTCCGCGCCCGACTTTAATGTTCCAACTGGAGTATTAGTCGAGACAGCGCCATCGTAAAGGAAAGTGGCGCCATTAATGGTTAGTTGTCCGTTAATCAATCCGGGAAGGGAACTTCCGAGAGGCGCCGGTAACATATCATTTCGTGATTCACGAATTACTAATTGAACCAGATCGAGGGAAACAGGGGTTGCAGAATGGTTCAGACGTAGAAATTCTGCTTCATCCAGTGGATGAGTCTGAAGATGATGAATCCATCCTTCGTACTCATCAAAAACAAGTTGAACTCTGTTCCAGACGCCATTCTTTTCAGTGATGCGGTACAATTCCCCAAACAAAACCTGGGTAACCATCTCTGATCTGTGCGATGGTTCCGCTCTGACCGGAATCACTCCCTGGAGACATATTCCAAATTCCATAATAACTGCTGTTAGTTGTTACAAAGATAGCAAGAAAAGTGAGCCAGTCAAGATGTTCGCTTTTGAACAATCATGATATCCTTTTTAAGATCATTGATTGCGCAACCGCTACAGCCGCTGCATTTGCCAGGAGCCGATGCGAAAAACCGGATTACTCTTACAGCGCTTATCAGTAAAGCGGCTGATACGATGAAGGAAACTATAAGATATTGCCAGAACATATTATTTTACAATTAATACCCCAATCTGAAATACCGCAAATGATACCAGCCAGGCTAAAACAGTAGTGTATGAAATCAGAAAAAGAGCCCATTTCCAACTGCCGGATTCGCGGTTTACGGTTGCAACAACAGCCACGCATGGCATGTAGATCAGGATGAACAGGAGGAATGAAACCCCGACGAGAGGAGTAAAGAGTTTTTTTCCGGTTGCCGTCCCATGCTGGTATGTCGCCGTCTGCAATTTAATACCGAGAGAGGATGGATTTACCGGGTTATCATTATGGGAAGTTCCAAATAAAACGCCCATCGTACTAACCACAACCTCCTTTGCCGCTGCGCCAGTAATCAGGCTGACGCCCATTCGCCAGTCAAAGCCAAGAGGCGAGATAACAGGTTCGATGGCTTTACCGATTTTCGCAATATAGGATTGTTCAAGGCGTTGTTCAGGGGCAACCGAGCTACCTCCCGGAAAGTATTCGAGCGCCCAGATCAAAATGACCGCGATAAGGATCACGCCTCCCATTTTACTGAGATATTGCCGCCCCTTTTCCCACACATGCATTGCGATAACCCGGAGTGTTGGCATACGGTAGGGGGGAAGTTCCATCACAAATGCTGCCTGCATGTTTCGGAAATACAGCGCCCGCGATTAAAATATATACCGGAAGCCGAGCGCTGCACGACATAAAAGGGTTGATGAGCATTGTAAGCAACCGGTCATTCCTGTCCTTGAGCGTTCGCGTTACCATAATAGCCGGAACATTACAGCCAAAACCCATGATCAGTGGGATAAATGACTGTCCGTGAAGCCCGATTTTATGCATAAGCTTATCCATGATAAAAGCTGCGCGCGCCATGTATCCCGAATCTTCCATCAATGAAATGAAGAAAAAGAGGATCAGGATATTCGGAAGGAAAACGATGATGCTTCCAACTCCATGAATGATGCCTTCAACAAGCAAATCCTTAACCGGTCCCGCAGGAAGTACCGAACTCGCATGGTTGCCAATCCAGGCGACTCCCATATCAATCCAGTTCTGAGGATAAGCTCCAAAAGTGAATGTTGCCTGGAACATCACCCATAAAAACAGGATGAAAAGCGGAAATCCAAGAATTCGGTTGGTAAGGATTGAATCTATTTTTTCACTGCGCGATTTCTTTGCGATTTCATTTTTTACAGGATTATAAGTCTCTTTTAAAGCTCCCGCAATGAATCCATATCTGGCGTCGGTGATAAGCGTAGCTGAATCCTCATTGAAAGTTGATTCTATCCTGTGAATTTCATAGTCGGAAACATGAAAAATAGTTGAACGGAACGGTGAAGAATTCAGCGAAGCGACAATATCCTCATCTTTTTCGAGCAGCTTTATGCTGTAATATCGAGATGAAATGCGATCGGTAAGCGATTTATCAAGCCAAATCGCATCCTGGATATTCAGGATTGACCGCTCCAATTCCTGCGCGTAGTTGATATGGACATGCCTTACAACAGGATCGCGATCTTCATAAACCTCAATCAGGCGCGTAAATAGATCATTCAATCCTTCTCCTCGTGAACCGATAGTTGGAATTACCGGAATTCCCAACAGTTTGCCCAGGTCGTTGTGGTTGATCTGATTCCCTTGCCTGATAAATTCATCATACATGTTCAGCGCCGCAACAACCCTGATGTCCATGTCAATCAGTTGTGTGGTAAGATAAAGATTGCGTTCAAGGTTTGAAGCGTCAATTACATTGACTACAATGTCGGGTACCTTATCAATGATGTGCCTGCGTACAAAAAGTTCTTCCGGCGAATAGGCGGTAAGCGAATAAGCGCCTGGAAGATCGGTGATATTAAAGGTGTATCCCGCATGTTTGAATCTTGCCTCTTTTGAATCAACTGTAACGCCGCTGAAGTTGCCCACTCTCTCATGTGAACCTGACGCGTAGTTGAACAAAGTGGTTTTTCCGCAGTTGGGATTTCCAACCAAAGCGATATCAATTACCTTTCCTTTTTCAATTATTGGATTTTTTTGAGATTCTTCGACAAAGGTTCCCGAATAATTATAAATGGCTAAAGGCGACCCACTCTCATCGTCAGTTTCAAAGCCTGAGAAAACCTCAATAAGCCTTGCTTCACTCTGACGAAGGGATACATGATATCCGAGAATTTTATATTCTATCGGATCCTGCAAAGGCGCCGCCTTGATTACTGTGACGGATTTTCCTTTAACAAAGCCCATTTCAGTGATCCGCTTGCGGAAAGCGCCGCGTCCTTTCACTTTTGTAATCGTCCCTGAATCGCCTTGCCTAAGGTCAAGCAGCGTTGACATTTAATTTAGATTAATTCTATGCAAAGTTACTATTCCGGTGCAATATACAGTAAGGTTTATGGTTAATAAGTGTGAATCTGAGTGAAAGTTGGCAATACTTTCCACCTCAGCCCCGTACCATTCGTCTAAATTTTTTGACATTCCCTAAATGACGCCACCCCCCAACCCTCTCACTTTTTGGGGAGGGGGGTGGGGGGTGGGGGCTATTATATCCTTTGGGGGAAAGGAGCCGTTGGCTAAGCTCTCAGTCTCATTTCACCTGTTCAATCGCAAAATCAAGGGCTTTTTTGATCATTTCGGCAGGAGGATTTTCGATGAAACCTTTGTCCATAAGGCAACGGGTGAGTCCGCGGGAATATTCGATATCCTTTTTTGCTTTCTGAAAGGCTTCATCCCATGTCATATTTATTCGGGCTACTCCATCTTTGATAGCCTGCATGGCTACATCAGCGGCTTCGTGAGGAAACACTGATGCTTCTTCCATATTAGGCACAATATCATTTACATGTATTCCTCTTTTTTCGGCATAATTTGCAAGTGAATGGGCAGCGGCAATAGCCATTGTATCGGTGATTTTCCTCGCTCTTACCATTAGGGCGCCTTTTAAAATTCCAGGGAAACCAATAGAGTTATTTACCTGATTAGGAAAATCGCCACGACCTGTAGCTACGATAAAGGCTCCTTCTTCTTTGGCTGCATAAGGATAAATCTCCGGAACCGGATTTGCGCAACAGAAAACGATAGACTTTTCGGCCATACTGCGAATCCAGGGACGTTTGATCACGTCAGGACCAGGTGTTGAAAGCGAAACCAACACGTCGGCGCCCTTCATTGCTTCCTCAATAGTTGGGATTTTTCCGGGGTTTGTTTTTTCACAAAGTTCCCATTTCCTGTAAAACCGGGCGTCAGCTTTAATATCAACACGATCAGAATGAAGAGACCCTTTGGTGTCGAAGAGAACCACCTTTGCAGGATCGGCGCCATCGGCAATCAATAACCGGGCAATGGTTGTATTGGATGCTCCCGCGCCGTTAAGAACAATCCTGACTTCATGCAACTTCTTCCCAGCCAGCTTCAGAGCGTTTATTACGCCTGCAAGGGTAACGCAGGCTGTTCCCTGGGCGTCGTCGTGCCAAACAGGAATATCACATTCTTCGCGGAGTACATCAAGAACTTTGAAACAATTAGGCTGCGAAATATCTTCGAGGTTAACTGCGCCAAAACTTGATTGGCACATCTTGACAAATTCTATGATCTTGTCAGGATCATTTTTACCATCTTTCCCGCGGCTGTCAATGCACAACGCAACAGCATCAACACCGCCGAGGTATTTCATCAAAAAGGCTTTACCTTCCATAACGCCCAACCCGCCCGGTGGCGTACAGTCGCCATCGCCAAGAACACGGGTGGAATCGCTGACAACCGCTACCAGATTTCCGCGGTTCGAAAATTCAAAGGAAGTATCATTATCATCGCGTATCCTGGTTGAAACCTTTGATACGCCCGGAGTGTACCAAACATTAAACCAGTTGAACCCAACCACAGGCGCTTTTGGGACTGTCTGGATTTTTCCATGATAAAACTGATGAGCGTCTTCTGACAGTTTTTTCAAAAAAATTGTTTTTGCTTTTGCCAGTTGTTCCGGCGTGAAGTTGTCGGGAAAGGCTTCTTCAAGGTTTTCTAAGGTAATTGATAACTCTTTCATAAGGCAGTTTTTTTTGTAAAGTTATATAAATAGGAATGAAACGCCGGATAACTTGCGAAAAAAAATGAAATTTTATCATATTTGATTTTTATATCGTATTTTCGCCTTGGTTATTCATTCAAATTTTGTTTTATTATGACACAAGGGACAGTTAAATTTTTCAATGAAAGAAAAGGGTTTGGATTCATCATGGATGACGCAACCCAGCAGGAAGTTTTTGTTCACGTAAGCGGATTGGTTGATAAAATTCGCGAGAACGATAGGGTTTCTTTTGACATTACAGAAGATTCGCGTGGAAAGAAGGCTATCAATGTTCGAAAAGCATAACCATGCGTTAAAAAAAAAAGAGCGAAGATTTTTCTTCGCTCTTTTTTTTGTTTTTCACCAATATTATTTATTCAGCATCACTGGCATTACCAGCATAAGGATATCCTCCTCGGTATTTTCGCTGTTCATCGGGGTCAGGATACCTGCTCTGTTAGGCAAAGACATTTCGAGACTTATTTCATCAGTTTCGATGTTATTGAGCATTTCCATCAGGAATTTTGAATTAAAGCCAATTTCTATATCCTCACCGTGATAAGAACAATTTAAACGCTCCCGCGCTTCATTGGAGAAATCAATATCTTCGGCGCTCAACATCAATTCCTGCCCGGTTATCCTGAACCTGATCTGGTGGGTTGACTGATTAGCAAAAATGGATACGCGACGGATTGTGGTCAATAAAGAATGGCGGTCAATTACCAGTTTATTGGGATTATCTTTGGGAATAACAGCGTCATAGTTGGGGTATTTCCCGTCAATAAGGCGGCATATAAGATTGATATTTGCAAAGGAGAAAAAAGCATTGGTTTTGTTGTACTCAATGGTGACAGGTATTTCCTGACTTGAAAAAATATTCTTCAGAAGGTTTAACGGTTTCTTTGGAAGGATAAAAGCGGCTGATTCATTTGATCTGACGTCTGTTCTTTTATACCTGACAAGTTTATGAGCGTCGGTAGCAACGAATGTGACATCTTCGGGAGTTAATTCACAAAAAACTCCTGAAAGTACCAATCGCAGCTCATCATTTCCTGTTGCAAACAGGGTTCTGTTAATTGCCTTAGCCATCAAACTTGAGTTGAAGGTAATGGATGTTGTATCTTCAAGGGCCGGGGTACGAGGATATTCATTGTTTGGATGCCCTGAAAGTTTATATTTTCCTTCGCCGGCTGAAATTTCAATCATCAAATTATCAGGGTTGATTGTAAAGGCGACAGGAATATCAGGTAATGTTTTCAGCGTTTCAACCAGGATTTTTGCCGGGATAGCAATACAACCCTGTTCTTCAGCAAGATCGGTAAGCACAGTCACACGCATTGTGGTTTCCAGATCAGAAGAAGTTATCGTCAATGAATTGTTTTCCAATTCAAAAAGAAAATCGTCGAGAATTGGTAATGTGTTGTTGGTATTGATAACTCCGATAATAGCCTGAAGGTTTTTCAGGAGCAGCGTACTGGAAATGATGAATCTCATAGTTTTATTGGTTTATAAATTTGTTCAAAGGTACAAATAATCATTCAGTTACTTTGTTTCTTCCGTCTGAAATCGAACTTATTCTCTTCGCCTTTAATTAATCGGCGGATGTTTTTTCGATGGGTAACCGGGATAAAGACAGCCACTATCAGCGAAAGACCAACCAATCCGGGATGTCGCACCCCCATAATAAAATAGACAACAAGCGGAAAAGTGAGAGAAGCGATTATAGAAGAAAGGGAAACCAGATGAGTTGTGGCAAACACTACGATGAATATCCCAAGGACTATCAGCAGGGAAAGAGGAAAAAGCGAGATTCCGGCGCCAGCAATTGTTCCGACGCCTTTTCCGCCTTTAAAACCAACGTAAATGGGATAAACATGACCCAGAACAGCGGCGAGAGCTGCGCCAATCCTTACGTAAATTAATATCTCAGGAGTTAATCCGGAGATAGAAATCCATAACGGTAACTGAACTGCCAGCCAACCTTTTAATACGTCAATAAGCATAACCGGAATCCCGGCTTTATAACCGAGAACCCTGATAACATTGGTAGCTCCGGCATTGCCACTTCCGTGCTGACGTACATCAATACCGTACATCATCTTTCCAATCCATACCGCTGATGGTATGGCTCCGAGCATATACGCGGCAAGAATCTCAAGAAATATAAAAAGCGCTATCATTTGCATGTTGGCAACCAACTTTTCAGGGTGCAAAGTAAAGAAAATATACGGAATTATTCAGATTCCTTTGATTCGAATTTGCGAAGAAAATCACGTTTCTTCCGCTAATCGGAAGATAACGCCATCAACTGCTTACCCCTGTAATTAAAGAAATACCAGTCATCCTTGGTTAACTCCAGATAGATAGTAAAATCGTCGCCGGTTCGTTTTTTTGAAAACTCGATGATTCCCATAACATAGCGATTTACCTGGTTTTTCCCCACGCTTGCAATGCCAATTTTTCCAAAGGAAATATATGACTTGGTGGCGGAATCCCATTTTAGATTTACATCAGCGAGAAAAATCGTGCGTTCAAGCGCTTCAGGAAATTTTTTATATTTTCCGAGTAAATCAAGTTCGTTTTTCAATCGCTCATTCTCCTCATTCGTCGTCAATCGCTCTACAGCCATAGTATATGGAGCGCCTGTGAGTTTAATTCCGGCAAGATTCATTGCGTTGAGTTGATCGCTGAATCGTTGCAATCCCGTTTCGGAGAATGGGAAGTTTACTGCCAGAGCGCAGTGAATTAAAGTTGAATCAGGAATAATGAAATAGTCAATGAACCCATAACTTTCCAGTTTCAGATGCTCCGAATTGAGGCTGAGATTAAGTTTTCCTTCTCCGCGCATTTTGCAATTCCATGTATTAAAGGAAAGATAGGCGCCTGGCTTTGAAATATCCTTCAGTTTTTCTTCTCCCGCTATCCGGAACTCATTGGTGGGAACATTGTATTCTATAAATCCATCGGCAGTGACCATAGTAGTATCCCTGATACTGATCTGAGGTCGGAAAAAAGAAGAACCAATTCGGGTTTCACTATTAAAGAACATTACGCCAAGATTAATAGGTTCGCGGTCGGTATTTTTTATCGGAAACTTAAGCGGAATCATTATATGCTCTCGATTAAGCGGGCTTTCAAACCGTATCCATTGCGGTTTTCCTGAAAAACATGCAGTTACCGGATGGAATCCTCCGTTGAAGACAAGATTTTTCTCGTTAGACGCGAGCAGAAACTCGCCCTTAAAGGCAAATTCTGGACTTAACAAAAAACCGGACGAATCGCTGACCGTTCCCTGCGCAATTGTTTGCAACGCCGTATCAACCCTTATCTGATCAAAATGGATTTTCTGCCGCTCGCCGTTCCTGTCAAGGTAATCATAATCGCCCCGCCCGGAATAGTTTCTTCGCGATGATACCGAAATATCGGCATTATAAAACTGATGATACTTTGTAGATGTATTTGCAATGACTATTGCATGGTTGAGAACGTTCATCCGGGCGTCTTTTTCGATG
>JAPLDO010000201.1 GCA_026391715.1 Bacteroidota bacterium
CAAATTTAAGAATAAAGAGTTGATAAGTTTGGCTTTTGCCAAAAAATCCCTTTTCCGCTTTCTCCGGATTTGGAAGTTGTTTTTTGAGATTTCGATTGAGGTCTTCCAATTTGACTTCAAGTTTTTTGGCAATGTCCCCGATTAGGTAACCTCGCGACTCTTCATCACCAATAAGGGATATCTGGGAAACAAGTTCTTTGACCAGTTTGGCTTTTTGAAGTGGATCCTTGTCAACGGCCTCCTTAACCATTTCGATACGGAATGAAACGATATCCTTCCGGTTGTCTTCGATGAAAGCCTTTAGGGTTTCTGCGCCATGTTTCAAGACATATGAATCAGGGTCATCTCCCTCGGGCAGTACAACCAGGTATACATCGAGGCCCATTTGTAGTGGAGTTTTGATGTTGGCAATGCTGGCCTTGATCCCTGCCGGATCGCCATCATAAACTATCGTAATGCAATTGGTGAAGGATTGTATCATCTTTGCCTGATCCTCGCTCAGTGCGGTCCCTGATCCGGCTACCACGTTCCTGATCCCGGCCAGGTGCCAGCTGATCAGGTCAGTCTGACCTTCCACCAGCAGGCATTCGTTTTCCTTCATGATCTCTTTCTTGGACTGGAATAGTCCGTAAAGAAATTTGCTCTTTTTGAAAACCTCGGTTTCCGCGCTGTTCAAGTATTTAGGCTTATCCTTTTCTACCGAAAGAAGCCTGCCAGTGAAACCGATCACTCTTCCGGATCGGTCGAAAAAAGGGAACATAATACGGCGAACGAAAGCATCGTAATAGTGTCCCTGCTCGTTTTTTTTGATCAGTCCGGCGCTGAGCAACAGATCATCTGAATAACCTGCCGCATGGGCTGACTTCAGTAGATCATTGCCAGATAAAGAATATCCAATCCCGAATAATCCGATGGCTTTGTCAAGCTCACGCTTTTGAAGATATTCCAGGGTAGGTGTATTCTTGGGCAGGTTCTTAGAAAAATAATCCTGTGCCCATTTCAGTGTGGCAAAGATGCCATCTCGGTGCTTTTCGGCATCGCTATACAAGGTATCAGATTCATTCTTTTGAACAGGAATATTATAATGGCCGGCAATGTAGGTAAGCGCCTCGGTATAGCTCATTGCTTCGTGTTCCTTGAGAAACTCAATGGCATCACCTGATCTGCCGCACCCGAAACATTTATATGATCCCTTTGAAGGGTTCACCATGAAGCTGGGTGTTTTTTCAGTATGGAATGGGCAACAGGCAGTGTAGTTAACACCTTTTTTTTTCAGTGTGATAAAATCGCCAAGGATGTCAGCGATTTGAACAGCATCTTTTATTTCTTCTGAATTCGATATCATGCTGATTTCAATTTTTAGTGAGATTAGTTTATTGGTAATGTAGGACTTACATTAGATTATGTTCCTGTCTGCTTCCATCGTAAATATCTACTTGGAATCCTGGATGACTGATTTGATTTACTAATTGAGGAATATAGAATGTCAGTCAGAGGAATAGGTTTCTGCTCCAATGGCAATTTGTAATTCTATGATTCGATCATAATACTTATCGGATGATGAATCGTCAAAACATAATCCTGGCAATGGGTCATGATCTTGAACTTCAACAAGGCGTCCATAAAAGGCTATGGATTCACTAAGATGAGCCAGTGCGATATCTATCAATGCGAGATCGGGCTTAGACATATTTGAGAATGTCTTCATGCAGCAAAGGATTAGAGGTTATTAGCAATTGTCATTTCAAAGACCGGCCCCGAGGTGCAGCCTTTTTTTTATTCCAGTCCCTGAAGAAAATACTGTCCTTTATTATTAATGTGAGCCTGTATTTTCGTAGCAGTCTCAAAAATAAAAACCTGACAAGTCAAACAGACCTGTCAGGTTTATCAGGATAAAACTATTCTCGCAATTAGCTTACGAAATAAGAATCTCCTTTTTCATTTCAATCCTCGCTTCGTCTTTCTTTGGAAGCGCCACTTTCAAAATTCCGTTCTCATAATCAGCCTTGATGTTGTCGAGATCAATAGTCTTAGGCAAAGTAAAAGCCCTGCTGAAAGAACCGTAATAAAACTCTTTCCGTGTGTAGTTCTTGCCCTCTTCACGCATCTGATCTTCGAGTTCAGCCGAAATGGTCAGAATATTATTCTCCAGGTTGATTTTAAAATCCTCTTTCTTCATGCCTGGGGCTGCAATTTCAAGTTGAAACGAATTACCGTTTTCGATGATGTTGGCTGAAGGATCGCTGAAACGCTTGCCGAAAAAATCACCGAGATCATTGTCAAAAAAGTTGTTCACCATATCCGATAACGGGTTCCGGTGTTGCCATTTAATGAGTGTCATGATTTATCTCCTTTCTTTTTAATTTAATTTTAGGTTTGTTGACAAGGGAAACTCAAATGTTGTACCAGCAGAAATAAACGTAAAAATATGCCAAAATAGCAGCGCTGCGACAGTATACATGCCATAATGGCAATTATCATATTGCCCGAAGAAAAAAAATGTCACTTCGGGATACAAAGAAAGGTTTGCTGTCAACAGGATTTCAATTCAACAGAGACCTTTTCCTGAACCATCGCAGCGAGTTCCTTTGAGTCCATACTACTGAAAATAGAATATGGAATGGGGTCAAGGACTTTAGCGTGTATATTGAAATTTTTATTAATGAGAAACCCGCCTTTGGGGATTGCTTTTGAAGCGCCGATTATTGCAATTGGCAGGATAGGAACCTTGTTTTCAAGCGCGAGGTGAAAAGCCCCGGTTCTAAAGGCTTGTATGTTGCCATCTTTCGACCGGGTTCCTTCGGGAAATAAAATCACCGAGTTCCCTTCTTTTATAGCTTTTGCAGCTTCTGTCATCATCTTTCGCATGCTTGCTGTTTTTCCTCTTTCAAGGGCTATGTAACGGTTCAGCCACATATTCCAGCCTATAAAGGGGAATGCAAACAGCGATTTTTTAGCAATCCATTTGAAGTGAGTCCAAAGAAGAAAAAGAACAAAAATGTCGGCTCCCGACTGATGATTGGAAACTATGATATAGGTTTCATTGGAATCAATCTTTTCCCGTCCGGTGACTTTGATTCGCCACATCGGATTGATTTTTAAAACGATGTACGACCACAAACAAGTATATTTATGAAGAATGAAAAGCCTCTTGTCGAAGGCTGCCGTAAATAGAAAGATAAGCGCAGACAATGGGAATAAAATGGCTGAAATTCCGAATAACTCAATCCAGAAATAGACCGAAGCAATGATCCGGATCAAGTTTCCGCTTGATTGTTCTGATTTCACGGTTGTCGTCATCTCCTGGTAGATTTGTCAAAAGCTAATTGTTTCTGGTCTTTCAAATCAATAAATTCCAAGTGCGTTTTTACTCCGTTTGCAGTATATATTGTCTCCATTTTGATATTACACCATTCAGGTCGGGTGGATAATCGGAATCGAAGAGAATGTATTGCCTGGTTGCCGGATGTATAAACCCCAGTGATTTGGCATGTAACGACTGCCTCGGAATCATATTGAAACAATTATGCACAAACTGTTTGTATTTGGCAAAAGTGGTTCCTTTCAGAATTGCCGATCCGCCGTAACTTTCATCGTTGAACAAAGGATGCCCGATGTGTTTGAAATGAACCCTGATCTGGTGTGTGCGACCGGTTTCAAGTCGGCACTCAACCAGAGTTACATATCCGAACCTTTCTATAACCTTGTAATGGGTAATAGCAATCCTTCCGCTTTCATCATCACACACCGCCTGAATTAGCCGGTTCCTGATATCGCGACCAATGTTTGCATTTATAGTTCCCTCATCTTCGTCAAAATTACCCCAGACCAGCGCAATGTAAGTGCGGGCGATTGAATGGTCAAAAAACTGTTTGGCGATTTTAGTCTGAGCAATCTCATTTTTGGCTACAAGCAAAATTCCACTGGTATCCTTGTCAATACGGTGAACAAGATAAGGCTTGATTTCGGTATTTCCCGGATTCGTTTGCCTAAGGTGAAAAAGCAGTGCATTCTGGAGGGTTCCGGTGAAGTTTCCATGTCCGGGATGAACCACCATTCCAGGCGCTTTGTTTACAATGATGACGTCATCATCCTCATAAACAATGGAAATCGGGATTTCTTCGGGATATATTTCGGTATCACGAGGCGGGTACGCAAGAACAATCGAGATTACATCGAGTGGTCGGACTTTATAATTTGGTTTGATTACAACCCCATTTACGAGAATATTTCCTGCATGTGCTGAATTCTGGATGCGGTTTCTGCTGGCATTTTCAATTTTTGCCATCACGTATTTATCAATCCTCAATGGGCTTTGACCTTTATCAACGACAAACCGAAAATGTTCGAACAATTCATTCGGATCATCTGAATTGTCTGTTTTTTCAGTCATATTGCCGGATTCCGGCTGTGTTTGGTCGTTTTTTTCCAATGACGCCGGAATTATCTGAGCCTATTCAAAAAACTATTTCTTGTTTTTATATCGAAATTCCCGTCGGTAATAACCTTCGCCCTACTTCGCAATAATGACCTTCGTAATGCCAACGCGCATTCCCGATTGATTCTTTATTTCAAGGAAATATATTCCATTGCGAAGGCTGGAAACATCAATAGCCTCGGTGACTTCTCCCTTCAGATTAATACGCCCCATCATATCGAAAATTGAAAACTGAACGCTACTTTCGGCAGATTTATTTGTTGCATTTCTGGTTTTGACTTGCAATACATTCCCGCTGCATGGATTGGGGTAAACCGACATTCTGAAATCACCGGTTATTACGTCGTTTGTACCCAAAGGAATTGGTTTTCCGATAACCGGCCTGATTAAAAGTGAACCACTATAAGCTGAATTTGACCAGATACCGTAAGTGTTATAGAATATAGATTGCTGGCTGTTGTTGTATCTGTCGTAGCCAATGGAAAGATTGTCGCCGGTGGTTTGGATACAGCCAACATAAAAAGTCCCGGTAATCGCGAGAGGCGGGTAGAGATGATACGTGACAAATTTGTTCAGGCTGTCGGAATAGCGAGGATAAACAAGGTCGGAATAAATCGTGTCTCCCGGCTTTCCGGCATTGTCGTTCCAAACGCACAAATAGAAAAACCGATCATTTGTTTCACTCAGGGTTTGGTTAAAATAAATTCTGATTGCGCGCAGTGTATCAGGTGAGTTGTTGAGTTTAAAGCTGTAGGCAAGTTTAGAACCGGCTGGAGTTAAACCGTAACTGGCTTCGGGTGTTCCATCGTCATAAGCATAATAGTTATAAAACCGTTGGATTGTTTGGACTGTATCGCCAAAAGTGGAGCCGGGAGTAATATCCATAACTACATGTTTGATCAGAAAAACCGCGCTGTCGGTATTGTTTACAGGAAGAAGAAACGGAAATTCCGGGTGCGCAAATTTCTGATAAGTTACATAAGGACTGAGATTATAGGGTTGGATATTGTAATTACCGCCGCTATATGATTTTGAAAATGTTCCGCCGGGTTGAGTGATAAAATAATTATACGCCGACATGTGCGGTATCAAATCCCGGTTCGACATTAAGACGTCAAGGGTGTCCCGCAATTCATTAGTAGGATCGTCGCAGTACTGAGGATAAGGCATTGCCGAGTAATTGCGTAACAGGTTGGAGGGTCTTTGAATAAATCGAAGTTCGGGGAAAACTGTATCATATCTGGTACGCCCCAGGTTGAGGTAAACCTCGTCAATATTCCATTGGTCGGTATTGCTTTGCCAGCTTGGTTCGGCGGAACTTGCGAGGCTGACATAATTGTAGAAGCGGAAACGGAATTTTTTTGCAAAGAATACTGTATCTGTTATTGGAAGCATAACCCTTGCAAACCATTTATTATTTCGAACATAAAAGGTATCCAGCGACATTCCATTGGAATACCAAATCCGTTGCCACAAATCAGGTACTTTAATTATTCCGCCACCGGGGATGAGGCTATCGTAAGCAGGTTTCACAAGGAACTGGAGAATCAGCGAATCATTGAACTGAGGCGCCTGTCCTCTTCCCTGAGGTTGATAATAGAAGCTAAGGAAAACGGAATCGGCTGCTGTAAGGGCTTTTGGAGCAGGCGTAAAAACCGAATCCAGTCTGATGTACCTCGATGTTAAATGGTCGGCAATAAATATGGCAGGACCGGGAACGGCTTCAGGGTACATTTTACCGGAATCGTTGATAGCATCGAGGGTCATGGCGCCGATATTCACCGGAAAAACCGGATAATCATCATTCTCAAAGGCAAAATGATCAATCCATCTTTGATCTGATGGAAAGACGCCAAGTGATGAAAAATCGTCGAGAAATGGCAAATTCATGGGAATTGTATCAAGCCCTGCTTCTAAATAGCCATTATGCGTAGTTTGATTTTGTTGTTTCAACGCAGCAGCCTTTGCCTGCACCACAGGATTTACATACAATCCAGTGACAATTTCCTGGGAAAACCCATGAAAACTAATCGCCATAGTAAAAAAAAGAAGAAAAATATTTCGTATCAGCATATTCCGCCTGTAATTAGTATTATTTCAAATTTTCAAATTTTGCCACTTCGCTACCTTGTTATTTCCTCCACCGAATCCGCCGCAGCTTCTGCCGCTTTAGCCCCCATTCCCACCGTGAGCGTAATCACCGATCCTTTGTCAATAGAAGCGCCCGGTCTGATTACCCGTCCTTTAAAAAACTGATTTTGCACGGCGTCTTCATCAAATGATCTGATGTATTGCAACTTTCCGAGTTTTAATCCTGCTGATTCAATCATACTCTGCGCCTGGCGAAGCGTAAGATCGCGCAGGTCGGGCATGGTAGTTTTTTCCGGGACAAAAGATGTTATTGTCAGATATATCGTCCGGTCTTTTTTTACCTTAGAACCGGGAAAAGGATCCTGAGTGAGAACTGAACCTTTTGGTTTATCGGGATCGAAAAGTGAATCAATAACTGAAAAGTGGTAAAAAGTAAAATCAGGATTGTCTCTAATGTTTTGAAGATCGAGTCCCCTGAAATCGGGAACGATCAGATAATCATTATGATGGGTATAAAACGCCAGCGACTGAAGGGTGAGCCATACAAGTACGGCAAAAATCCCGGTTGCCAGCAGGAGATGTTTGAGGAATTTTTTTGAAAAGAGAAACCGTAAGAAATCCATCCGTCACTTTATCTGAATAACCGGAAAATCGTTGTTTTATTGTATATTCCAATGAAGCCACAAACTTACGGAAAAAATGAATTTTGTACAAGGAGGGTTCATTTTATACTATTTTTGCCGGTTAAAATTATACCGATGTTGAATATTGCGATCATAGCAGGCGGAGATTCCGGCGAATACAGTATTTCTGTGAAAAGCGGCAAACAGGTTGAATTAAATATTGACCGATCAAAGTATCGGCCTTTTCTCATCCTTATAAGGGGAAAGAACTGGAATTACAGGATAGAAAAGAAATTATTTCCCATTGATAAAAATGATTTCAGCCTGACTATCGGGACAAAGAAAATCCGGTTCGATGCAGTTTTTAACGCAATTCATGGAACTCCCGGCGAAAACGGGAAGCTCCAGGGATATTTTGATATTCTTGGAATTCCTTATACTTCCTGTGATGTTACAACCTCGGCGCTCACTTTTAACAAGAGTTTTTGTAAGGATGTGGTAGAGAAGTATGGCGTTAAAACAGCAAAATCAATACACTTGATAAAAGGAGCCGACTTTCGCCCTGGAGAAATCCTGGAAAAACTATCGTTGCCGGTTTTTGTTAAACCCAACAACGGCGGTTCCAGCGTTGGCATGTCGAAAGTGAACCATTCCGACGAACTTGAAGAGGCTTTATCACTGGCTTTTTGCGAGGATAATGAAATCCTCGTGGAAGAATTTGTTAAAGGTCGGGAGCTCACGTGTGGAGTTATCTGCGCGGCTGGAAAAATTGTTGCATTTCCTGTAACTGAGATTATCCCCAAAAAGGATTACTTCGACTATGAAGCTAAGTATAAAAAAGGAATGGCTGATGAAGTTGTTCCGGCGCATATCCCAACGCCCGTATCCGACGAATGTCGGGAAATTTCGACTATGCTTTATCGGAAACTCAACTGTAAAGGCGTAGTTCGATTTGATTATATCTATACTGGTCAGGATTTTTATTTTCTCGAAGTAAACACTGTTCCCGGTCTTACCAAAGCTAGCATTGTCCCAAATATGGCAAAAGCTCATGGCTGGAGTTTTACCCAACTCATCAGCGTATTGATAGATGAGGAATTAAAGATAGCAAATTAAGATTTTATTGCACTTTTTTCGGTACTTCTTTACCCATCGTTTTACGCTTATGGCGGTTACTCCAAAGGCTTTCACAATCTCAGCCTGTGTCGCATTACCATTCGGAAAAAATGGCAGTGATAGTTTCTCAAAGTTTTCCATAAAAAAGATCCCGCTGCGCAAAAGCATGTTCGTGTTCAAGCAGCCATTTCTTCCTTTTCAACCCACCGCGGTAGCCCACAAGTCGTCCATTATACCCAATCACGCGGTGACATGGAACGATAATTGAAATAGGATTGTGACTATTTGCTCCTCCTACTGCGCGGAATGCCTTGATATTTCCAATTCTTTGCGCCAATTCGATATACGATATTGTTAATCCATACGGAATTTGAATAAGTTCGTTCCAAACCATGAGCTGAAAGGCAGATCCTTTTAAATCGAGTTTGAGATCAAAGGAACGAAGCTTACCGTGAAAATAATCTTCGAGTTGATTCACACACGGACGCAAACCCGAAGGCACATTCTGAGGTCTGACCCTGAAATCAAGGAAAGCCAGGGTACGAATCCCATTCGCTGAGCCTGTAACCTCAATATAGCCTATCGGAGTTTTGAGAAAGGCTCTTTGCATCGGGTGCATGTCATGGAGTTTTCGGTTTCCGGCTTTGCCATGCTAAAAAAAGCATTATGCTGCCGAAAATCAACATACCCAACCCCGACCAGAGGTTGATGTTGATGCCGAGAGACCGGCTGTATAATGCTGCGTCGCCGCTGGTAACGGCTCCGAAAATGGTTAGCAGGAATCCGAGGATGAAAAACATCAACCCGATTGGAAATTTTATATCTATGCCCATGATTAAGTGTGAAGTGTTAAGTGTTAAGTGT
>JAPLDO010000118.1 GCA_026391715.1 Bacteroidota bacterium
GCGTTAAGTGATTAAGTGTTAAGTGTTAAGGCGAAAGTTGAATCAAGTTCAATAAAACAGAAAAAAATCGAATCCTGCCTCCAATCGCCTGCTTGTCCGCGCTTCCATCCGTCCACCAACCTCAAAAATCACTTCTACGCCCCAAGGTATCATCAATCCGAAAAAACCAAAGCAACAAGGTACCACCAACCCTAACCTTGAACCTGAAACCTTGAGCAAACTCAGAAAAGGAAACAATTTGGACTAAAGTCCAGTAACTATCTGGTTATCAATTACCACCTTGAACCTGAAACCTTCCTCCCTTGCAAATCATCAACCCCATATACGACAAATCTTTTAAATACCTGATGGAAAACAACAAGTTAGCCAAAAAGGTATTGTCGGTTATTTTGGATGTTGAAGTGTTGGAAGTCACCCTCAGCCAGCAGGAGACCACTCTGCCAGATGAAAAAAGGGGGTTGACCCTTTTCCGGCTCGATTTCAAAGCCTTGATCCGGGAAGCCGACAACACGGAAAAGATTGTACTGATCGAACTACAGAAATCGAAATATATCACGGATATCCAAAGGTTCCGCAATTACCTGGGAGCAAGCTATATGACTAAACCCTCCAAAGGTGATGCCAACCCGCGCGTACCCAAAATGATGGTGGAGGAAAAACCAACGGAATACCATTCAATTTATCCTATCATTGCCATTTATATCCTTGGATACAACCTGAATGATCTTCCTTACATGGCAGTATCTGTGAACCGCGAGGTCGTCAATTCCGTTAATCAGGAAAAGGTAGAAGTGAAGAGTTTTTTCATTGACCATCTCACTCACCAGGCACACATCATCCAGGTACGTCGGCTACCCCAAAGAAGGCAAACCCGCCTGGAGCAATTTTTTACCTTTTTCGATCAATCGCAATGCATCAGCGACCACTACATCCTCGACCTGAAACAGATACCCAAAGGCTTTGAGGACATTGCCAGATACCTTCAGGGACCCGTCTCGGATGAACAGTTCCGTCGCCTCCTCGAAGCCGAAGATCAGCTCGACGCAATCTTTGACCATCAGGAAGCCCAATATCTCCAAAAAATAGCAGAAGCAGAAAAGCAAATAGAAGTAGCAGAACAACAAAGAGAAGCAGCGGAAAAACAAAGAGAGGTTGCAGAACAAATAAAAGAAGTCCTGACAATAAAATTAGTCAGGCAAATGAAGAAATCCGGCGCTACAGTAGCGGAGATTGCCAATGAAACAGGACTAAAGCAGGAAGAAATTGAGAAATTATAAGGGTTAAGGGATTAAGGGTTAAGGGCTAAGTGTTAAGGGTTAAGAAATCAATTGGAATTTCCGGGGGGAAGGGAATTTCAGATTTCAGATTTCAGATTTCACATTCATACAACTTATCAACACACCCTTCACTTTTATGCCACAACCCTAATTAATCATAAAAAAGTATGGACACAATCGAAAATAAGGACAAATCAAAATTTAACGACCAATTGCGTGAAAGAACAATTCAGAATCTGAAATCTGAAATCTGAAATCTGAAATCTGAATTTTATGCTTTGCTACCCCCCCCCCAGAAATTCCTCTTGAGTCCATCTGCGATTGAATTCTGAAATAGCGAAGCCATGAAAATCATCAACCCCCTTTACGACAAAGCTTTCAAATATTTGATGGAAAACAAGAAGTTGGCCAAAAAGGTATTGTCTGTTATTTTTGTTGTTGAAGTTACATAAGTTAAGCTTAGCGAGCAAGATACTATCATTCCAGATGAAAGAATAGGACTGACCCTGTTCCGGCTCGATTTTTAAGCCATTATGAAAGAGGCTGATGGTCGCAGTAATTATCAAAGAGGCTGATGGTCGCAGTAAAACCGTTTTAATTGAACTGCAAAAGTCAAAATACCCGACCGATATACAGCGTTTCAGAAATTACCTTGGAGCTAACTACATGGTAACGAAAAATGACTTTAAAACACCTTCAGTTGTCATGGAAGAAAAGCCATCGGAATATCAATCCATCTATCCGATTATCGCCATTTATATACTCGGGTATAATCTGGATGATTTACCCTACATGGCAGTTGCAGTGAACCGCGACGTGATCAACTCGGCAAACAAGCAAAAAATAACAGTTTCAAGTTTTTTCATTGAGCATCTCACCCACCAGTCGCACATCATACAGATTCGGCGGTTGCCTGAAAAACGGCAAACCCTTTTGGAAAAGTTTCTCGTATTGTTCAACCAGGCATGGTGTACCGACCATAAATTCATCTTGGACCTGCAAAATATTCCCGAAGAATTTAAAGATGTGGCCAAATATCTGCAAGGGCCGGTTATGGACGACAAGTTCCGCCGTCAATTGGAAGCGGAGGAACAAATAGACGCCATTTTCGATGGACAGGAAGCAAAGTATCTCAAGCAGATAGCACAAGCATTGAACGAAAAAGAAGAAGCAAACAAACAAAAAGAAATCCTTGCAATAAAATTAGCCAGGCAAATGAAGAAATCCGGCGCTACAGCAGCGGAAATTGCCAATGAAACAGGACTAAAGCAGGAAGAAATTGAAAAATTATAAGGTTTCAGGTTTAAAGTTGAACCCACTCCGAAAAGTCAAAAAAATCAATAAACTGCTATTTGACATATCCTCCTTCATAGTACCCCACCCCCAACCCCTCCCCAAAAAGGGAGGGGAGTGGTGTGCTAATCATCATAATACCATGATTAACACAGCT
>JAPLDO010000256.1 GCA_026391715.1 Bacteroidota bacterium
TGTTTGCAGAAGATGAATATTTGCAAGCCCTTATTGACAGGGACAACAAAATAAGTTTCTTTAAGGAACAATTAGATAACACAAAAGAACAATTAGATAACACAAAAGAACAATTAGATAACACAAAAGAACAATTAGATAACACAAAAGAACAATTAGATAACACAAAAGAACAATTAGATAACACAAAAGAACAATTAGATATTGAAATTGAATTAAGAAAAAAGAAAGATAAAGCCTTGAACGAAAAAGATAACGTAATATTTGACTTTGCAAAAACACTCAAAAATAGTGGCTTGCCAAATATTGAAATACAACAGAAAACCGGATTATCAATTGAAATAATAGAAAAGCTATAATTCTATGATAAACAGACGCTTAACATACTCTGTAATAATTGCCCTTCACTAAGTATTTCAAAGGTTGTTGCCAATTATTTCAGCGCCGAACATATTGAAAATTCGGACAAGTACCGGGGAGTTGGCTGGCTTGGTTTAAAGTTCGAGGGTGAATCTGGAAGAGTTGGGGTTGGGGAAATCGAGAATCTTTACAGATGTTTGATAGTTAAACTTTTTGCAATCTCATCGCGCTATTTATGAAAAGTATTTGGAGGCATTTTAACCGCCAGCATTTTAACCGGCATTGCTGTGAAATATGGGCTATCCAGTAGCAAGCGCACTGAAAAAGTAATTTTCACAGACGCTTGTTGGAAGGAGAGGGTTTGCGGTTTACTGTGCCAGCGTAAATCTGAGAGCGATACCTCCTTTGGTATTGGAAGTCCGATACTGATTGGAAACATAAGGAGAATTAATCACCTTATCAAAATAGAACCGCACGTTAAACCGGGTACTGAGGTTATAATCGGCTGAGAAGTTGATGGTAAGCACTTGCTGTCCTACCGAAATCTGGTTAATATCCTGGTCAACCCGCCGAAGAACTGTCTTATTTCTTCGAATACTGAAATCAAGTTTCAAATTCAAATCACTGCTGGTTCTGGTCTTTTTTCCGCCTCCGAGCATCCCTGATAAATTGAACCGGATACCCTTTAACCTGTAGCCCAATCCTACCACAAACTCACTTGATGTTATCTCGGTAACCTGATTATTTACAAAACTTAGCGACAGGTTCCGCGACCGACGGTATTCGGCGCTTGCAAGTAAACTATTGATAAATCCGAAATCTACTTTAAGAAGTGGATTAAACTGCTCTGTAATTGAAACCACGGATATTTGTGCCTGCGGAATGTAATTGCCGGCGTCGTCCATCACCGATGGCATGCCATTTTGTTCGGCATACCTGATGTTTGAGTTGAAACTTCCAACGCTGTAAGTTGACAAATATGCATGGGTTAGCGTAAGTGTACGAAGCCATGTTTTAAAGATTTTCAGTTTTGCCAGCCCGTCGTATGTAATGCGCCAATTAGGCAACGGTATAGTCGGGAAAGCTGTTAATTTAATCTTTCCGGGATCTTTACCTGCATAAGCTGCAAGAAACGCGCTGGTGAGGACCTCCTGATTGGTTGGTCCATAACCCTCCGGAAAACCGGTTGAATCGTTGATGGTTTTCGAATTCGGGTTCTCCGCAGCGTAGCGTTGCGCAAGCTGAATCCGGTACTGCTTCATCTTTTCAAACGTTGCAGATCTCCCAAATTCATCTTCGGTATCAAAGGTTGTGGAAAGAATGATGTAAGATGAAGTGTAACTGCCCATGTCGAGTGGAGAATAGGATTTGAAATCGCCGGCGGCGTTGGCTTTGTAGTATTCAGTATGCGATTTCGAATACTGTTTATTGGCGATAACTTCGATTCGTAAATCCTTGAAGGGTTCAATACTGATACTGACGTTAAGGTTTTCGTTGAATTTGGTATTGTATGGATTATTCAACAAGGTATCGGAGGTAATCCATCCTCTTGTGGAAGCGCGTGAACGTATATCAGTTTGATCGCCGAAGGCAAAACCGAGACCAGGCGCATTGTTACCCCAGTCGTTCCCAAGGGCGACAGGCTCAGGTTTAAATCCTGGTATCAGCGTTCCGCTGCCTTGAGTATAGGAAATCTTTGCCGTTCTAATTCCCATCAGAAACCGAAGCGTTCCTTCAAGAATGATTTTGCCGATTGCAGGTTTGGTTTTTAAAATATTAAGACTATCCTGAACAGCAGGATTTTTATCTTTTGCAGGTTTCGGCTTTGGTTTATCAGCGTTTCTGCCTGTGTTCTGGTTGATTTTCTTCAGGTAAGGAACTTTATTATACAGAGTCACCAGGTTAAAGTTGCCATTAATCATCTTGGTAGCCGCATTTTCAATGGTATTTCCGAATTGCGGCTGAATGGAGATCGGAGAGGCATTCCAGCGGTAGTTGGACTGGTATCCTGCCTGAACGTTGATAAAGTCGAGCATTGGAATTTTTGGAACAGGAACATCCCAGGTAAGATTGAAAGCCTGATTATAGTTGTTCTTTGTCCCTAAAGAAAAAATCTCACTCCATACCTGGTCGCGATTCGAACGATCAATTATTCCCGGCGGTTCATTGATAAAGGCATTGGTATTGGCAACCAGCGAAAGTTTCAGGGATTTTGCAAAATCGTATTTCAGATCAAATGTGCGGGTCCAGTCCCACCGTTTGATGTAGAAAGTCTCCATTGGCACAATCGCCTGACTTTTATTCCGGAATTGCCGCTGATTGAACTCCCTGTTCATATCGGTTCTGAAGGTAAAGGATTTCGGAAGGTAGTAGAAGTTGAAATCCTTGATAAGCGCGAATGCCTTGGAGCTGTTTAAAAACCGTACCCGCTGGAAAGGCACGACATTTTTCGGCTGAATCGAAAAATTATAACCAAAACCGCCGGTGTACCGTTTTTTCAGATCATAAGCCACATCAACATCACGGTGAAAAATTTCAGAATAAGCATAGCTGACATTAAAATTCTCAATATCATAAATTCTCGGCTTTTTATCGCCTGTCCGTTCCTTCCTGACGTTCATGAAGTTAAAATTTTTCCGCTGCGTATATCCTTGTGTAAGCTGGCGAATCGAATCCTTTTGCTGTTTACTACTATATGCATTAAGCACATCGCTAAGAAAAAGGTCGGGATTCAGCGGATCATATTTCGGGTTAATCGTCATCATTGAATAGTCGAAGTGGAATGGAATTCTGACTCCCGATTTGGCAGGGAAAAATTTTCCAAGTTCGATATCGGCGTCAAATCCGAAATTCAATACCGACTCCATCGGGCGCTCGGTCTGTTTCTGTTCAAGGGTGCCGAATCCGGCGCTGATATAACTACCGGTTAACTGAATTCTGCCAAGGTCGGCAAGTTCAATGGCAAGTCGCGCATTTGCCGCCCAACCTCCGGTTTTATTAAAATCGGAAAGCCGGAGTTCATC
Source organism: Bacteroidota bacterium (assembly GCA_026391715.1). GTDB lineage: Bacteria > Bacteroidota > Bacteroidia > Bacteroidales > FEN-979 > CAIVAT01. The sequence continues at coordinate 3,384 of JAPLDO010000256.1, forward strand.
CACCCATATTTCAGCACATTTAGCCTGACCGTCGTCATCGGGCGATACGGCGCTCTTCTTTGGGTTCCTGATTCCAATCATAATTGCTCTCACATCGCTAATGGTGGGAGACCCAACCACAGTGATCTTGTTTAACCCGTCGTATTCAATGTATGGGGTTGACATTGAAAGTTCAAGCCCTTGATCGCGCATGGCAATAAGTCTGTTGTATTTCACCTCTACCAACCTCGCGAGGTCAATGTCGAAAGCGTTGCTTTCAGGCCAGATTGCATCCCCGTTTGACGATGGCGTTCCCCACTCTGTGAAACTAAGCGGTATTTCGTATTCATAATAATTATCGGTGAAATCCGATCCGATGCGCATAAGGATGGTAAGGTCGCCGGGTTTCAGATTCTGGTTCCGGATAGAGCGTTCGGCGTGAACAAACATTTTCAGCCGCTTGAACTGACGGAAGTCAAACTCAGTAGTTTTATATGCTGCGCGCGCATCTCCGTCAACCAGGTTGCAAACTTTGAACGACATTGACTGCTCATTCAGTTTTTGCATGTTGGTTGATCCCCAGTTGGTTTCACGCTCGATACCCGGTGGCATCACATAAGGGATTGGCTGCTTGCTCCCGTTTTCTTCGAGGCTTACTGTGGCAATGTCAAACTGTGTCTGGTTTTGCTTATCATCGGGAATATATTCGCCAGGCGAAAGCAGACTGTAATTGTATTTACGCCATTCGCCGCGGGTAAGTTCGAGAGTGGCAAAACGGCAAACGACCGGTCGGGCAAAGTTTTTGAAAAACATCCGCATGAACCTGATCGAAGTGAAATCATTGATGTTGCCAACGGTTTTATCGGGGGTGCGAATAGGAATTTTAAACTGGTACCAGTTAACCGAGCCTCTTGTTCCATCGGCTAACGGAATATCGCTCGCAGTATAAACGTTGGTGATGTAGTTCATCCCTGGCTTCATCTGTTCGCGATTCAACTGAACAACATACTGGTAATATCGTTCTGCCTCGCTAAGCGTATTGTCCCTGTTGATATCCTCCATATTTGGCAGGGTTGTGGCAATAGTAGTATATGATTCAGGCGACTGCTCAATGGTAGCGCTGTTACCTTCCGGTCCATTATATTTTTTATACCGGTTTAGCACATTGCTGAAATTGGGGTCATTATCATAATCGGTTCCGCGGAAATAATGGAAATCATCCGCCGACGGGTCGCTCGATGCATTTTTATAAGCTACGCTCGCAGAACCAAAGATGTTTCTCACCTTAGAGATATAGGTTGTATCGAAAAACGAAAGTTCATCCGTATTCCTTAATCCATCGTATCCCACATCCTGAAATGGTCTGGTTGTCGGATTGTTGTCGAACGCGTCAACCAGCGCCTGCATGGTAGGCACGCGACCCCAGATGGTTGTATCAACATCCTTTACCAGCGAGGTAGTTGGCAGTCCGTTCTCAAAACTTTTCCTGCCGTCGCGCAAAATATCTTCTGAAATATCGCCAAGATTAAAGTACAACTGCCCTGAGTTCAGGGTATCGTAAACAAATGGGTCCATCATCCAGAATTCAATATACTGGATGTTGGTGGCGTCAAAATCGGTTGTTTCAATTTTCCGGATAATTCCGCCCCAGCGGCTTTGTGGATCAAGAAGCGTTCCATCGACATTCAAACCTTTTGAAAAAGGCGAGGGCGCAACCTCATAATTATAGGGACCCCGTTCCGAAGGATAATATGCCAGGTTCAGTACGGCAAGGTTTACCGGAACGCCATTCAACGGTTGTTTATTCGGAAAAATTTCGGTTTCCCAAACCTGTCGCACATATTGTCTCGATAACTCCTGATTCGATACGTTTGGCGGAAGAAGATTAGTATTCTTATCGTAAAACAATGGATCTATTACATACCATGCAAGTTTCGAGCGATTATAACCATAAGATAGTCCTGTACTTGGCGCCGCTTCGGGAAACATCAACGGCGATGTTTGACCCTGAGGCGTACTTGCAAGGTACCAGGTTCCGATATTCTTGAGATCAATAGTTGATTTGGCTCCTTCAAAATCATCAATGTAGGTGGTTCCGGCAGTGCCGATAGCTTTTGAATGACCCGGAATGAAATGGGCAAATTCAACATCAATTGCAATTGACGAAGGCGCTTTTGTTGAAATCAGAGGCAAAGCGTCAACAAAACGGGTAATCAGCCGCGACTGGGTACGATACGACAGGTTAAGCCCCCAGAGTGTATTCGACATTGGCTCATCGCCATAGTTGACCTTCTGTGTCAAAGGGCGTTCATTCAGGTTAAGAATAGTGCCGCCGATTACGAAATCCTTATTCACTTTATAATCAATATGGGCGCCCATCAACCGCTTGGTTTGAACGTTGAACATCTCATTGCTTTCCATCGAGATGTTGATAGGAGTGCCCGAATTAAGAATCCCTTCGTTGATGATTCTTACCCTGCCAAGAGTGTAATCAACAGTGAAATCAACATTTTCGGTGAGTTGAATACCGCCTGCGGTCACTTTTACCGAACCTTGAGGAACATTCAGCGCATTAAGGGAAATTTCGGAACCGGCGGAGGATTTGTAAAAACCGTCGAGGACAAATTTATTCTTGTCGGGATACTGCCGCGCATTCGATTTCGTCATGGTATATAACGAATCGAAGCAATATTTATCAGCCAGTTCAAGCGACTGTTTCGGATTGCTCAGATCGAAAATCGAATCCCTGAGATCTTGTCCGAATGGTTCAAGCACAGTGAAGAAAACTCTGCCGTTTGAAGCCTGGATAGTGCCTCCCTGCGTATTGGCATTGTCAATAAAGTCGAACATTCCATCGGCGGGCGGATTGAACTGCTGGTTCAGGTTATCAAAATTCAAAACTCTTAGAAGAGGAACCCCTTTGATCCGTCCTTCGGTAATGTATGCCGTAGGAACTCCATTGGCATTTCCGGAATAAAGAATGTTCATGGTAAAATCACTCGGCTGCAACTGATAAGCGCCCAGCGCGTAAACGTTCTTCATCATCAGTTTCCAGGTTGGAATCCGCGTATTGAGCGAAGTGCTTTTCAGCAGTTTTACAACGAGGCACTTTGGCGAAATGATTCCCTGATCGGAAAACTCACCCACCTGATAAACTGTGGTATCGCCCACAACCTGGTACTGATATGCAACGGCAAGCGTTTGATCGGAATTGAGAGCAGTATTCAGCGAGATAAAACCAAGTTTTGGGTTGAAAGTGTATTCCGACGGCAAAAGTTTTCTGGCGCTTTCAACCTTCTCGAAATCCTCGCCGGAAACCAGGAAAAAGGGAGATCCCTTCAGGTAATTTGTAACTGTGTTGATATTGCGTACCTGGGCAGAATCGTAGTTGTTTGGCATCAATACCTGGAAAAGGTTGTTTGAATTGTTGGTAGGATATTTACGGTAAGGATCGCCGGTAAACAACCGCGTATTATATGGATTATACTCGCCAAGATCCATAAATGCCACAATATTCCGGTTTTCGGTAATTGCCGCGCCAATGTTGGTTGCCCACACCTCAATTTTGAGAATATTTACATTTGATGAAATCACCGGCAGCTTTTTCATGGAAGCTTTATAGGTATCCCTGAAATTCTGTCCGATAAAGAAATGTTTGTTTTCCTCATACTCATCGGCGCGGATTCTGAACTTCTGAGTTTGAGAATTTCCCTGGACAACAATATTCTTGGTTTCACTTTTCTGCTGCGAATAAATCGCCGTTACCGTTACCCTGCCAAAACGTAGTTTGGCTTTTATTCCGAACAAACTTTCGGTTCCCCGTATCAACGTTGTGTTGAGCGGCATACTTACATCGCCGGCTTCGATCAGTTGGATTATGTCGTCTTCCTTCCCTTCATATTTGAGCTTCAGTTTATTCTCAAAATCGAAGGTGGCTTCAGTGTTGTAGTTTATTTTAAATTCGATCTTATCGCCGATTTTGGCGATCACGTTCATCTGAATCTTTTCATTGAAATCGAAGTTTGTTTGTCGCCTCTGACGGGTATTCAGCATTGGATCGTCGCGACGGTTGGAGACAACGCCGAAATCAATTTCAGCCGATCCCTGGGGGCGGATATCCACAGTATTGTTGCCGAAAATTGTTTCAAAGATTTTCCCCGGGATAACGATTTTTGGAATTATGCCTCTGGAATTGTCCATAGTTGCTGCATCCGACCGTTCTTTCCAGTATTTGTTGACCATTGTTTTCAGATCCTGATCCTGGTATTCATCAAACGAAAGAGTGGTTGGAATGCGGTAAGTGGTTTCGCCTATCTTGTACGATTGGTAATATTGCCGGGTAACCGGATCGTACTCCACGATTGTTTTAATGTTCGAAGGGTTCTTCAGGTAGATACTGCTCTCATTTCCCGATCCGGGCATTACAGTTTCATCGCCAAAAGGATACCTGAGCTCTGGTTCGCCTTTTTTCAAACTGTCGGGCGGGAAAATGAAACTAAACGGCAGCAGGTTGTTTTCCCGCGTTTCAAAGGCAAGCGCCGTGAAACGGTTAAACAACAAAACTGCAAGGCAGATAAGAAAGTATAGATTGTATTTCTTCACTAAGTTCAACAAGGTGATTTAAACTCCGGAACGCTTTCCCTACAAAACCTTTAACGCATGTTTGATCAACTGTTCCACCGTCAGGCCAGCTCCCTCCGATTCGATAATTTTATTCAATGCTTTTTCCGCAGGCATCTTAGGGAAGCCAAGAATGATCAAACCAGATAACGCTTCATCTTTCTTTGTATTGTGCAGAATCCCGGTTTTTTCATGCGGTATCAACTCCCTCGACACCTTATTTTTTAAATCAATAATGATACGCTGCGCGGTTTTAGCGCCGATCCCTTTGATACGCTGCAACGACACGTCGTCGCCAAAGGCAATGGCATGAACAATGTCGCCAGGCGAAAGCGATGATAATATGATTCGGGCTGTATTTACGCCAACGCCGGAAACACTGATAAGTTGACGGAAAAGTTCCCGTTCGCTTCGGTCGGCAAAACCATAAAGCAGTACGTCGTCCTCTCTAACTACCAGATGCGTAAATAAATGGCATTTTTCATTTTCAAACAACTGACTGTAAGTATGGAGCGAAATATTCAGATAATAACCCACCCCGTTTACATCAACTACTGCATAAGCCGGATTTTTCTCAACCAGCTTTCCATGAATAAAGTCGTACATGTGCGCCGAAAAATAAAAAAGTGCAAAGGTAAAAATTTCAACGAATTATCTAATCAACTGATGATCGCGAAGCGCCTGCTCCAGTTCCATCAGGGTTATTGGCTTGGAAAGAATTTTTTTCTCGCGGTCTAATAAAAAAATTGTGGGCGTTGCATAGATATTGTAATCGTCTGCCGATTTCCCGGCAAACCCTTTCAAATCGGAAACGTTGATCCAGTTGAGTTTTTCCTCTTTGAGATAGGTTGTCCATTCAGTGCGGCTCGTATCAATGGAAACTGACATTACCTCGAACCGTTTTGGCTGTTGCCCGGCATAAAATTCCTTTAGCCTGGGCATCATGGCAACACAATGAGGGCATGCGGTTGACCAGAAAACCAACAAAGTGTATTCCGACCCGATATTGGCAAGTTTCACCGGCTTGCCTTTTATGTCGGGAACTTCCAATTCAGGAGCAGTTTTACCGACGGCAAGTTTCTGAAAAGTTTCCAGTTTTTTCTGCAATGCCGACTTTCGAGTTTGATCTTCACAGGATGATGGATCTTTGAAATTATCGGCAATATAAGTAATCACCTCGTCGAAATGAAACTTGTCGAAACCGCTCACAAGGTAATCGAGCAGGAACCTGTAAACGTCGGGATTTACTGAGGCGGCGCCAAGAATTACATTGACTGCCTTAATAAATTCGGCTTCAAGTTGTTTCTGCGGCAGCCTGTTATTGCTGTAAAGCGACATGTAGGAGATCGCCTTATTCGGAAAAACCATGCTGCGAAGTAAGGAAGTATCAGAAAAATTAACCTTGTCGAAATATCGCTGTTTGAGAAAAGTCATCCGGTCATCTTTATTCATTGCGGCAGGAATGAACGGACTTGAATATACCTTCGCCAGCCTGACGGCATAAGAGTTTGGATAGAGATTCGCTGCCGAATCAAGAAAGCGCTGCTGTAATTTTTGGATATTCTCAAACTCAATTATGACTGTTTTATAAAAAGCATCATGTGAAGGATAATAATCAATGACCGGAACAAGAACCTGCAATTTCGATTGATTCATTCTATCCATTCTGATAAACGACTGATACAACTGGTTTTCAATCGAACCGATGAATTTCAGACTGTCTTCGGGATTAATTTCGGTAGTTTTAAAATGAATATCCTCGCGATTCCAGATCACATCAACCATTCCTTCTTTTGCCCAATACAACCGGTACATCCCCGGCAGCCGCCCTTTCATGGTTAATTGAAACTGCCCGGTTGAATCGGTGAAGGTTGAATCAATGGTTTTGGTTCTCTCGCCAAAGATGCTCTGGATAGCAATCTTTTTTCCAGTTAAGTCTACAATTGTCCCCTTGATGTTGTTCTGCGCCAATACGGAAAACGACGCCCATATCAGGACGGCAATCAAAATAGTTCTCATGATTTTACTTTTTTGGAGCAGGACCCAGTATTCCGGCAAGTTTCGCCATCAGCTCTTCGCCGCGTAAATTGCGACCGATGATTTTCATATCCTTATCGAGCAGAACGTTGGCAGGAATTGAATTTATTCCATAAAGTTTGCCTGCTGCGTTGCCCCAGCCTTTCAGGTCGGATACCTGATTCCAGGTGAGTTTATCATTATTCACAGCTTTCAACCATTTTTCACGGTTCTGATCGAATGAACAGCCAAGCACATCGAATCCTTTTTTGTTGTAAGCCTGGAAAGCCTTCACAACATTGGGATTTTCGGCGCGGCATGGTCCGCACCATGAAGCCCAGAAATCAACCAGAAGAATCTTTCCCTTCAGCGATGAAAGAGCGAGAGGTTTACCGGTGGAGTCATTCATGGTAAAGTCGGGAGCAATTTGTCCGATAGCAACGCTTCTGAGAATGTCAATACGCTTGTTCAACCATTGAATATATTGCGATTGATTAAGGCTTGTATCAATAGCTGTGAGTATTTCCTCGAGTTCGGGAAGGTCAAACTGCCAACTGTTCTTCATTACGAGATAAGGTGAAACCACCGTTTTATTGTTGGTTTTGATAAAATCCTTCAACTGGTTTTTTAATTGAATATCGAGTTCGTTTGAAATGGAGTCGGTTTGTTTCATTGTAACAGTATCCTTAGCCTCCTTTGCGGCTTTCCATTCCTTGTAAACCGCCTCCATCTTCTGGTTTATAGTTTCATTCATGGTCAGATATTTCTGATAGATATCCTGAGTAGCGGAACCTTTTATGGAAGATTTATCAAGGCTGTCGGGATAAATCTCAATAGCGATAGCGGCATTTTCAACAAAAACAGGAACCGAAATATCCTTTTCCTGCATGGTAATGTGCCTCATTTCAGGCATTGCCGCCTGCCCTTTGAATGTAAACGATCCTTTATCCAACTTTGTGGAATCAACATTTGCCCATTGATCTGCATCAAATTTCTGAAGATAAACCATCCCGGTATCTATACCGTTGATGTGTCCCTTGATTGAAAATTGATCCTTGTTGCCGGAACATGAAGCCAGCAAAGCGCCTATAACAAAAATAAAAATGAATTTTCTCATACTAACGGTTGGTTTTGATTTGCAGGCGCAAAATTAGCGTTTTAATGTATTGCGTTTGGCAACGGATTAAAAAGATTAGGCAATTAGCTATAACTTTGCGGTTCAGCAAAAATTGCCGCCAGGTTTTAAAAGAGAGCAGAAGAATAATTAGGTAAACAAGCGGATATTCATAAAATATAAAAATGGAAAAGAAAAACGAAATCAAAATTTTTGAAGATAAATTGGCTGGCACAAACGGCTTCTGAACGCTTAGACGAAATGCAAGACCCCGAACTCACCATTTTAGCCGAAAACAAAACTGCCAAAAAACTAAACCCAAAGAAGCCAAAAGAGTAATGAGAAGTTAAACTATTTCAGAAACACTCAATCCCCGACGGGTTTTCATTTCGCGTTAATGCGAATTGGAAAGAGAAAATCCAGATATAAAAATATGAAACGATATTTTTCAGTTTTATGCCTGTTATTGCTGACGTCAATTCTGACAATTGCTCAGGCTCAACCGACCACGCCAAAGCCAGTGGCGCCAAAATACAATCTATCCACCGACCCGGTTTTATACACCGTCGGATATTCCCACCTCGATACTGAATGGCGCTGGGACTATCAGGAAACTATCAACGATTTTCTGAAAAATACGCTGGATGAGAATTTCAGGTTGATTGAAAAATACAAACCCTACGTTTTCGCCTTTTCAGGCGCCCGCCGTTATAAAATGATGCAGGAGTATTATCCCGATCGTTATGAAAAACTGAAAAAGTACATTTCGCAGGGGCGCTGGTGCGTAGGCGGATCGTCGGTTGACGAATGTGATGTAAATATTCCTTCGCCTGAGTCGGTGATTCGCCAGGTACTTTATGGCAACGGCTTTTTCAAATCGGAATTTGGTCGCGAAAGCGTTGATTTCATGCTGCCCGATTGCTTCGGTTTCCAGGCTCATCTGCCCTCGGTTCTTGCACATTCGGGATTGAAAGGATTCTCAACACAAAAACTGTCGTGGGGATCGGCAATGGGAATTCCATTTAACCTCGGAACATGGCTTGGTCCCGACGGAAAAGGGATCGTTGCAGCGTTGAATGCAACTGATTACAATGGTCGCGTTACTCCACGGATTGATACAACCGCCTATTGGGTAAACAGGGTTATGGATAACGGGAAAAAATTTGGCGTTTTTGCCGACTACCGTTATTATGGAGTGGGAGATACCGGCGGTTCGCCCCGCGAGGAAGACATAAGAAACGCCATTGGCAGCATTGACCAATCCGACAGCAAAATCAAGGTTTATCTGACCTCTTCGGATCAGTTATTCCGCGACCTGAAAGAGAGCGAAGCAAGTAAGTTACCAACCTATTCGGGCGACCTGCTTCTCACCGAACACTCTTCCGGTTCGCTCACTTCACAGGCATACATGAAAAGGTGGAACCGGAAAAACGAACAACTTGCCCTCGCCGCCGAACCTGTGGCTGTGATGTCGGATTGGCTTGGAGGAATCAAATACCCGCTAAAATCAATGAATGCGAACTGGTGGCTTGTTCTCGGAAGCCAGATGCACGATATCCTGCCGGGAACCAGTATTCCCAAAGCATACACGTATGCCTGGAATGACGAAACGCTCGCAATGAACCAGTTTTCTTCAATCCTGCAAAGCTCGGTTGGCGCTGTCATCCGCGCCATGGATACACGCGGGAAAGGCAAATCAATGGTAGTTTATAATCCGTTAGCAATTAGTCGGAAAGATATTGTTGAAGCTGAAATTTCATATCCCGACGGAGCGCCACAGTCGGTGGTTATCGTTAATGCTGAGAACGATACCATCCCGGTTCAGATTCTGAAAACAACCAAAACAACTATTCAGATTGCATTTCCCGCTTCAGTTCCATCCTTTGGATTTGCTTGTTACGACATTCAACCGGCAAAGGAAATAGCGAATTATCAGTCGGGACTTTCCGCTTCAGCCGCCATGCTTGACAACGAATTTTTAAAATTGACGGTTAATGCAGCAGGCGATATCAGCAGCGTTATTGATAAAAAACTGGGCAAGGAGTTACTTTCATCGCCATCAAGACTTGAATTTCAAAAAGAACATCCGGCATACTGGCCTGCATGGAATATGGACTGGAACGACAGGCAAAACCCGCCGATTGATTTCGTTGGCGGACCGGCAACAATCACGCTGGTTGAGAAGGGACCGGTGAGGGCGACGATTTGTGTCGAACGAACCGCAAGAAACTCAGTGTTCACGCAATACATCACGCTGGTATCGGGGCAGGAACAACTTTTTGTGAGGAACATCATCCGGTGGCAATCTCGCGGGGTTAGCCTTAAAGCATCATTCCCGCTTACGGCTTCCAATGAGAAAGCAACGTACAACCTTGGGCTTGGAACTATCGAAAGGGTGACAAACCACAAAAAACAGTATGAAGTCCCGTCGCGCGAATGGTTCGACCTCACCGATAAATCGGGTCGTTTCGGAGTAACCATTCTGGAGGATTCAAAATTCGGTTCAGACAAACCCGATGACAATACTCTCCGGCTAACTCTTCTGTATACGCCCACCGCCAACACCTTTAATGATCAGGCGACGCAGGACTGGGGAATCCATGAATTTACTTATGGAATATACAGTCATAAAGGCGATTGGCGCACCGCTCTATCGGAATGGCAGGGACGAAGACTGAATCAACCGCTTGTAGCTTTCATAACGCCGCAGCACGGAGGTTTTCTTGGAAAAAGTTTCTCCTTCGCGCGAATTTCAGCTCCACAGGTGGATATCCGGACAATCAAAAAAGCCGAAAACGGGAAAGATATTGTTATCAGGTTACAGGAACTCACAGGCAAAGACATTTCGAATGTGGAGGTAACCTTTGCATCGAAAATCGTCAGGGCTTGGGAGGTTGACGGGCAGGAGCGGTTCATTGGAGAAGCCAGCACCAAAAACGGCAAGCTGACAGTCGCGATGACCGGCTTTGCCATCCGCAGTTTTGCCGTGCAGGTGGAACCGCCGGCGGATAGGCTTTCTGCTGCGTCTTCGTTTGAATTACCCCTTGTTTTTGATCAGGATGTTGTAAGTAATGAAAACAACATGAAGAACGGCGGATTTGATTCTAAACGCAAGTGTTTCCCTGCCGAACAATTTCCGACAACGGTAACAGTTAACGGCATTCAGTTTAATCTGGGCGCAACATCCGATGGCAAAAACAATGTTGTCACCTGCAAAGGACAAAAGATATTTCTTCCCAAAACGGGGAACTTCAGCCATGCCTATATCCTTGCGGCGGCATTGAGCGATACTGCGGGAATTTTTAAAGTCGGCGGCGCGAAAACACTGTTGCACATTCAGCAATACGAAGGGAAAATCGGTCAGTTTGACAATCGTATCTGGGATCGTTTTGGACGTGTAACCGGACTGGAAAAGGGATTTATCAAACGCGACGAAGTTGCCTGGTATTGTACTCACCTTCATCAGGATACCGTGAATATACCGTATAATTATGGTTATATATATGTTTACAAACTGGATGCTTCTCCGGCGAGCGAAACGTTACAGCTTCCTGAAAATGAATCCATCAAAATATTTGCCATCACGGTTTCCGACAATTCTTTTGATCAGATTCAGCCGGTACAACCGCTTTATGATGATTTCAGCGCGAGACAAACGATGACGTTGAATCTGCCCAAAAGCTGGGTCACCGACAAAATGCAGCCGCTTGCTCAGGTTGATGTTACCAAAAAGAAGAACATGGCAGATTTGCCGGGACGCTTAACCATGAAGGATTACGCAGATATTCATCAACCAAACGGAGTATCGGCACAATACTTCTATTCCGGCGCGGATATCGCCCAATCGGGGTTGCCAAGCGCTTCCGGGGCGATGAATGTATCGGCAATAAATGATGGCATGTTCGACCTTTTGCCTGTGGATTCAGCCAATGACAGATGGTCGGCAACCGGCGAAGGCCGCATCAGAATGGACTTGCAGCGCGAAATTGAAATAGACAGCCTCCATATCTTCACTGTTCAACAATTAAACCGGGGGCAACAGGCTTTTTCCATTTGGGGGGCGACAGGAGATATAAATCCGGAAGTTAAAGGCAATCCGGCAGCGGCGGGTTGGAAATTTATTGCGTTTGCTCAACCCGAAGATATCTGGGGAAATGACAAAGCGCTTTATAAGGTTGTTCCTGAAAAAAATCAGAGACTTCAGTTCCGCTATCTCATGTTTATCAGCGAGGATTCACCTCATGGACCTTACTATTTCCGGGAGGTTGATGTGTTTGAAAAGCAAAATTGACGAAAATGAATCACAATTCTAATCAGCCTCAACCATGATACCATTTATCCAACTTTTTCCAAGGCTCGTCAATCATCAGTGGAAAGAGATGATTCGCTCCTCTTCATGGCAGAAAAGCATCTTGATTAATATTATGCTCGGAATATTCCTGGTTTATTTGCTGATAAACCTAATACTTCTCGGGTTATTCCTCGGCAAAATTATGGATTCTGTATTTCCTGACGCCGACCCTGTTACGGCTTTTTCCGGTATCCTGCTATATTATTTCATCGCCGACTTTATTTTCAGATTTCTTATGCAACCTTCGCCGGCGCTTTCGGTTATGCCATACCTTCACCTTCCGGTAAGGAAAAATTCGATATTTCACTTTCTCCTTGTAAAATCAGGATTTAGCCTCTTTAACTTCTTTCCGCTGATTGTCCTCATACCTTTCACGCTTCGCGAAGTTATTCCAGGCTACTCCCCTACCACTGGTATAACCTGGCTTATCGCCGTGATACTGCTCATCTTTGCAAACAACTATCTTGCATTTTTCTTCAGAAAACTCTTTTCCGTCAAACCATCAGTTTTTATTATCATTGCAGCGGTAACCGCCCTTCTATTCTGGTTCGATTTTTCGCAGAGCCGCATAATTTCACTTGGTTTCGGAAATTGGTTAATGGCGATTGCCATAAATCCGGTTTGGGTGGTTGTACCTGCCATCCTTTTTATTCTATCATACAGCCTTTCCTGGTTTTTCCTTTACCGGCAGCGTTACCTCGAAATGGAGGAGAAACAATCAAGACAGTATAAATCATCAGCAGGAAGTCGTTACATTTCAGAAATTTTTGGCGTGAGCGGCGCTCTCATGAGCCTCGAAATAAAGATGATTCTCCGCAACAACCGACCCAAAACCTACCTTGTGCTGAGCATGATGTTCATGTTTTATGGATTCCTGATCTATACGAAACATCCGGTTGAGTCCGGCTATGGAATGATGCTTTTCATCGGGCTTCTGCTCACCGGCATAATGATGATTCAGTACGGACAGCTCGTACTGTCATGGGAAAGCAGTTACTTTGACCGGCTGTGTACTGCCAATTTCACAACCCGTGATTTCTTTATCGCGAAATTCAGGCTCTTCTTTTTCTTCAACACAGTCACTTTCTTAATAACCATGCCTTACGCTCTGTATGATTACAGAATTCTGCTACTGAACTTTGCCGCCTGGCTTTTCAACTGCGGAATAAACATCTTTGTTATCCTGTTCCTCGGATCCTTCAACACCAAACGCGTTGATATGAGCAAAGGGTCTTTCTTCAACTATGAAGGCGTAACTGCTGTTCATTTCATTCTTAGTATCCCGGCGCTCGGCTTTCCGGTACTCATTTACTGGCTGGTTTCAATTATCGTAAACCCTGACGCCGGAATTGTTGCTGTCGGACTAATCGGGCTTGCAGGACTTATTTTTCACCGGCAACTTATTGATATCGTCGCCAGGCAGTTCCTGGCGCGGAAACAAATAATTCTCCACGGATTCAGAAATGGTTAAACTATGATCAAGGTAAAAGGTCTCAAAAAGCAATATGCCGGCACAACGGCTCTCCACATTCCCGAAATGGAGATTGTCGCCGGCGAATCTTTCGGACTAATCGGCAATAACGGCGCAGGAAAGACCACTTTTTTCCGCTTGATTCTCGATCTTCTGGCGGCAACGGAAGGAGAGGTTATTTCAAAAAACGTTCAGGTTTCCCAATCGGAGGAATGGAAGAAATATACCGGCTCCTACCTCGATGAGGGATTTCTGATCGAATATCTTTCACCGGCAGAGTACTTCAATTTCATTGGATCTCTTCACGGAATGAATCTGGAAGACCTTACCGGTTTTTACCATCAACTGGATGGTTTTGCGAGCGAAGAGTTATACCAAAACCGAAAACCTATCCGCGCGCTTTCCAAAGGAAATAAAAGTAAAGTCGGGATTATTGCCGCATTGATGGGAAACCCTGAGATTGTGGTTCTCGATGAACCATTCGCCCATCTGGATCCCAGTTCGCAGATCAGCCTGAAACGCCTGCTGAAAAGGGTTAATACCGAAAAAAATGTTACTCTTCTTGTCTCCAGCCACGATCTGACGCATGTAACCGAAGTGTGCAACCGCATTGTTCTGCTCGAATCGGGTCTGATTATTCGCGACTTTGCTACCACGCATGATACGATGAGGGAGTTGGAGGCGTATTTTACTCATTAAAATCTTATACAAGGTTTCCAAAATTTCATAACAGGCGCTAAGATTAGCCGCCGTAATATTGCAATATCGTATAGACGCACGGCAGCGCCTCTAAACAATATAGACAACAGACTATGAAACTAAGCAAAAATGCAGCAATCAGTGAATCAGGGCTACTCTTCAACCCGGTGACGGGCGAGTCCTACACTGTAAACCCCATAGGGGTTGAAATCCTGAATCTTCTTAAGGATGAGAAAGATTTGGATCAGATTAGCAAAGCGATCCTCGAAAAATATTCAACTGATCGGGTCTCTTTCGAGAAAGATTACCAGGACTTTATCGGAATGCTCCAACATTACAAACTCCTTGAACGCAATGAAACGACGAAAGCTTAATATCGCTGTCACCGGGCTAAATGCCATTGACAGTCCCGGTCCCGGCGTGTCGGTGATCAGGGCATTGCGCGAAGCCGAATCTTTTGATGTAGGAATTATCGGGCTTTCTTATGAATCTCTCGAGCCTGGTATTTATATGCACGATATCGTTGACCGCACCTATTCAATTCCTTATCCCGGGGCGGGTATTGACATGCTTCTCTCACGGATTGAATACATCCATGAAAAAGAGAAACTGGATGTTATTATACCGAATTTTGACGCTGAGTTATATCCTTTCATCAAACTGGAATCTAAGTTAAAGGATATGGGCATTCACATGTTCCTTCCTACAATGCACCAATTCGAGGAGCGGCACAAGGTAAATCTCAACGATTTCGGGAAGAAGTATGGAATCAGCGTTCCGCACAGCAAGGTAATTTACGACCTGAACACAGTTCACAGTCTGCAGTCGGAGTTTTCATTCCCGATGATTGTGAAGGGAAAGTTTTACGACGCTTCAATTGCATACAGTATTGAGCAGGTGAAAACCTACTTTAACAAGATCAGCGCGAAATGGGGACTTCCTATTATTATCCAGGAGTTCATTCATGGCGCCGAGTTCAACGTGACCGGACTTGGCGATGGCAAAGGAAACACCATTGCGGCAGTTCCGATGCGCAAGCAATATATCACCGACAAAGGAAAAGCCTGGGGCGGAATATCAATTTCAGATGAGCGGATGCTCGACATGACCCGGAAATTTCTGCGCAACACCAAATGGCGCGGCGGCTTCGAGCTTGAGCTGATGAAAAATAAAGACGGCGAACTTTACCTGCTTGAGATCAATCCCCGGTTGCCGGCATGGATTTACCTTGCCGTGGGCGTGGGGCAAAACATTCCCGAAGCCCTCGTGAATCTTGCAATTGGCGAAAAAGTACCGCCATTCAGCGATTACGCGGTAGGCAAGATGTTTATCCGGTATGCATGGGATATGATTGTTGACCGTGAGGAATTTGAGCAAATCAGCATTTACGGGGAGTTGTGATTGTAGAGACGCAATGCATTGCGTCTCTGTAGAACAATAGAATATAGAATATAGAATATAGAATATAGAATTAAGAATTGATTTTTAAAATATAAACGATGAGCAAATTAAGATATGAGCGTCCGGTGATCAAGAAACTGGAAACGGGCATGCCAAACAAGTTTGGCTCCAGAACTGAATATGAACCTGTGACGCAGATTGACGGGGTTTCGGTAAAATCGCTGATCAGCGAGTATGGTTCGCCGTTATTTGTGCTGTCGGAAAAAACAATCCGCAGCTCCATCAGAAAAGCTAAAAAGGCATTTGAGACCCGGTATCCGCGGGTTCAGTTTGCCTGGTCGTATAAAACCAATTACCTCAATGCCGTTTGCAGCATCTTTCATCAGGAGGGTTCATGGGCGGAAGTTGTATCAGGGTTTGAATACGACAAAGCCATTAAACTTGGGGTTGACGGGCGAAAGATAATCTTCAACGGTCCCGATAAAAGCGAGGAGGATCTTACCAAAGCTATCAACAACGACTCACTGATCCATATTGACCACCTTGATGAATTATATACAATCACAGAGCTTGCAGAAACGCTGAAAAAACGTCCGAGGGTTGCAATTCGCGTAAATATGGACACGGGAGTTTATCCTATGTGGGACCGCTTTGGTTTCAATTATGAAAACGGACAAGCCTGGGACGCCCTCAATAAAATCATGCATTCGGGAAAGATGGAACTTGTAGGGCTGCACTGCCATATCGGAACTTTTATGCTTTCCGCTTCAGCTTATGGCATTGCCGCCTCCAAACTGGCTGAACTTGCTATTGCGGTGGAGCAGAAATTCAACCATGAAATAAAATACATTGACCTCGGCGGCGGATTTCCTTCAAGAAACACCTTGAAAGGATCGTTTCTGCCAGGCTCTGACACCAATCCTTCATTTGACGACTTTGCCGAAGCCATCACTACGGCTCTGGTCAACAGCAACTTCAGAAAAGAGCGGCTGCCGCTGCTTATTCTCGAAACCGGACGCGCCATGATTGACGACGCCGGTTTCCTGCTTGGCACTGTGGTATCGAACAAACGTTCAAGCACAGGGCGCCGTAACACCATTCTTGATATCGGGGTAAACATACTTTTCACTGCCTTCTGGTATGATCACCGCATAACGCCTGCACAAACGTTTACTCACTATACCGAAGACACCTGCCTTTACGGTCCGCTCTGTATGAATATTGACGTAATCCGTGAAAGCACAACCCTGCCGCTGCTCAACAAAGGCGAACATGTGGTAATTCATAACGTGGGGGCATACAATATGACGCAATGGATGCAGTTTATTACTCTAAGACCAAATGTTATTCTCATTGACCTTGATGAAAAACCTCATCTTATACGCAGCCGTGAAGCGCTTGAGAATATTATCAGTATGGAACGGACGCCTGAGCATTTAAGTAACATTGGTTGATCCCACGAACTTGAACCTTGAACCCTGAACCTTGAACTTTAACAAACTTACCCGCCTTTTCCCATCATTCATAACCGGGACGCTTAACAGCTACACACAGATTTTCTTTTCCGACAGCAGAATATTTTCAATAATCCTGCTTGCTGTAACGTTTTTCGATTTCTGGGCGGGATTCAGCGGACTTATGGCTGTTGTTGTAACCAACTTCATTGCATACCTCATTGGTTTTAACACATTTAAAATTAAAAAGGGCTATTACGGATTCAACAGCCTGCTTGTTGGACTGGGGCTTGGCGTTTTTTATCAACCGGGCGCCGAATACTTCATTGTTCTGGCTTCCGCTTCAGCGCTGACCCTGTTTTTGACACTGTGGCTCGAAGGCGTTATTGGAAAATACGCATTACCATATATGAGCATGTCGTTTTTGCTTGGAACGTGGCTTGTAAGCCTCGCATCAAGGCAGTTTACTTCGCTCGAAATCAGTGAACGAGGCATTTATATGACCAATGAAATGTTTGAACTGGGCGGCAAACAGATGGTTGACACCTACAATCTTATGTCGGACCTCGATATCTGGGATTCGGTGAGGATTTACTTCAAATCGCTTGGGGCAATTTTCTTTCAGTATCATCTTTTTGCCGGCATCCTGATCGCTGTTGGACTGATTATTCACTCGCGGATAGCTTTTATGCTATCGCTCGTCGGTTTTTTTTCAGCATACATTTTTTACCAATTTATTGGCGCCAATATGCATGAACTCAGTTACAGCTATATCGGCTTCAATTTTATTCTGACATCCATAGCCATTGGCGGGTTTTTCATCATCCCTTCCCGGTGGTCGTTTCTCTGGGTAATTCTCCTTACGCCGCTGATCTCAATTTTATTGACCAGTACACAGGCATTCTTTTCCATATTTCAGCTTTCGGTCTATTCGCTGCCATTCAATTTGATTGTGCTGATATTTCTCTATTCTTTGAAATTCAGGGAACGTTTTTTCGACAAACCTGAGCTGGTAGTTTATCAGCAATATTCGCCGGAGAAAAATCTCTATTCCCACGTCAATTACAAAGCGCGTTTCGGAAAAGCTCTCTATTTTCCATTCATCCTGCCTTTCTGGGGCGAATGGAAGGTAACCCAAAGTCATAATGGGAAATTAACCCACCAGGGCGACTGGCGTCATGCCTGGGATTTTGAAATTATGGATGAGGACGGACTTACCTATTCGCGCGATGGAAACAACCGCGAAGATTACCATGCCTTTAACAAGCCAGTGATTGCGCCTGCGGGCGGAATTGTTGAGGAGGTTGTGGATGATGTTGAAGAAAATGAGATCGGCAATGTTGAACTTGAATATAACTGGGGAAACACCATCATTCTGCGCCATGCCGATCAACTCTATTCCAAACTGTCGCATCTGAAAAAAGGAAGTATAAAGGTAAAAGCCGGCGATGTGGTGAAAAAGGGTCAGATTCTGGCAAATTGCGGAAATACCGGGCGTTCGCCAGTTCCTCATATCCATTTTCAGATACAGGCAACGCCATATATCGGCTCGCGTACTCTCGATTATCCAATCAGCCATTACATCCGCCATAAAGAGGGCGTTTTTGAACTGAAATCTTACGAAACACCCGAAAACAGTATCGTTGTTTCAAATGTTAGTAAAAACAGTTCGCTCGAAAAAGCTTTTCATTTTATCCCCGGACAAAAATTTGCGCTAAATGTAACACAGGATCAGGATAAATCATATACCCTGGATTGGGAAGTTCAGATAGACGCGCTGAACAACACTTATCTGTATTGTGAAAAAACCAAGTCGCTGGCATATTTCAAAAACGACGGCGACATCCATTATTTTACCCATTTTGATGGCGACCGGAGTTCGCTTCTTTTCAGGTTTTACCTCAGCGCATACAAGGTTATGATGGGCTTTTACCGGAATCTTCATGTGAATGACCAATACCCTGTAAATACCTTCAATAATTTTTTGGTGGCTTTGGTTCAGGACTGTCTGGCTCCATTTGTTCTTTTCAGCAGTTCGGAATATAACCTCCGTTATCTCGGCATGGACGATGTTGTGATGCAAACAAACATAAGGCTTCAGTCAACAATTACTGCAAAATTCGGGCGAAGAATAATGAAATCAATGACAACGGATTTTCTTATCGGTCCTCACGGGTTGGAAAAGTTTATCATCAATGAAAACGAACAAACAACTCAAGTAAACCTGGAGAGTAGCCAATGAAAAAAACCCTTTTGATTTTGCTGATTATTTTGTCGGACGCTGTTTTATTTGCTTCAGAAAAGGCAGTTGTTCTTAATTTTAATACTGTGGATATTCTCACCTATCGCTTATACATGGAACGGAAATGGGACAGTGTGATAATAATTGGAAAGCTGGCGCTCCGCGAGGATATTGACTTCTATTATCTCAGGGTAAGGATGGGAATTGCCTATTTTGAAAAACAAGCGTACTATCCGGCTGTCACGCACCTCAAAAAAGCGAGGCAGTTCAATTCCGACGATCCCGCGGTGGCAAATTACCTATATTATGCATGCCGCTACACCGATCGCGGCGAAGAGGCAAGTTTACTCAGGGCAGGCATGACGCCGGAATCAAGGAAGCTAATTGATGATAAAGAAGGCTTTCTGGATTTAATCCATCTGGAAAGCGGTTACACCCTCAGTAGCGATAAATCGCCAGGCAACCTTGCAACATTGATGGAAAGCGACAGCATTTACGGCGAGCAGGATCTGTATGGCAATAGTTTTTACGCCAATCTGGGGCTGAAGTTGCGATTGTCGAACCGGGTGAGTCTTTCGCTGGCTTACAATTATCTTCAATTTGATAAAACAAAGTACATTCAGTATGGCAGGGGCGAGGATCAACTTGTAAGTATTACAGATACTTCCTGGGGGAAAGTATATAATTACGATTTTCCCTGGGTTGTTTATAATACCAGTTTCAATTATCAGGTGAAACAACAGGAGATTCATATCGGCGCATCATACTCGCCGGGAGCGGGATTCAGGATTATGCCGGCGTTCCACTTCATCCATGTTGCCTATACTGCAACCAATCCAGGTTACCGATTTGATACCGTGCAGGATCCCGCCTATTACACAGCGTTCGACAGTACCATGTATACATTTCCATTTGCACGACTAAACTATTCATTTCCGCAGAGTGATACCTCGTTCAACAACTATGTGGCGGCTTTGAAAATTACCAAGGATTTCGGACTTTTCAATCTTGGCTTATCCGGAAGCTATTCAAACCTGAACGGCAGCAAACAGAAGCAGATTGGACTCTCGCTCACCTACTTCCCCTTTGGAAACCTCAATTTTTATGGAACAACCTCGGTAACCGGCTTTTCCCAGGGGAAAAAGGACAGTCGGCTGCTTTTTAGTCAGGTTCTGGGAGCAAAAATCACCTCCTGGATGTGGGCTGAGGGGAATATTTATTACGGAGATTATACCAATGCCAATATTTTCAATGGTTCTGTCGTTTATAACAACAGCGACGCGATGAACTACCGGGCAGGCGCCTCTTTAATTTTCGTAATCAGCAAACATATCAGCTTGTCGCTGATTTACCAATATACAAGTAAGGAAAGCCAGCAAATCTACTATGTCAAGAAGCAGAATTCTGCAACACAGGAGATCAACGAAGTACAGACGTCAAAATACAATCCATATCACACAAACACAATAATCGGAGGAATAACATGGAAACTTTAACAAGTCAAAAATTTCGCTGCTTCGCTATCTCGCTAATTTTTCTTTGCTCGTTTACACTTTTCAGCCAAACCAGCTCCGCCGACCTTCACGCTGCCTTTGCGAAAAGCCAGGAATATGAAGGGCGGGGAAATTTCACCGAAGCGATTGCCACGATGAAAAAGATTTACCAGGAAGATTCATACGAGATAAATCTCCGGTTGGGATGGGTGTCGTATCTCGGCGGATCGTTTACCGAATCCGCAGCCTATTATCAGAAAGCCATAAAATTGAAACCTTATGCCATCGAACCGAAACTGGGATATATCTATCCTGCCTCTGCTCTCGGTAACTGGGAACAGGTAATTGCCCAGTACAACGATATTCTTTCCATTGACCCGCAGAACACAACTGCCAATTACCGGATGGGCGCGATATACTATGGCAGGAAAGATTATGGTAAAGCTGAAAAGTACCTTGAAAAGGTAATAAACCTTTACCCCTTCGATTACGACGGTATGGTTCTTTATGCCTGGACTAATTTCCAACTTGGGAAACTTCGGGAGGCTCAGGTGCTTTTCAATAAGGTTTTATTGAACAAACCCAAGGATGCATCGGCGCTTGAGGGGTTGTCGTTGATAAAGTAAATCCATTCATTACAATCATCATTTCATCTCCGGCTTATTTTTTGAGTTTATAGTGTTTTAATCGCCAATATTTTGTATTATTACTTAATATCTGCCTACCCTACCCTTATGTAACCCGGCATACTCCTTTTTCTTACCTTTGCCAAAAAAACAACCTTGAATAATTTCCTGAAAATCCAAAGATTGACAACACTGGCTTATGCCTTGTTGTGCATAGTAACTGTAACAAAACTGTCAGCCCAAATCCCTGCCGGATATTACGATCAAGCCGGCGGAAAAACCGGCGTGGCTCTACAGGCGGCGCTGCACAATATAATTAAGGGTCATACGGTAATATCATACAGCGGTCTCTGGACTGCTTATTATACTACCGATGATAAACCCAATGGCAAAGTATGGGACATGTATTCCGACATTCCCAATGGAACTCCCAATGGAAACCCACCTTATTCGTTTACTTTTGGATCGGATCAATGTGGAAATTATAGCGCCGAGGGCGATTGTTACAATCGCGAACACTCCTGGCCCAAAAGCTGGTTCAATGACACTCCTCCAATGAACTCAGATATCTTCCATATCTACCCTACTGATGGAAAAGTGAATGGAATGCGCGACAACTATCCTTATGGTACGGTTTCTTCGCCAACATGGACGTCACTCAATGGCAGTAAACTCGGTACTTGCAACTGGCCCGGATACACAGGAACAGTATTTGAACCCATAGACGATTACAAAGGCGATTTTGCCCGCACATATTTCTATATGTCAACCCGTTACTATACCGAAGATTCAGGCTGGGCTGGAAGTCCAGCAACCCAGGGATCACAACTCAAACCCTGGGCATTACAACTTATGTTGCATTGGTGTAACATTGATCCTGTTTCGCAAAAAGAGACCGACAGGAACAATACTGTTTATGGTATGCAGCACAATCGTAACCCATTCATTGATCATCCTGAATATGCTGCCATTATTTGGGGAAACCCTGTGGGCGCAGATGAATCCAACTCACTAACATATAAACTTTCCGTTTATCCCAATCCCGCCGCCGATCGTTGTTCAGTTACCATCCCCAATGGCATTTCCATTGATAACAGAAATCCCATTTTTTTATCCGCAACCGGGATGAAATACACACCTTCGTTTTCGCTGGAATCCAATACCATCGAACTTAATCTTCAAAACCTGCCAAAAGGCGTCTACTTTTTGATACTGACGGGTGAAAAGGCAGTTTATCAGGCGAAGGTGGTGAAGGAATAATTGAATTTTATGGCGACTGACGCTCGTGTAAAATAGGTTTGTATTACTAAGCTGATCGCCCGAAGCGCTGGTAAAAACGGTCATTTTACCGGCGTTTTGTTATACTGTAGTCATCCGGTTTTAGGAAAGTCCGGTAAATCCAAGGAACAAACCAGCCGATCAACGTTCCAATCATTATCCCTGACAATACATCGGCTGGATAATGCACCCCGAGTGCAAGCCGGGAATAGGCAATTAGAAACGCCCATGCATAAACTGTGACAATCAGCCATTTATACCTGAAAAGAATACTCATAGCCATAGCCATTGCAAAAGCCTCCATCGTATGTCCGGATGGGAATGAGGAACCGCCGCCGGTTGACAATTTTTCGATAAAAGGATAGGTCAAAAAAGGCCGTTCACGATCAAAAGCCTCTTTAAGAATCTGAATCATAATGGCAGAGAAAATTAACACCAGCGCTATCAAAATAGTCTTGTGATACAACGGTTTAGACTTTTTGATAATTGCCATTGCTAACACAATCAGCGCCATAGCAATACTGAAAAATGTAGCAAAATTCGACACAAACTGAAGAACCGGGGTTGAACCGGGAATCAGATGGCTGTTCAGCCAGTCGAGTATGGCTATATCATATTGAAGAAGTTTCAAACTGATTTGCTTTTTTCGCCAGGGTTAGATACCGAAACCAGCGCAAAATTAACGATTCTGTGGGATCATTTCCATTGAAAATACATTCCAGCCATTTTCCCTCGCCATTTGCATTGCGGGTTGATTCTGCATAATAGCCCCGCTCCAGTAATTGTGGTCATAAATATGAGGGTTCCGGAACCAGTTCTCAATGTTCATGGTAAGGCTGAAAGCGACGGTTTCCTGGTCTTTCATGGTAAAATCCGAACCAGGCAAACTAACTCTAAAGTAGTTCTGAACATAAGCATAAATTGAATCAACATTGTAACCGCCGCCTTTATAAAGCTGACCTATTCCAAGGTGAAAATTGAAAGGAAGGATATCGCCTGAAAGATTTTTCCATTTACCATCGAGCATCATGTAATGATAACCGCCGCCGAGTATTTCAGGCCAGCCCATCAACGCTTCAGGAGGGTTGACATATTTGTATGATTTGTTTTCCGCTTCGGCGATTCCGAAAATAAAACTGATGGAGTCGTACTTTCCTGCCGGGATCTTGTCTATGAACTGCAAATTTTTTGTTGCCGGAATATCTTCGTCAATGTAGAAAATATCTTTCAGTTCGTCAATCATTTTCTGAGTTCCATCATCCCGGTAAAGGGTAATATCGGAGATGAAATATTTCAAACCGGCGACCAGATAATTATTCCCGGCGGCATTCATATAAATCATTTCGTTTGGCTTTAACGGCAAGCCATCCACGGCATGTTCAACTGAAAAAACCAGTTTGCCGGAAGGAACGGCAGGATTAGAATCTTCGCTTTTTTTGCATCTCGAAAAACCAATTGAAATAATTATTGACAATAAAAACCATTTGGAGGTACTTTTCAGGCAGTGCATAATATGATTGGTGAAGTTTATTTTTGTTAATGACGTCGGTTTGGTTCACGCAGGAGTTCTTTTTTCAAAACGCTCATGGATGATAAAAAAAGATTCTTTTAACTTACCTCACCGCCATGAACTTCGATGATATAGCGGTAATCCCCGTGCAATTGACGAGAGGTACGGTATCGGTGGCGATCGCATACGGGCAAAGACTGTCGTATTTAAATGGCGCAGTGTTGATGCTGTCCCACTGTAGGCTATCATTTACTTTCATTGAACTAAGCGTATCCCCGTACTGTCTTTGCCAAGTTTGAGCTGTTGCTGACCCGGAGATCATCAACAGACTCGGAGCTATCGGAAAAAGCAAAAGAGTGAAACGGAGAATTTTCATTTTCATCATTCATCCCTTTCTATCGAGCTCCAGGCGCCATCAAACCGATCAATTTGACTGATGAAATCTATTAGTTTCCAATCAGGATTAATTGTGAATGTATATACCGTATTACCCATGTCACAAATATAATGATTATTCAAACTTATACGATATGATTAGTTTACGGGCTAAGCGGGCTTTTTAAAAATATAGAATGGAACAACACCCGGTAAACATCAGTTTCGTAGCATATATGTTCAGTCTCAAACCCAAAACGCTGCACTACTGGTATAAAGAAAACCTGAGTGGACCAAAGAAACCAATTGTTCTCCCGTTTTCCAGTACTTCAAAAAGTATATGAATTGACATAAAAACTAAGAAGCTGGTATAACGGCAGCAACATCGGAAAGCATATCATCTGGTAAAGCCGAAAACCTGAACAGTAAAAACCAACGAATTCTATTCAACAATTTTGGTATCAAAGACAGGTATTTTTTCTTATGTGGTTACCTGATAACGTTCCATGATCCATTCGATGAAGCTTTTGCCGTTTACCACCTACTCAAAAGCCCTGTCCGGAATGTCTGAAATGGTGATTGAAAACAAATTGTTTCACTTTCGGACAACATTTCATATCTTTGCAGTATGAACGAAAGGCAGAAACAAAGAACAATCATATTTTACAAGGACTACTTTGAAATTTTCTTTGTTAGACAGCGAGCCAAAGTGCAAGACAAGATTATCTGGATTTTGACTTGATTGAAGAGTTGCAGAGAATTCCTGAAACATATTTGAAAAATATTGAAGATACAAGTGGTCTTTATGAAATCCGGGTTCAGTCAGGAAGTGATATATTTCGAATTTTCTGTTTTTTTGACCGGGGGCAGTTGGTAGTCCTGGCAAACGGATATCAAAAGAAATCCCAAAAGACTCCTAAGGTTGAAATAGACAAAGCTCTTAAAATAAAAAAAGAATATGAAAACGAAAAAAGATAATATACAGACACTTAGCCAATTCAAGGACAAACACTACGGCAAATCTGGAACAAAAAAAAGGGATGAACTTGAATCAGGGTATGAGAATTTTAAAATTGGCGCATTAATTCATGAAGCCAGACTTGAAAAAGGTTTAACGCAGGAGGAGCTTGCTTTCAAGGTGGGAACTACAAAATCCTATATTTCGAAAATTGAAAATAATATCAAAGAGGCGCGAATTTCTACACTTCAAAAAATTGTAGAGCTCGGATTCGGGGGACAGTTGCACATGTCAATTAAACTTTGAAAAGAATATCTTCGATTTCTTATAGGAACTTCACCCCCGGCAGCCCCTCCACAACCCCCACCGTCTCCACACTCACCCTGATCACACTCAGCAGCAAATCCAAAATATACCTCGGGTTCCCCACCTCATCCGCCCAGTCGTTCGGGTCGTTCCTGATGCCGCTCTCTTTGTGTGTAGTAACCTGGTAGCGCTCCATGATCCATTCGATGGCGCTTTTGCCGTTTACGACGTACTCATACGCCCGGGCAGGAATGTTTGAAATGGTAATCATGCTGTTGAAAAGGATGGTGTCCTTTTGGTCTTTCTTCGGGAACCGCATCTTTTCCACCGTGTAGAAACCACTTTCGGCGCCGGACACGATCCTCCACCAGCGGCAACCGGGGCAACATCTTCTTCAGGTCGTTGGCAAAGCGATACCGATATTCTGGACAGTGCATGAAACCTAAATCGCGTTTGAATGGATTGATTTCCACCTGGCGGCGGATGATCTTGTTGGCCCTATTGAGCATCAGCACCCAGAACTCCTCGTAGGGCATGTCGCCGATGATGCTGGAGAAGATCTCGAAGGCGTCTTTGCTGCTCTTGATCTTGTCCCTGGAAGGGATATCCGACAGGTTGCGCCTACAGCCCAGCTCGAAGGCCGCTGCTATGCGGGTAGCCTGGTAGAGGTTGATGCCGCTGATCTGCATGATCTCGGGGACCGAAAGGCGCGAGACGTCGTGGAGGCTCTGGCGGCATTCGCTCAGCAGGGTGCGCGCTGCCGGGAGGTGGTCGGTGTGGTTGGCGCTACCGATGAGGATCGCCAGGTGTTCGGCATCGGAGAGGGCGCCACTGCCTTTGATGTTGAGCTTGGAGGCGGGCTTGTCATCCTCTGCCCAGAAGGACATGGGGATTGCGTTTACATATTTGCTCATATGTAATGGGTTTGGGTTAAAGGATTGAAAATTAGTTGATTTTAAGAAGAAATAAATATGAATAGTTTACCGGTGTCAATCATAATTGGATAGTACCAGTATTATTTGGTTTTTGATGAAAATATTTACATATTTTAAATACACTGATATAAACTATCCGGAAATTTCAAGGTTTTCCACAAAATTTGCTGACACATTAGTTCAACTATATAAAATTGCCGGTTTAGGTCTTGTATTTATTTTTATTGGAACTTTATTAATTTATAATACTTTGAAAACATTATTATATTTGTTGATTATTTCACATAAGGATTCATTACTTTTTCAAAACGTTAACGCTTGAAAACATGAAAATAGCTTCATTGATAATATGTTTTTCGTTGGTGTTTCTGTTGCTGCAAGCGAATGAGATTCCATAGGATTCCCTTTTCCAACTGGCTTTCAGGATGCGTTATGAAAATCCTGTTGAAGGCATTAAACTTGCTCGGGAATTAATAGACGCAGATGCCCCGAGCGCATGGTTGGCCATTGTTTATTCCTGTGAAAGTGTACCACCTATTCCTGTCGAAAGTGTACCACTTTCCCCATGGTGGATTTGCTGTTCAAATTTACAATTTATTTTCGATTTTTCTCCTTCTGAGTGACTCGCCTTTGAGTTCAAAACGGT
>JAPLDO010000042.1 GCA_026391715.1 Bacteroidota bacterium
TTCACATTCGACTCGCAGCCGGGCGTGGCGATCACTTCGGCGCCGATTTCCTTCAGCCATGCAAACCTCTCAGGGC
The DNA here is from genome assembly GCA_026391715.1 of Bacteroidota bacterium. GTDB lineage: Bacteria > Bacteroidota > Bacteroidia > Bacteroidales > FEN-979 > CAIVAT01. Next base: position 77 of record JAPLDO010000042.1, read on the forward strand.
TCATCTCTTCGGGTAAAATCGCAACGGCTGTTACATCCATCAGGTATGAATCGAAAGCGCCTCCGCGGCAGTAATTTCCGGTTGAAGGCCATACTGCCTTGTGGTAAGTGGGGTCAAACTGCCCCGTGATTATCCGCGGAGCCAGGCAACCATAAGCGGCGCCAACTTTATGCGCCCCGGTGGGAAACCACTTACCTGCCATTACGATGATCCTCGCTTCTATTCCTGTAATGGATCTGGGGAGTTCAATAAAATTGGGACTCCCATATAATCCTCCGAAGGGTTTTGGCTCGTTTTTCCAGGTTATGCGGAACAGATTCAGGGGATGAAGATCCCATAATCCGATATTTTTTAACTGGTCTTTTATCTTTCCCGGTATCAGTTCCGGGTTCTGCATCTGGGCGAATGTCGGGAGAATAATTCCCTTTTCACGATAGCGGTCAATGGCTTTCTGCAGGATGTTGTGGTCAACAATTTGATTTGTAACAGGGATCATAATGATTGGAGTTTATTTTGTTATCGCATTTATAATTATCTGATTTATTTCCTCTTTCTTTTCGTGAATTTTTTTATCAAACTCTCTTTGTTTATCGGTTTCATTTTTAATTACAGCAACTATTTTTTCCTGCACGGCAAATGAAATTTCAGGTATTGGGAGTTCTCTTACCTGTGATGGGAAAATATTTGTGTTATTCCCTAGTCCTTTTTTGTGTGTATTAATTAAATATTGAAAAAAACCTGTTCTGAAATAGTAATAAGCAAAAACAGGATTATAGTTTTTCAGCTTAATTCGCATAGTAAAATCTGCATACACGGCATCGGTTTCGTCATTGTCTATTATTGCAACTTTGCCAATTGTTCCTTCGCCGCTTCTTGCCATTAGAATATCATTCAAGGCAATTCTTTTATTTGGATTTGCATCAAAATAGGATTGATCTACTGTTTTTGCTTCTTCTGTTTCAAACCGCCAATTCTTTATGTCCGCCATTGAAACATAGTATTGCTCGCCGTTTTCGTTATAGTCGGATGGGGAGATACTTTTACCAAGCGTTATGTCTTCTGATAAATAATCTTTGATACGTTTTGAAGTCTGGGCTTTCAGGATTTGAGAAATATATGCGCCCGGTTTGTTGTGAAACTTGAAACTGAAACGATTGTCAATATTATTTGCAAAAGCGCTGAAAGGAATACTCATTAAATGCACATTTCTTAACTCCTGAAAAGCTTTTTCATCCCATCCAAACCATGAAGTAAATACTTCATCAATAATATCTGTATCAGGTTTGATCTGAGAGTTGAGTTTTTTTATTTCGGCTTCTAATGGTGCGATTATTTTTACAACGTCGTGTTGTTTTACCACATCAATATCCGGCATTCTCAATCTCAGAAAATCTTTCTCCCTATATGTAGGAATACCAATACCTCTTGATAAATTTGTGTCAAGAATTTCCTTTAGTTGCCGGCTTCTTAAAATATATGCCAGAAATTTTTTATGCCAGTTTTTTTTTATTTTGAAAATGTAAAAACCATTGGAAAATACATAATCCGACATATCGGCATTAAAAAATAATGCCGGCGATTTTGCACCCTTTAAACTTGAAATAAGAATATGATTTTGATTTGCAGAATATTTTATTCTTCCCGGATGTTCGTCTTTGGTAACTTCAATAAAATTGATAATTTCATTAGCTACGTCAAAATTTGATTTATTTGTGCTAACCCCTTTATAAACCTGTCCCTCTTCATATTTGAATAAAATATAATCAGGTTCTAATACATATTTTAATTTAATGCTGCTATCGAAATTATTGAAGCCAAATGGAAACCAGTTTCTTTCATTGATAAACTGATGAAATTTATAATCAAATCTCATCTGATCATCTTTTGCAAAATTTTTAAAAAAGGTGTGAAATATTCTCATATCAGCGTTAATATGTTGAATCCGTCCCTACTGTGAGCTACTATGAATTATTCATCTTGGTTATGTTTAAAAAACCGGATGGCAATTTTATTAATCCCATTTTACAGTTTGTCTGAAGTGGTCAAGTATTTTTACTTTTTCTGTTTTGCGAAGCAAAACATCTTCACTTTTCCAAAGAGAAAGTATGCCCGATGTGAATAAGTCAACCAATTCTTTTTGTGTTCTTTCGTAATATTTTTCCAACAACTTGTTTCCATTATAGTATTGGCTCAAGGCTGCTTTCACCTCTTTCAAATTATTTTGTGCGTTGGAATATTCCATTTTCAATTTCTCTGACCTCTTTTCTTCCTTTTCTAATTCTTTATCTGATTTATCAGTATTGATTCCCTTTTCGTTTTGGTCAGATACTTTTTTCTGTCTGACAGGTATAGTTTTTTCTGTTTCTTCAATATTCCTTTTCAGTTCCGCCACAATTTCGGAAAAATGATTTTCTGCTTTCGTATTATCAAGCATCAAAGGGGCTGCCTCAATATCAAATAAATCATTCTGAACATCGGTTAAAACTCTAACTTTTGTTCTCTTGTAACCAACGTTTTCAGCTTCAGCCATAAATATGCTATAATCAATTTGCTTACTAACTTCGCCAAAAACCCACCAGGAATTGCAGCGCCCGAATAATTCAATTGTGTCGTTATCAATACTGCTTACCTCTTCAATTTCTGCTTTGTATTTTTCTAATATTTCTTTAACCGTAAGCGAAAGATCTTTTGGTTCCAAATAATCTTTGAGGAAGTAATGAATGTTTTCAAGCGCTACCTTATCATCATCTTCTTTAATTGAAGGATACTTTTCCTTTTTTTCTCCTTTAATATAAACTGAAATGTAACTGGCAGTCCTTGTTTTTAGTTTACTCCACTCAGATTGAAATTTATTCCAGCGTGTATTCCACACGGCTACTTCAACTGCCGTTTTCTTTTGTGCAAACAATAAACTTGTCTTGGTTGATGTGAAAGGTTCAAAAGTTACTTGTGGCAAACTAACCACCGCTTTAACTTTGAAGTATTTGTAAATGAAAAGCCGGATGTATTTATTTTCAGTTGTATCAAAAACACTTTCCGGTAATACGATTCCCATCCTGCCTCCTTCTTTTAGCAGTTGGTAATAGCGTTCAATAAAAAGATTTTCTGAATTTTTCTTTTTGTGAAAAATGAAAGTCCGTTCAACTTTTTGTTTTGTCACGGTATCCAAATCAACGCTGAAAGGCGGGTTGCTGATTATGACGTCAAATTGCCCGTTTGTATGTTTGTTTACATAAAATTCTTCCGGTTCCTGAAAAATTAAAACATTTGTTCCCCCTGAATTTTTTACATAGAAAGTAAAAGGCAACAAACCATCCTGAACAAATAGATTTGCCGAACCGTCACCGTGTAAAATCATATTCACTTTTGCTGCTGTGCCTAAATCAAAATTGCTATCAGCGCCATATAAGTAAGTTCCTGCCCAGGTATTTTCCTGTTTTTCGGGGAAATAAACATCAAACCATCTTTGCACTTGATTACTGCTGTCCAACTCATCATTGCGTTTGTGTTTTAGCTCCTTTGTAATTGCTTTCATTGCCTCAATCAGGAAAGTGCCACTGCCACAGGATGGGTCAATGACGTATGGCAAATCCTGTTTTTCATTCAAGCGTTGAATTGCAAGGTTATCTAACTCCAAAGCATAGAGAATAAAACGAACAACATTGATTGGTGTGAAAAATTGTCCTTTAGTTTGTTTGAAACCGTCCCTTGTAATGCTTTCAAAGAAATCACCTAAAATATCTGTTCCATCAACCTGGCTTCTTCCATCAATCAATGAAATGTCCTCTAATTCCTGAACGGTATAAATGAGTTTCGAAAGAGGGAATTTTTCTTCATTGATAATGTATGTCTTTGCAAGTTTAACAGGGTCAACTAAATTCAATTTTTTCTCTAATGCCCGGCGATATAATTCATTAATCCTGTCAAATACTTTCTCGGGTTTTTCTATTTCTACGCTTCCTTTTCCATCATCAAAACCAAAAATTTGAAAATCATATCGCTGCCCTTTTTTCTTTTCGTCTTCATCCTGAATTTTTGCAAGAATGATGTTTACCAGTGAATTGAAAACTTCGGTATCAGTTGTTCCACCGCCACCCCAAAGAACATTGTGCAAATTTCTGCTCAGACTTAATACTTCATCGCGTGTGAAGTTTGTTCTTAAATCGTGTTTCCTGTCTCCCTTTATAAAAGGGGGTTTTCTTGGCTTGCCATATCCTGCTGAAAGTTCATTTGAAATTGAAGGTCTTCCTTCCAAATCCCAATGTTCAAATTCTTTGTGTTGTTTATAATCAATAATAATTGCCTGGTCTGATAACTCGCCGCCTTTGAAATCTAAAGTATAATAAACAAGATATTTACTGTCGCCTTGCATTCTCGCTAATTTGAAAAGCTGTCCTTCAATAAATCCTTTATCAGCCTCCCATTTGTCCGGCGATTTCACTTCAATAAAAAAGAATACTTCACCTTTTATATCCCTGACTAAAACGTCAATCCGCGCTTTCCTGACAGATGGTCTGCCTATTTCATATTCTACCTCAATATCAATCAACTCAGGACTATAATCCAACTCATTTACCAATCTATTTACAAGATATGCTCTTACTATCTCTTCGTCGCCTGTTGGAATTGCAATTCCCCGGCGGTTATTGATTTTGTGATGTAAGATAGTTTTTTTGTCAGGATCAATTTCCACTATCTTGTCCTTTGCATTACTTAAAGTTTGAAGAACTTTTTCTTTCCAGTTCATTTCTTCATTTCTGTTAAATATTTTATTCTATCCTCAGCTACTTTTAATACCAATTCTCCAGGCTTTTCGTAATGAATTTCTGGAAAGGCAGCAACCTTACGCAAGGGTAGTCCGTTTCCTTCTCTTAACTGCCTTAATTTTTCTCCTATTGTTTCTGTTGACACATACTCAATTGACATTATTTGTCAAAAATATGAACTTTTATTTTATAAACCAACTGATTTCAAAAAACTTATCAACATTTTATTTTGAATTTTCATGAAGGAGTTTACCAGTGGAGCATATCACCAGGTTCATTCCATCTCCATCGCCCCTTTCAGGATGACGCTCATCTCGGCGGCAAAGGTAAAATGAAATTCCCTGACGCATGGAGTAAGAAATTTCACCTCTATTAAACTGAAATCATCCTTCCTGATTAACGCTTTTACCTGATCGGTTTCATAAATATAGTTGTTTTCCACAAGGCTGAGGGTCCTTATGTGGTTCTGCTCTTTGTAAATAAGAACCAGACGGTCGGAAAGGCGGCTCAGGAAAAAGCCGGTTGCCTCTTCATTGAATGACTGAATTGAAAGACAAAGTCCTGGCTTGTCTGCAAATGGTCTGCCCGCGGTTGGGCAAAATGTGCTGCAGTTACCGCATTCATTGCACAGGTCGCGGATATTCATAACCTGGTATGGCTGTTCAACCCGGAAGATATCATCATTTATGAAGCCGACAGAACCATTTTCCAGCAATACAGCTTTCTGCATCTGGTATGTAACCGGTTCCACCTGAAAACTGAAATTTGCGAGGTTCGGACATACCGAAACGCAAACATTGCAGATTACATCGCACTGCAAACAACGCGAAGCCTCATTACGCGCCTGCTCTGCCGTTAGTGACGACATAACCAGGTTGAAATTCCGGCGTTGATTGATGGAGGTTTCTGCCGGAGAAAACCCAAACGAGCGCGTAGCCTTTTTTACCATGAGGTTCCCCCAACCGCTGGAGCAGATCCTCCTCCCTTCCCCCTCCGGGAAAGGGGTCGGGGGTGGGGGGGATATCTCCTCCGCCGCCTTTCTTCCATCCCCAATGGCATTAATGGCAGTTGAAGCGCCGCGCAAAGCATCACCTCCAATATACAGATTTGGAATGGAAGTCAGATAACTTCCCGGAGAGACCTTTAGATCGCCGGGAGCCAGAAAATCAAAGGCTATTTCCTGACCAATGGCCGGAATTATGGTATCGCAGGGAATCTCGAACTCGGAATCAGGCAGATCAATGGGAAGAACCCTGCCGTCTTTTCCTTTTACTGACAGCGCTGTTTTGCAGCATACGAGGGCAACAACCATATTGTTTTCCTGTCTGATACGCACCGGTCTGGTTTGTTCATACAAGGCAACCCCTTCCTCCATTACAGCTTTTATTTCGCCATTATCGGCAGGCATCTCCCTGATCGTACGCCGGTAAACGATAGTCACGCGCCCCGATTCCCCAACCATTCTGTACGCAGTGCGGGCAGCGTCCATTGCGGTATTTCCGCCGCCGATAATCACAACCTGTTTTCCGGAAAAGTGAATATTCCCTTTCCTTACGTCGAATAAAAATTGCAGAGGATCAAGAACGCCTTCCGAATTTATCCCGTCAATGTTCAGTCGTGACGATCGTTGCGCGCCAACGGCAATGAAAACAGCATCGAATTCGCTTCTGAGGACATCAAATTTTTGCTTATCAACAGGATAATTATCATGAAGTTTAACCCCTGAATCGAGGATGCGCCTGACGTCGGTTTCAATGGCGCCGGAAGTCAGTCTGAATGCCGGTATGGCTGCGGAAACCATTCCTCCCGGAATTTCTTTTTGTTCAAAAACATGAACTTCAAATCCAGCTTTTCTTAAAAACCATGCGCACGTTAAACCGGCGGGACCGGCGCCAATTACCGCTATCCTCCCCTCCCCCGCCGGGAGAGGGGTCGGGGGTGAGGGGCATGAACCCTCCGCCACAAACCGCTTGATCTCCCTGATCCGTAATGCATCGTCGTAATTGATGCGGGTACACTTCATCTGGCAAAGATGGTCGCAAACCATACCTGTCACCGATGGGAATGGATTAGTCCTCAAAATGGCTTCAAATGCTGCGGAAACGTTTCCGCTGGCAGTATGATACATATACACGGGAATGTCCTGGTTTGTGGGACAGGTATCGGTGCAGGGCGCGTGAATGCAATCAAACCATCCCAGTTGCCGCGATGTTTTTATTGAGGGTTCAGAAAAATGATCCTTGTGATAGGCGGAATTCGAGGAAACACGGTTGGCGTAGTTATTCAGATTTTTCAGCGCCGCCAGCTTCACAGATTCCTCATAATCTATGTTATCTGCAATATCAACGCCGAAAGAGTTTTCCTGCGTCAGATTCTGACGATCAAAGGATACCGGCGATCGGGATCGGTTAATGATGAACTCATCGAGGTTTGACGCTTTTACAAGATTGATCTCATCGCGCAGGATATCGAGGTACTGGTGAAGCCTTCCGTATCCGCCAGGCTTTAACAGATCGCTGCAAACTGTTGCCGGTTTCAAGCCGCAGGCAATTACGTCGGCAACATTGAAACAATCAACGCCAGCCGAAAATGATATGTCAAGCTGCCCAAGAAGGTCATTCTGAAGTTTTCGCGCCAGTTGAATACTTATTGGATGGAGCGCCCGTCCGCTGAGATACATCATTTTTTCAGAAGAAGCAAAAACATCTTTGTTATTGATGCTTTCGAGGGTATTGGTGAGCTTTACACTGAAGGTCAAGCCCTGATCGGAGGAGGCGCTGCCGAGAGAATCGAGAATCCGGTGGGCATCAGTATATTTCAGGTCGTGTTCGAATGCCTGATCAGGAACCTGGCTTGAGAAGCCCAGTCCGCCGTTCAGCAATGACCTGAGCTCGCCGGCGCCGAGAAGCGTAGGATTAAACTTGACGGTAGTATGCAGGTTTTGCTTCCGGATCAGATAAAGTCCGATCTTTTCTATCTCTTCTGGCGGACAACCATGCATTGTGCTCAGTGTAACATGATCGGATATTGAGGTTGGAATTTCAATCTCATCAATCGCAGGATAAACCGGCCTTACAATCGTCCTTGCCTTTTCAAGTTCGGCGCTGCAGTTGCGCATCTTTTCAAGGAACCATTGTACATTATCCTTCAGGATTCCGTCAAGGTTATATCCCACACTCATATTGAAAAGCGTCCCAACAGGCATTTCGAAACCCAGTTCTTTCCGAAGGATATGGATGATGATCCAGGCATTCAGATACTCCCTGAATGAGGCTTCAAGTTTTAATTCCTGCGACCACTCACAGTTATATCCTTCATCCTGCATATCAATACAGGGTTTTGAAACTTCAAGTTCATCGAGTGTCTGAACTGTTTTTAATTCGATGTAACGGGCGCCGCAAAGCCAGGCAGCAATGATGTTGCCTGCAAGTTGTGAATGTGGTCCTGCTGCCACACCAATGGGAGTTTCCAGTAAACGCCCGTAACGGCTCATCCTGAATGGATCGTATTTCCCGGGATGAAAAAAAAGAAGTCCGGGTATTCCATGGAACCTGTTTTTATTGATCTCATTGAGGGAAATCCTGAGAAGTTGCGGTAACGGAATTGGATTAAATTTTCCTGACAAGTTGAAAAGGGTTAGAATGTAAAACTTCCAAAATTATGGATTCCCGGCGAGAAACAGTCCCATCATCGGAAAAAAACCAAATTGAATATCCCGTTGAATTCGTTTTGTATTGTTTTACATGTTATATTTGTCATCATACCACCCCGTCATGTAAGCATTATCACATCAGGGTATTTTAATAACATTTTGCATGGGCACAACTGAGGAGTATTTGAACAAGGCTTTCGAAGAAGCTTTTCATTCGGTCAGAAACAATGTGGGCGGACCGTTTGGCGCAGTGGTGGTAAAGGATGGCCGGATTATCGGAAAGGGGGGAAACCGTGTTAGTTCAACCAACGATCCTACCGCTCACGCCGAAATTGTTGCAATTCGTGAAGCATGTAATGCTATAAATAGTTTTGACCTTTCCGGTTCAGAGCTTTATACCACCTGCGAACCTTGTCCCATGTGCCTTTCAGCCATTTACTGGGCAAATATCAAACAGGTTTTTTTTAGCTCAACCCGCCATCAGGCGGCAGAAATTGGGTTTAAGGATAATCATATTTATGAAGAACTTTCCATTCAGCCGGAGGAAAGAAAAATTCCATTCATACCTGTCAGCCATAATCTGGCAACCCAACTCTTCAGGGAATGGACCGAAAAAACCGATAAAATAGCCTATTAGAACCAAAAAAAAAGCGAAACGATTTTCACCGTTTCGCTTTTTAGTTAATTCTCTGTCTTTATATTAGTGTGAGTAAATATACTGGGCATTCCTGTATGCCGGTTTAGCCTGATACCAGTCATAATATACAGCTCCTGCCGATTCGCCCCACGAAGTAAATTTCAGGTAAGGCTGGGTAACTTCAGCCTTCTCAACAGGATATTCAAAAGGACCCGAAACATCAATTGCCCATGAAAGATTGTTTTTCGTTACATAATAACGTCCCGACGCCGGATCGCTGTCATCCTGTGAAGTTCCAAAGAGCGACAAATCCGCGAGATTAGTTGGAGGATGATTTACAAGGTGAATTTCATGCCCGCGAACCTTATTAACAATTAGGAAGGGATTGTACGGAGGCGATCCGATGGCAGAAAGCGCGGTAGGAGTGGAAAGCGTAATCAAAATATTCATGGTATCCGGTTGCACGTAAGTAGCTCCTGGCGTAGTATTAACTCCCATTGAAGGTAGTCCGGGATAATGAAGAATATTATATCCGTTATCGAAGGCAATAATTGTAGCTTTCGATTGCCCCGCCTCGGTTCCGTTACCGCTCAGGGTGATGATGTTTTCCTGAAGATCGGTTCCGGTAACGCTGGCAATAAGCGATGGCGCAATAGGAAGTTGAATGCCGAAGCCATTATGATAACTTGCTCCCATGGCTTTGAGAATAAGTTTTGCCTTTATCTCCACAACCTTATTCTGTCCATTGGTAACCTGGTTAAAGTTGTAATCAATTACCATATCATTGAAGTCGTAATCGCCTTTACCGGGCCACAAATCTTCAAAAGCAAGCGTTCCAACAGAAGTTTTGGTTGGATAGTAGTTGTTAAAAGCCCGCGTTGGATCGGTGGGATAATCATCAAAAGTGTCAGAAATGCCATCGTTGTCAGTATCGGTTTGGGTGTAATTCGGAAGCGGAATATTATTGGTGTTAATGGACGAAATTGGGTTAGCCGACACATAAAAAATAGCGTCATTAAAATCATTATCGGTAGAACCATCGCGCCGTTGATCTTCAAAACTGAGTAAAAACTTACCTCGACCAATGTCATTAAGCAGAACAGTATGTTGTTTTTTTGCAGGAAGCGATTCTGGGTTCAACTGATCGTCGGAATATAAAATCCAGTTTCCATTTGTAATTGTACCATTTCTGAAACCATCGGCAATGAGAACCCAGGCGATTTCTGTTCCCGGAGGAAAAGCGCCAAGATAAACTCTGTTTCCCGAAGCCAGACCGCCGCCGCTTCCACTGAATGATACATTCGGGAAAATGACATGACATGTATCAATGTCGGCAACTGTTACCGGAGGATTGTTGGTATTATATTTATAGTACCCAAGAACGTTTCTGTACCCGGCGCCTTCATGAACAAATGTTACCCATACGTCGCAAGCATCGTCAAGAACAAGATTTCTTTCAAGTCCGGGCAGAAAATATTGAGGATGGCTTGTTGGCAGTGCGATATATTCAGGCATTGTTGCATTGATATCACTCAGCATCGAAGCGTCAATGGGGTCGTTGGTTGGAGTAAGATAAGTGGGAACGCCATTACTGTTGTATGTACCCATAGGTTTAAAAACGGAGTTCGTTGATTTAAAAGTACCGATTTCGCCATCCTTCATTGCCGGCGATTGCTTCCCGCCCAATTTACATTCCAAGTAACCGGAAGTAACTTTAACCTTTTGAAGATTTACAAATCCAATGGAATTTGTTCCAACAACCAACGAATCATAAAGCAACGGAAAACGGTAATCGGTAGCGAAGATTCCATTGGCAGCCGTTACGCCGCTCAAAATGATTTGCCCGCTGTTTTCGGGATAATCGGTGTAAATATCTACCCTGATATTTGGAACCGGCACATCCGAATTATCAAGAGTTGATATTTTAATTCCAACCTGTCTTACCATTTCAAAGGTAAATCCTGCCGGAACTTTCATGGTTTCAAATGAAGTGGCATTCGGCTCGGGAGGCGCAGAATTATCGGATTTTTTACATGATGTAGCAATCAGCAAAATCATAATGAATGCAGTTGCCATAAATAATTTCAAGATATTGGCGCTTTTCATAAGGCTTGGGTTTTAAAATATTTGAATACTGTTTAATTTTAATCCTTACTACGATAACCATGCCAGAAAATATAAATATTCATTTATGGCGGATTATCAAATAGTTAAACTAATTGATGAGCTTCATGTAAATCTCAAATTGGGAATATAGTCTCTATCAATGATAGTATCTATTGCAATCAGCTTTAGCTGACTGAATCTGAATCTATTACAGTCAGCTAAAGCTGACTGAACAAAAAAAAATCCCCGGTAATGTTCCCGGGGATTTTTCTGTGTAACTTGAAACTACTAATATATGAAACTGGGGTTTCGGTAGCCTGGTTTGTCCATATACCAATCCATATAAACCGCTCCCGATGACTGTGCCCATTCGGCAAAGTGCAGGTAGGCTTGAAGAATATCGGCTTTCTCAATAGGATAGTCAAAATCAACCGGAATTTCCAATCCCCAGGGTAATCCTGTTGCAGAGCGGTAATAAAATCCCAAAGCAGGATTTGAGGCGTCATTCATTGAACCAAAGTAAACCGGATTTGCTAATTGTGTTGGGGGATGATCCTTTAAATGTACTTCCCTGGCACGATCCTGATTTACAAAGATAAACGCATTGTACGGCGGGGTTCCGATGCTGGTTTGCGGTGTTGAGAGGTGAACGGTTACCGTTTGAATCTCAGTTTGCACGGTGTATCCTCCATGAACGGTATTGATTATCGAGCGACCCAGAAGCGTGTTTACTGCATCAACAGGGATAATCACTGTATTTGTTGTATGACCTGCCTCATAGCCTTTTGGATCAATATTAACCACCGAACCAACTTTTATGCATCCCGTAACGCTTTCAATATTTGAGGGCAAGGTATTCAAAGAAACTCCAAATCCGTTGTCGAATGACGCTCCCGCAGCTTTTATCTTGAACTTTGCAATCAGATCAACAACTTTATTCTGGGCATTGGTGACTATTTTATAATTAAAGTTCATAACGAGGTCGTTGAAATCATAATCTCCGAAAGCAGGCCATAAATCTTCAAATGCATAAGAGGCAAAATCAATTTCATTTGGATAATATGAGTTGAAAGCGCGCGTTGCATCAGTTGGATATGCGTCAAGACCATCAGAAATACCATCTCCATCAGTATCAATCAGAGGCGGTGTGAGAACAACACATGATATTATCAGGGTTTTGCTATCTGTTCCTGCGCTGTTGGAAGCTGTGAGCGTTACATTAGTTGTGCCTGTCGCAGTAGGAATCCCGCTGATTACACCGTATTCGGAACTAAATGACAACCCTGCCGGAAGGTTTACAGCATTTAAAACAATGGGCTGTGTTCCTGTAGCTGTAAGCGCATAACTGAAAGGTTGATTTTTTACTCCTTGTGCAGTTAAAAGACTTGTAATTTGCGGAGGCGTAACAGGTTCGTTGATTGTAATAACCAGAACTTTTGAGTCATTACCATATTCGTTCGAAGCTGTAAGCGTAACATTAACAACCGCCGCCTGCGATGGGGCGCCCTGAATGGTATGCGATTCTTCACTGAAATATAAACCTCCGGGAAGGTTCGTCGCATTGTATGTTATGGGCGATGAACCGCTTGCCGTTACAGTATAAGTAATAAACTGCTGCCCGGTTGTACCGTTTGCCGTAAGTGAACTTGAAATAGATGGCGGAGTTCCAACCGTAAGAATTAGAGTTTTATTATTAGTTCCGTAAGGGTTGCTTGCAGAGATGGGAATATTGTATACGCCGGCGGAAGCTGGCGATCCTGTAATTTCATGGGTTGTTGCATTAAAGGTTAGCCCCGATGGTAAATTGGTTGCAGCATAAGTTATCGGACTTGTTCCTGAAGCGATGACGGCATAAGTGAATGACTGGTTAACCGGAGTATGTGCGGTAAGCGTACTCGTAATTACGGGCGCAGAACCCGGACCGAGTATCGTAAAAACCAGAGTTTTTGAGTCAGTTCCAACAAGATTATCAGCGGTTAGCGCTACATTTCGCACCTGAGCCGTTGTTGGTGTTCCACTTATGGTATGGGTGGCGGCATTATATGAAAGACCTGTTGGCAGATTGGTTGCAGTATAGGTTATCGGACCGGTACCGGTTGCAGTTATTATATATGGCGTAATTGCCTGACCAACTATTCCCGCTGCTGTAAGTGTACTTGTGATAACAGGAGACTGGGGAGCGCTGCAATCCTGGGAGGCAATGGTATATCCCGGATTGTGCCAGGTGATATTCGGACCAAATGAGCCATTCTTTGGACTTATTGAAGATGCCCAGAAATCAATATACCCTGTAAACGATACCGAGGAGACGTTACTTGACGTCGTACCCAGCGCATGTATCTGCGCCCCCTGCGACGATGGACCTACTATATCCCCCTCAATATTGAAAACGCCGGTTTCAATAAGGCTTTGCGATCCCAGAGAGATATGCGCGCCACCGGAAAAAATTGTTTTACCGGTAATTTTTATATAGCCATTCTGATTGTTTACCAAGCCAGGGTTAGATGTGGAACCCGAAGTTATTTTAAAGGCTTCCGACGAAGCGCTGTTAACAAACAATTGACAATAATTAATAATCCGTCCCTCTTCTCCGGTTTGCAAACTCTGAACCACAGTTGCATGATATTCATTAATAAAGACGCCTCTTACATCTAAACCGTTTGACATTGTTAGCGTCCCCCAGTTATGAAGGGTTGCGTCGCTCTTGATTTGAAACTTTTTATCGTTACCGGTTTGGGCGCAGTTTGCAGTTCCGTAATTTTCAATTGTTCCATTTAAATCAGGAACCGGCAGAGTTACATATCCCGATGGGGAAATAATTAATTTCCCGGAACCGGAAAGTGATGTAATATTGGCAGTGCCACAAATCCGTACAATCCCGTTTTGATTTATTGTCAAGCCGATATTGCTTACCGTAACTCCCGGCTGAACAACAAAAATCTGTCCCGAATTAACAGTATAGTTTCCATTATTAACGATGGGGGTTCCTGTATTACAATCATTGGATGTTATTTCAGACGATGATTTTGTTCCTGATTGTCCAAAAGTATAATTCAGGGTTGTTCCTGTTATAGGAACTGAAACGTATTCATTAATACCTTCAGGAGAAACTTTGCCAATCCATAGCTCTTTCAACCTGGAAGGCACCCGCTGGTTGGTTTTAAACTGAGCGTTGGCGTCGGTAGCTCCGGTAGCAATAAGTTTTCCGCCCGATTTTGGGTCTTCCTGATAAATTTGAATTACAGAAAGCTGTTGCGAACCCGAAGTAAAAACGCCGATGGTAATATCCAGGTTGATAAAATTATCAAACTGAAATGACGGGTTGATCGCTAATTCGGTGAATTTTGTAGGAACATTTGTTGACGGTTCGCTACTTTTCCGACACCCGGTCTGAATAAAAAGCATTGAAAGCAACACAAGAGCCACTGCCAGGGTTGTGGAAGTTCTTAAAATTGAAAATGGTTTCATAATTTATTTTTTTTGTTTGTTCAAAGATACCTAAAAATCGTACCAAACTCTGAATATTTTAATTAATTATTGATAAACAATACCTTAGATTAACTCACCAGAAAATAAGTGTCTTAAATTGGGAATAATTGTCTCAAATCATTCTGAACTGGGAATTCACAACCAGTAAAATCTCTTCGAGGTTTTTAAGAAGATTTAAAAACAGAGGTTCATTGGCGGGCGACAACTCCAATTTCTCAAGCTGTTGGATAATTTCAACTATGCTACATACTCCCATAACCATTAATGAAGGTTTCATTTTATGGAGGATGGCTTTAACCTTTGCAAAGTTTCCGGCGTCAATAAAATTTCTGATCTCCTGCATCGCTGTTTCATTTTGAGAAATAAAAAGCGAGATCATTTCATGAAAGAAAAGTTCATCGCTTTCTGCAATGATCCGGAGTTCCTTAAGGTCGTATAACTTTTCCGGTTTTTTTTTCATGGCTTTACAGTAGTCAGATCAGGTTGTTTTGCTTCATCCGGTAAAGGGTTGATTTCCCAATACCCAGTTTTTTGGAAACCAGCACAATGTCATCCTTGTATTTATCGAGGTATGATTTGATGATGATCCTGGTATATTCTTCCATAGTCATTTCTCCGGAATTAAGAAAATCAGTTGGCAAGGTTGTTTGAGAGAAGATGATATCCTCCGGCGTCAATGTTTTTCCGTTCGACATAACTACCGAAAGATCAATAATTGCTTTAAGTTCCCTGATGTTCCCCGGATAGGAATAACGGAGCAGTTTTTCACTTGCCTCACTTGAAAACCCGACAGGAATCAGATTATTTTCTTTACAAAACGATTCAGCAAAATGTTTGGCAAGGATTAGAATATCATTGGTTCGTTCGCGCAGGGGCGGCAAATGGATAGGCAGACCAAGCAACCGATAAAAAAGATCCTGTCGGAAATTGCCTTTGGCAACTTCATCTTTTAAATCGCGATGGGTTGCAACAATGAGTCGGAGATCGAGGGAAATAGTATCTTTCCCGCCAATTCTCACAAGCTCCCGCTCCTGAATCACCCTGAGTAACTTTGATTGAAGGGCAATATCCATATCGCCAATCTCATCAAGAAACAGCGTTCCTTCGCTGGCTTCCTCAAACTTACCGGTTTTTCGGGTGTTAGCTCCGGTAAAGGCGCCCTTTTCATAACCAAAGAGTTCACTTTCCAGTAAATCCTTGGGAATTGCCGACATATTTACAGCAACAAATGGTTTTTTCCTGCGTATCGAATTATAATGAATGGCTTTTGCCACTACTTCTTTTCCTGTTCCGGTTTCACCTGTAATAGAAACATTAATATTGGTCTTGCTCGCCTTTTCAATAAGCGAATATATATTTCTGACCTCCTGACTGTTTCCAACTATCGTCTTTTCAAAATCATATTTGCGGGCAACCTCTTCCTGTAGCTTTTCAACCTGTTTTTTCAACGCCCTGTTTTCGCGAATGCGCAGGATTGCATTCCATAACCGCGACCTGGAATCCTGATCCTTTACAATGTAATCATAAGCGCCATCTTTTAATAAACCAAGCGCGGTTGAAATGTCCTTCTGTCCGGAAACAATAATAACCTGGGTTTCCGGACTGATTTGCCGAATCTTCTTTAATACCAAGGCTCCATTCAAATCCGGAAGGTTATAATCGAGCGTCACCACATCCGGCTTCAGATGGATGTTATCAATAAACTCCTTACCGGTTAAAAAAAGCCGGGTATCGTAATCCGGGTTCGATGAAATAAAATGTTTCAGATATTCTCCATAAAACTTATCATCCTCAACAATGAAAATTGAAAAACTGTTCATGATTTCCTGAATTGGGAATTTGGTTTCAATTTGACATAGTTTCCCGAAAGCAAATGTATAAATAAATAGCGAGGTGGAGAGGCAGCAAGGCAGCGAAATAGTAAAATAGCGAAAATGGTGAAATGAAATAGTTATCTTTGTGGAGGAGATAAAAAAAGAAAAAAAAGAAAATGGCTGAATTTCATAAAAAAAAGCAGTTTCTGAATATGCCTAAATATCCGGGTGGCGGCGAGGCATTTAAGGCATTTGTCGCTGAAAATTTGCATTATCCTGTAGAAGCGATGGAGGCAAATATTGAAGGAAGCGTTATGGTTGAGTACGATGTTCACGATACCGGCGAGGTTTCAAATTCGCATATTATCAAAGGTTTGGGATATGGTTGCGATGAAGAAGCAATCAGGGTGATAAATTTGCTGAAGTTCGAAAAGGTAAAAAACAGGGGGCTTCGCGTAAAAATGACTACCAAAACCACTATCCATTTCAGGTTGCCGGGTGGCGTTAGAATCAATTATGCAGTTACAAATACCAATGAAACTGAAAAAATCAAAGACCCTGAAAAAAATAAGCCAGGTCAGGTTAAATATGAATACACAATATCATTTTCGGGCGACCAATCCGAAATAGTTTAACTGCTTATCTGCTGTGGTCAAGTTGTAAATAAGTTTGGAGCAGGTATTATGAAGAATAATGTCACCCCTCCGGGGTTTACAAAAACTTCGATCGTATAAAAGGTTGGTTGGTTACCAATCCCGAAGGTATGACATGATTATAGAAAAGAGATGTTATGATCCTTGAGAACGATAAACTTTTTTATGCAAATAAGCAGTTTTTACTAAGCAAACCATTTATATATGTTTCTTCACCGTCCAACTGAGATGAAACCGCCGGAGAATCCCGGTTTTCGCTTCTACATAGGGCTTGCCATATTTATTACTTCGTTTTTTATGCTTCCGATTGGTCTGACTTTACGGGAATTTGTTGTCGGTTCTTTCTGGAAAGGCTTTGTGCTTGCGATATTCTGGATCAGTGCGCCGCTGATGAAAATCGGCAGCATCGCGCTCCTTGGCAAGTCATCGTATGCCTGGATCAATTACCGGATGCATTATATTTATCATCATGTAGCCAAGCCCCATAAAGTTACCCCCTTACGGTACAATATAGGGCTGGCGCTATTTATCCTGCCGTTTCTTCCCAATTACATGATCTCTTTTATGCCTCACATGTTTCACATTACTTTGCATACCCGGTATTTTATCATCATTGCCTCCGACGTAGTTTTCATATTCAGCCTCTTTGTGCTTGGAGGCGATTTCTGGGACAAACTTCGAGCTTTGTTTATCTATAAAGCGAAGGCAACCTTTGAGGATGACCCAAAAAAAAAGTAAAATATCAAAGCCTCAACCTCAGACTTACGAAGAACTCCCTGCCCGGCGCCGCCTGATAGCTGTTGTAATCGGGACCGTTATTGGGTTCTGTGAAACCAAAGTACTGTTCGTCAAACATGTTTTTACAGAATATTCCAAGATCTCCTTTGAGAGAACCTAATTTCCAACCATAATTCAAATTTGCATTGGCAACTGTAAAACCTGTACGTTCAGAAGAACTCCGCACAATTCCGTTTTCAGTGTAATTATTGTAAATCGAATCATCAACCTGGATATACCATTTTGATTCGTACTGAATATTAAGCGTCGCTGTAAAATACTTTAGGAATTTCAGGGAAGCTTCGGCGGTAAGAATATGCTGAGGACATTGGGGAATCCAATGACCGCTAACGCTGTCGGGTGAAGTATATTGAAAATGCGAATAAGTATAAGCGACATTGAATTTTAGAAAATCCAGCGGAGAATATGATAAATATGTTTCCACACCCCACCTTTTACTTTCACCCATATTGCCAAAAAATGCAGTATTGTTGCCTCTTCCAGGAACGCTATACCGATAAAATTCATCTTTGGAGCTTATACTGAAACCAGTTATATCATAATAAAACTTCTTTCCGATTTCACCCCTCACTCCGATTTCACCACCCAGGGAGGATGATGGTTTAATGAGCGAATTGAACCCGCCATATTTAACGGGATTATTATACAACTCGTCTTCCGTTGGCGCTAAAAAACCTGAACCGTAGCTTGCATAGATGTTGGCAACTGTGGCAAGATCATAAGCTAAGCCTATGCGAAAGGTGGGTTTTTGAAAAGTTTTACTCTCGCTTATTGTTGAGGAATCCAATCTGTTGTAAACATAATCATAACGAACGTTGAGAAGCGCGTAGAGTTTTTTGGCAATATCAAGCTTGTCTATGAGAAACACGCCAGTACTTCTTTGACGAATAACCTGGTTGATCAGCAATTTGTTGAGGTCGAAAACTTCCTCGCTCCAATAGCTGTCAACCCTGTTGTCATTTATATGATCTCCGTCAGGTACGGCAAAATTGTGTTCTGTCATTTTCATTGATTGATAATCCACACCTAAGCTAAGATGGTTAAAAAGGTTTTCCTTGCCGAAGTGAAGATTATACTGCGCTGAAATCCCCGGGTTGATATATGGTTTATAATCATCCCCATTGTTGGAAGTCTCCTGGTAATTATTAAACCTGATAAAACCCCTGACCGCGACGTCCTGATTTTTCGCAAAAGCGTAATTAATGGTCGTGGCGCCTGTAAGCCGTTGTGTTTTATGAAACTCATTATAGCGGATAGCATCGGTATTGGCTGCCCGGTGACCAACGGTATCGTACCGGCTCAGATTAATGCCTTCGGAATTTTGATTAAAATAGCTTGTGTAGGTGAGCGCCTGGGTAATCTTTATTTTATCCGAAGGAGTCCATGTAAGTTTTTCACTCAGATTGTCTGCCATATATGACTGATGCACACGATAACCATGACTCTGCGTATGAGAATAAGAAATTCTGTAGTTCACATTACCCTGTGTGCCGTCAACTTGTCCGAGAATTTTCCAGAAACCATTTGAACCGGCAGAAGTGTATAATGAACTGTTCACCGGTTTATCGCCGCCATCTTTTGTGGTAATATTAATAAGACCACCCGTTGCGCTTGCCCCATACATTGATGCTGCGAGTCCTTTAACAACTTCAATATTTTTTACGGTTTCCCAGTCAACATCATATAAATCGGGTGCAAAACCGCCAGGGTTGTTAATAGAAATACCATCAATGTAAACGCCGATACCCCTGAATCCGCTTTCTGTTAAAACACCCTGCCCGCGGATATACACGTGAACCCTTGACCCGCCTGTGCCGTTGTCAATTTTAACGCCGGGAACAAGCCTCAAAGCATCATCCGCAGCAATCGTTTTTGTCATTGTGGATAACTGTGCGCCAGACACCACCGAAATAGCGGCAGGAATTTCCCTGAGCGGGATATTAATTCGTAACGCGCTGACGACAATTTCGTTCAACATTTTCGATGCAACGGTATCCCGTTTAATACCTGATTCAACTTGCTTTTCCTGAGCAAGGGCAGAAAAAGAAAAGAAAATAATAAGAGAGAGAAAAATATATTTTGGTTTCATAATTGTGTTGTTTGTTGAAGTAAAAAATTTTGGGATTTATGCTTGTCCTTACCCAATGGAATTGAATAATCGGATATCAATAGAGAATGATTTTATTGCTCAGATTGAAAATCCCGTTGGGGATAAAAGAAAACAGATGAAATCAGGCTGATTTCGGAGGCGGCGCCAGATGGACGAGATAAATCGGGAATATCGGCGCATTTATAACCGGGAAATGAAAGGTTGTAACCTGCTCCGGAATCTGAATCGGCGTGTTATGTATCAGAGCCTGTGTTATCAGATTGTGTAAAAGCGCCCTGATGGGCTTATCCTGATGAGTTGTAGCTCCATGTCCGCTACGAATCAGAAAAAGAGAGAAATTGGCTAACAACGTCTCTTCCTTTTTATCATGGAGGCAATAAAAAAAGGTTGTATCACCGCTTTTACGTTCTACAACCACATCGTAAAGTTTCCCAAACCAGGTAAATTCGGATTTTTCGACCCGACGGAAATTCCTGTTTGATTCCGGGTGTAGAATTTTCAAAATGACCATTGCATCTTGATAGGAACCACTTTTGATGTGAGTGGTCATTTCAGAATGAAGGCAGTGTTGATTGTACCGGAACACAAAATTGAATCCTAAAATATTCAAAAGGAAAGCGAGTAAAATTCCGATGATTGCAACCTTTTTCAAGTGGTTTATTTTCGGATGACAAGTTAGTAAACT
Source organism: Bacteroidota bacterium (assembly GCA_026391715.1). Taxonomy (GTDB): domain Bacteria; phylum Bacteroidota; class Bacteroidia; order Bacteroidales; family FEN-979; genus CAIVAT01. The sequence continues at coordinate 20,787 of JAPLDO010000042.1, forward strand.
GCGGTTCGGCGAGCAGTGGTCAGGGGTGGCAAAATTAAACAATTATGCTGTAAAACTTCCGTTTATTGGATTTATTCTGCCCCCTTCAACTATTATGCAAATTCCAGGTTCCGGCTCAAGGTTCAACTTTGAGTCTACTCCGAAAAGTAGTTAGAAAAATAAGAATTTGGCTAAAGCCCGGAATGTCAGCAACTTGAATTGCCACTATCTTAAGGTAGTAGCAATTGATAACCAGATAGTTACTGGACTTTAGTCAAAATTGTTTCCTTTTCGGAGTATGCTCAACTTTGAACTTTGAACTCGGTAACGCTCAGCGGTTCATAATACCATTGTCCCCCCGACCATTTTATTCTCAGCGCAACTTCATCCGCAGAAAAAATCCGGGCAGGCAAAACAAAATCGGCAAGTCTTTCCGATCTCTTTTTCGATTCGGCAAAGCCTTCACCACCGGAAGTGATAAAGATCATAATTGCGGGCTTAATTTTGCCGCCAAGAGCTCCCGATTCACAAATCACGGGTCGTTTCTCAGGGTTGCAAACATTCATGAAAATCGTAAAAGCCTCGTCAAGATGGCAATCTTCCGCCTCCATAAAAAAGGATGCGCCGGCTCCGGCTTGAAGATACTGACCGCTGTTTTTATGGTGAGGTTCAATATCCTGATAAATCCTGAAATTTTCAGAGGAATATGAGATTTTTGAATTTCCGAGAGAATCATGCTTATGCGGCGAAATTTTCAGAGCTATCAGTGGAACTGAATGATGAAAAGCGCGGATCAGCGCGGTTGCAAGCCATGTTTTTCCAACTTTTTTCCCCGAACCTGAGATGATGATAAACTGCCCGAAAAGTTTTCGATCCATCATTAGGAATATCGCTAATGGATGATCAATTTAACGCAGGCAAACAGGAGAACAAGCACAAGAGAGAGTTTGAAATATCGGATTGGTAAAACCTTTACAGAAGTTAACGACCCGATTAATCCACCCACAATAACTACGAAAATCCAAATATAAAAATGCGGCGGCACAATCAGATTATCTATGCCAAGTCCTGCCAACCCAGCCAGGGAATTGCACAAAATGAACAGCGATGAATACAAACCGGTCTCTTTTACGCCCGCCCAATGCATGAAAATCAATATCGGACTGAGAATAATGCCGCCGCCTATGCCGATCATCCCCGATAAGAACCCCAACGCCATTCCGATTACCGCTGAAATCAGAATAGATGGCGGAGGTTTAACATCGTAATCCTGCGATTGCCGGTACAACAAGCGGAGAAGAGCCACGAATAATAGCAATCCAAGAATCAGCCGGTAAGTGGATGAATTGATGTGAATCATGGCGCCAAGAAAAGCCATTGGAATTGACGGCAGAAGAAATGGAAGTATCAGTTTCCACCGCAACCGATACCCTTTGTTAAAATTGAAAAATGCTATTCCGGCAACAAAGAGATTAAGAATCAGAGCAGCGCTGCGAAAATAGAGCATGTTTATCTCGAAAATTGACATGATTGCCAAATATCCGCTCGCCCCGCCATGACCCACCGAAGAGTACAACATGGCAACGAGTAACATCGAAAATAACAATGCAAAAGTCCCTTCCATCTGTTTTCGTTGTTCCCTTGAAGGAACAACGCTTCAAAAATACAATTATTCTGATTACGCAGTAACTGCGGCTGAAGATTTCTATTCTTCTCTGAAAAACTGTTCCTGATCTGTTAGAAATTTAACAAAACTGATTTCAAAGCTCCGAAACCTGCCGATCATGCTCCTACCTGCTGCCGTGACTATAGTAGCGCCGCCTCCTTTTCCACCATGACTGAAAGTAACCAAAGGCGACGACGAAAGCCGGTTGACCGATTTAATGGCATAGTAAGCTTTCCGGTACGACATTCCCATAGCTATTGCCGCTTTCCTCAAAGAACCAAGCTCTCCAATCTTTTCAAGCAATTCAACCCGCCCGGTTCCAATGAAATTTTCTCCCTCTGTTTCTAACCAGATTCTTCCTTTAGGTTCTGGGAAAACTTGATCCATCATTCAATCTTTTCAACAAAAATATAAAAACTTAAATCCTGTTCATATCGAAACAATTATATTTATACATTTGTTTAAAAATTCACAGTAGTTTTTTTTACTGCTTTTTGCCTGAAATCATGTCATCACTTCGGGATTATGTTGCAAACTCGAGAGCGCTCCGAAAAGTGAAAAATATAAATAAACTGCTATTTGTCATATCATCCTTTATTTTACCCCACCCCCAACCCCTCCCCAAAAAGGGAGGGGAGTCGGGTTCTAATCGGCATAATACCATGATTAACCGAGCTATGGCATATTAGCGCCAGCCTCCCCCTTCCCTTTTTGGGGATGGGGGTTGGGGGGAAGGGGTCTGGGGGGAAGGGGGTTGTGGGGAAGGGGTCTTATGGCAGGGGTGACATTATTATAGAAAGTTTTTAAACTTCAACCATTCATGAATCGCAGGAATTTCATCAGAATTTCAACCCTCGGAGCCGGAGGCGCCATGCTTGGCGGAATTATGTCGGGAAGCGGCAAAGAACCATCGTTACTCGATAGGTTAACAGGGAAATCGCCAACGGATGATTTTAAGTATTTGCGCACGCCAACTTATTGTGAAGTCTGTTTCTGGAAGTGCGCTGGTTGGGTTTATAAAAATGACCAGGGCGAAATCTGGAAAATCATCGGAAATGAGATTGATCCGCATTGCAACGGCAGATTGTGCCCAAGAGGCACCGGCGGCGTTGGAATGTATTATGATCAGGATCGCCTGAAAACTCCAATGATTCGCACTGGCGAGAGAGGCAAACAATCGTTTAAACGCGCAAGCTGGGATGAGGCGCTTGATTTTGTGGCGAAAAAACTTGACCACATTGGCAAAAAATACGGACCGGAAACAGTTGCCCTGATTACTCACGGCTCTGGCGGAAAAATTCTTACCACCTTAATGAAAGCTTACGGTTCCGATTCCATTGCAGGTCCATCTTACGCGCAATGCAAAGGTCCTCGCGAAGCTGCCTTCAACCTCACCTTCGGGGCTTCGCTTGAATCGCCCGAGCCTACCGATATCAGGAATACCAAATGCCTTGTGCTTATTGGCAGTCACCTCGGCGAAAATATGCACAATACCCAGGTTCAGGAGATGGCTGACGCCATTGACCGAGGCGCCTGCATAATCACAGTGGATCCGAGGTTTTCAACGGTTGCCGGGAAGTCGAAATTCTGGTTGCCCATTAAACCTGCCACCGACATCGCCCTTTTGTTAGCCTGGATGAATGTGCTGATTAACAACAATTGGTATGATAAGGAATATATAGAAAAATATGCATCAGGATTCGACAAACTAAAAGATTATATTCAGCCTTTCACCCCCGAATGGGCTTATGGTATCACCACAATTGACCCGGTTAAGATCCATGATACCGCGAAGGAAATGGCAAATGCCGCGCCGGCGGTTATTATCCATCCGGGTCGCCATGTTACCTGGTATGGCGACGATACCCAGCGTTCGCGGGCAATCGCCATCCTGAACGCATTGCTTGGTTCGTGGGGGCGTCGCGGCGGGTTTTATCTTGCGGAATTAAAAGCGATCCCGGAGTACCCTCATCCGCCATTTCCACCTGTCAACAAATCATGGCGCGACATACTTGGCGATCAATATCCTTTTGCCGAATTGCCTCTCGCGAATGCTATTGTAGATGGCTCAATTCCAGGTCGCCTGAAGGATTTTCAATACCGCGGATGGATCGTCAATGGCTCAAACCTGAACATGACCATGCCCGACTCGCGGAAAACCCTCGAAGCAATTCAGAACCTTGAACTGCTTGTGGTCATTGATACTATGCCGATGGAGATCACCGGCTGGGCAGATGTGGTGTTGCCCGAATGTACCTACCTCGAACGGTATGATGTGCTGCGCAACGACCACAACCGCGAGCCGGTGATTGCCCTGCGTATGCCCGCCGCCGAACCAAAATACGACACAAAACCCGATTGGTGGATCGCCAAAGAATTGGCAAATAAAATGGGGCTTGGCAAATATTTCGACTGGAAAAATATCGAAGAGTTTCTCGATTATAAACTTCAGCGAATGGGAAGTTCACTGAAAGAGATGAAAAAAATTGGCGTTAAAAAGTACGCCCGCGAAGGCGGCGACCTCTATTTCTCTGCCGAAAACCCGCCAACTTATGATACGCCATCGGGAAAAATTGAACTTTACTCGACACAACTGGAACAAGCCGGATTTGATCCATTGCCTCGTTATACGACGCACGAAGAACCCCCCGAAGGCTATTACCGGTTGAATTACGGGCGAACGCAGTCGCATACCTTCAGCCGCACTTCAAACAACCCAAACCTTTCTGCCATCATGCCTGAAAATGCCGTTTGGGTAAACCCGAAAGTTGCAGCCAACTGGCAATTTAAAGACGGGCAGGATGTGTGGTTGAAAAATCAGGACGGCGCAATAACGCCATTCCCGGCAAAAATCAGGATTACTGAACGGATCCGATGGGATTCAGTTTATATCGTCCATGGATTCGGTCACACAAGTCAATTGCTTTCACGCGCCTACGGAAAAGGGGTCAGCGATGCGGCGCTGATTACCAAAGTATTGATAGATCCTGTGATGGGAGGCACCGGCATGCGCGGAAATTTTGTCACGTTTTTAACTGAAAACCCGGATAAGGAGGTGAAAGCATGAGACTTGCAATGGCAATTGATACCAAAAAATGCGTAGGCTGCAGCGATTGCGTAGTAAGCTGCCAGACTGAAAATAGCGTGCCTATCGGATATTGCCGCGATTGGATTGTGGAGGTCAACGACGGAACTTATCCACAGCTTGAGATGGAGATTCGCTCGGAACGATGCAACCAGTGTTCCAACTCCCCTTGCGTGCGTTGTTGCCCTACCGGCGCCAGTCATTACGATTACGGCGGAATTGTGCTGGTAACTCCGCACAAATGCATCGGCTGCGGAGCCTGCATTTCATCATGTCCTTATGACGCCCGTTATCCCCATCCCAAAGGATATGTTGACAAATGTACTTTTTGCGTTCATCGCGTCAAAGAGGGATTGCCTCCGGCATGCGTTGCTGTGTGTCCAACCAAGTGCCTCTATTTTGGCGATACTGACGATCAGAGGAGTGAAATATCCCTGGTTTTGAAAAAAAGGAAGTACAAACGGCTTATCCCCGAAGCCGGTACAAATCCCAACCTTTACTTTTTAATCTGAAAGCCATGAGAGAAGAGTTAATCATCAGCGGTCGCAACAACCCCATGGTTGATCCGGTTCTGAATATCTGGCATTGGCAAATACCTTTGTATCTGTTCCTTGGCGGCGTGGCTGCCGGCATTTTGTTTTTTGCGTCGCTCTATTTTATTATGGGCAGGGAAAAAAAATATCCCGCCGCCATAAAATGGGCGCCCTTTCTCACCCCATTTTTATTGGTAATTGGATTGGGGGCGTTGTTTCTCGATCTCAACCACAAGGCTTTTTTCTGGCAACTATATCTTACATTTCGCATTGAATCGCCGATGTCGTGGGGCGCCTGGATTCTGATGGTTATTACTCCTTTGTCCATCGTTTGGTGTGCAACATGGATAAAAGAGTTGAAACCCGGCTGGCATTGGAAATATCCTTTCCTCGATCAATGGGAGGCTTTTTTTAAAAAACATCGCCTTATAATCGCCTGGATTATGTTGATCTCCGCAGTAATCCTCGGGGTTTATACCGGGATTCTGCTTTCAGCCTTTAACGCGCGACCGCTTTGGAATACCAGCATCCTGGGTCCCTTGTTTTTCGCCTCCAGTCTTTCAACCGGCGCCGCAGTTATTATGCTGATGGCGAAAAGTCACCTCGAACGCAACATCTTCAGCCGCATTGATCTGATCTTGATCGCAATTGAGATGTTCCTGATCGTTCACATGTTCATGGGTTTTCAGGCAAGTACCCAGGTTCAGATTGACGCTGCAAACATGTTCCTCGGAGGAGCTTACACGGAGGTATTCTGGATTTTCGTGGTAATAATCGGATTATTGGTTCCGGCAATCCTCGAAATACTTGAATTGCTCGGATATAAAATTCCCATTATCATTACTTCATCGCTTATTTTAACCGGAGGAATCTTTTTAAGGTTTGTAATTGTTTATGCCGGGCAGGCGAGTAGGTATCTTTATTGAGAAGGAGGGAAGAAGGAGGGGAACATTGAAAGAAGAAAGAAGAAAGAAGAAAGAAGAAAGAATAAAGAAAAACGAATAAAAAAATGGAAAAAACAACTTTATCTAACAGGACAAAATACCTGAACCCATACATTGGCGGGGTATTGCTTGGTTTGGTACTGCTCGCTGCCAATTTTATTGCCGGACGGGGTCTTGGCGCGAGCGGAGCTATTAAAAGCGTAGTAGTCTCAACCACACAAACAGTGGCGCCAAAGTATGCCGAAAATGCCCGTTTTTTCAAGGAATATAAAGAAGAGCATTCCGGCTCGCCCATGAAAAACTGGTTGGTTTTCCAGATGCTTGGCGTGTTGGTTGGCGGCTTTGTCTCCGGGGCATTTGCCGGACGACTTAAATTCAAGGTTGAGCATAGTCCGAAAATTACATCGCGCCGGAGGTTGATTTTCGCACTGCTTGGCGGAATATTTTTCGGCGTTGGCTCCCAACTTGGAAGGGGTTGCACAAGCGGATCTGCCCTGAGCGGGATGGCTGTTTTATCCTTCGGGGGCATTATTACCATGATGGCAATTTTTGGCGGAGCTTATGCGCTCGCCTGGTTTTTCCGTAAAAACTGGATATAATTTTAAAACTTACTGAAATGGGACCATTAGCAGTCAATGATATAATTTCTTCCAATACCAATTTTTTTCTCGCATTTGTGATTGGTATCGGATTCGGGTTTGTACTCGAACAATGCGGTTTCTCTTCCAGCCGTAAACTTGCCGGACTTTTTTACGGATACGACATGGTCGTTTTGAAGGTCTTTTTCACAGGAGGCGTTACAGCCATGCTTGGATTACTGTTTTTCAGCCTTTTCGGATGGGTTGATCTCGGCATGGTGTATGTTAACCCTACCTTTCTTGCCTCCGCCGTTGTGGGAGGGCTCATCATGGGCGCAGGGTTCATCATGGGCGGCTTTTGCCCGGGAACAAGTTTTTGCGGCGCGGCAATCGGGAAGATTGACGCCATGATTTTCATTCTCGGATTGTTTATCGGCGTCTATTTTTATGCCTTCGGCTATCCGCTGTTCGAAACCCTGTATAAGGCAACTCCCATGGGATCGCCAAAAATTTCAACCATGATCGGACTTAGCGATGGAATCTTCGCGCTGATCCTTGTTGTAGTGGCTCTCGGAATGTTTTATGTATCGGAATGGGTGGAGAAGACATTTCCAAGAGAGGAATATTAATCTTTAAACCAAGTACTATGAAACCTTTGCATTACCTCACATTAGTCCTTTTGATACTGGCGGTCATCATCGCCCTCGTACCGCAAAATACGACCAGACCTTATAAATTAACCGCGGAACAGTTGCTGTCAGAAATCCGCACCGGAACCCAGTTTGTCAGTCCCGACGAGGTAGCTGATAAAATTATTCAGAAGGATCCATCCATCCAACTGATAGATGTTCGTAACCCCCGCGAATTTGATATGTTCAGCTTGCCGGGAGCTATAAATATTCCGCTTCAGGATATCCTGTCGGAAGCCAATTATGAAGCGCTAAATCAGGGCGCCAAAATGAACATCCTCTATTCAAATGGTTCAACAGAAGCCAATGAAGCATGGTTGCTGACCCGGCAACTGGGTTTTCAGAACAACTATGTTTTGCAAGGCGGACTCAATTACTGGATGGAAAAAATCATGAACCCTGAAAAGCCAGGTAATCTTGCCGCCAATGATGAAATTGCTCTGTATGATTTCCGTAAGGCGGCGTCTGCCGCATTGGGCGGTGGAAATGTTACCGCAATTGCTCCTGCCGCAAAAGACGCCGGGGCTCCCAAACCAGGCGTGGTTCCTGTGAAGAAAAAGAAAAAAGCCTCCGGAGGTTGCTGATCCTGGAAATCACACGAGATCATTAGTAGAATTCACATTCTTGAAAACATAAGCCGGGGTTTCACCGGCTAAATCCCCCACGGACATCACTCTGTTGGATATGTCTGTTATCATATCCAGCGGACTTAGCCTTCCACTTTCAATATTTGCAGCGATCTGCTGAAGCAGATCCCGGTGATAAAAACCACAAAGCGGTTCAACAAATCCATCGTGAGTGGGGACAAGCAGTTTGTCGGCATGTGGAAGCCCGGCAATCAATAATTCAATCAAACCTTTTGATACATTCGGCATGTCGCAGGTAAGGACGAGGTTCCAGGGGGTTTCGCTTACCTCCAATCCCGCATGAATACCTACCAGCGGCGCCTTGATCGGGAACCTGTCGCCGATAACCGGAAATCCTATTGAATCAAGCTCATGGCTGTTGGAAACAATCAGAATCCGGTTTGTAAATTGCAACGCCAGATCAATGGAAAATTGAATTAATGGTTTCCCGCGAAAAGCCATTAGCGCTTTGTTGGCGCCCATCCGCCGGCTTCGTCCGCCGGCAAGAATTATGGCAGTGAAATTCATGGAAATTAGTTTCGGGTTTCAGATTCAGCTTTCGTCCCTCGTCCCTCGTCCCTCGTCCCTCGTCCCTCGTTATTTCCCCAAACTAACAATGATCCCCTGCAGAATCCCCGTCACCTCAATTGCCAGCTCCCCCAAAGCCGGATTTTCTATAGCCATCATTGAAGCCATAGGATTCACTGCCGAAACTTCGGTGGTTCCATTACCTTTATCAATTACGAGTACGTTGCAGGGAAGCATCGTCCCTATTTTTTCTTCGGCTTGCAGGGCTTTATAGGCAAAACCCGGATTGCACATCCCAAGTATTTTGTATTCCTTCATCTCCACGCCAAGCTTTTCATTTAGTTTCTGGCGCATATCAATTTCTGAAATTAACCCGAAACCTTTCTCTTTCAAGGCGGCAAGAGCTTTTGATTCAGCCTCGGCAAAGCTGCAATTCAGAATAGTTGTGAAATAGTAATTCATAATTATTTGTATTTAAGCATGTTAATTTTATTGATTAAAAAATCCTTTTGCTTTACGCCCACGATGCGGTCCACCTCCTTGCCATTCCTGAAAATGATGATGGTTGGAATGTTCCTTACGGCGTATTTCTGAGATATTGATTGATATTCTTCGATGTTGACTTTACAAATTGCCGCCTGGTCGCCAATCTCTTCCGCAATTTCATTAAGAATTGGCGCCATCATTTTGCAAGGCATGCACCAGGAAGCCCAGAAATCAACCAGGGCTATTCCTTTACTTATCTGTTGTGCAAAGTTTTTATCGGTCAGAATTTTAATCTTGGCGCTATCGGGTCCTGTGGGCGTTTTTTTTACTTTCCGGTACATAAAGAACATATAGCCGGAAAAAAGGACAAGCACGGCAATAATTATCAGGATGGTTATCATTGTAATATTATAGGTGAAAATATGTGTACTGCAAAGATGGGAAATAATGACAATTTATTGTAAATTCCAAATGCGCTTTTTTATCCCGTTTTAATCAGGATTTCATAAGTGATTTCCATCGCTTTTTTATAAACGAATGAGACTCCGCAGTAGCGTTCCTGGGAGAGATCAATCGCTTTTTTCAACTGGTCAACATGTAAATCGTTGCCGGTGAATTCATATACTATGTGCATCTTTTCATAGTGTTTCGGATGATCTTCGGTAACATCTGCTTCCACACGGATATTCAGACCGGAAAATTCTACCCGCATTTTTTTCAGCATGGAAACCACATCCATGCCGGTACACCCTGCAAGCGCCGCAAGCATCAGCTCCTTGGGACGTGAGCCCTTGTTTTCGCCGCCAACTACAGGAAGCGCATCCATCATCACGCTATGCCCGCTAACGTTTGCATCAAAAAGCATATTTCCTTTCCAGGCGGTGTTTACGATATGTTTTGCCATATTTATTGGTTTTATTTGATAATTACCTTGCGGACAGCAGAAAAATGGTCATTGCTGATTTGAACAAAGTAGATTCCTTTTGGGTAATCAGTAAGGTTGAGTTCCTCCTGCAAGTTCATTGTACTATTCCATGATTTTGCCAACACTTTAACGCCGCTGACATCCGAAATGGTTAAGTTGAAAGGCTCATCAACAGAATAATTTACATGTAAAGCAAATCTTCCGTCGGAAGGATTAGGGGAAATACTGAAAACCATTGAACTTCCAACTACTTCTGACTTGCCGGTTGGCGCGTCAAAATGTACGATACGCAAATCAACAACATTCGCGGAACATGGGCTTTGCGGAAACGCGGTAAGACTAAGTTCCACAATTCCGCCATCTTTGTCGGCAGTACCTGGAAGGTATTCGCCGGTTAAAGAAGCTGGCGCGGTAAATGTTCCGGTTCCGTTTGTCGCCCATGCAACTGAAGAATAATTAGCGGCTATTCCGCCCAGCGGAACCGAGGTTGTTATATATGCGCAGGTTGTATCATCCCCGGCAAAAGCTGTAGCCGGCTGGGTAACTGTAACATTCGCAGGGGCGTCAACCGAACCGGCGCCATCGGAAACCTGCGCAATATATTGTGTTGAAACCGTCGGAATTACTGTGGGATTCTGTATTGACGATGTAAATCCTGGCGGTATCGAAGTCCACTGATAAGTATAGCTTCCACTTCCTCCAACGGCAGCCACATTAAGCTGAACAGTTTGTCCGGCGCAAACCTGCGAAGGAGTGGCAGAAGCGGTAGCGGAGAGAGGAAGCGCGGTATTTTCACTTACGATCAGCGTACTTAGTTTTGTGTTTGCTTTTGCAACTGTAAATGCGCCATAAAAGGTTACAACGCCTGTTCCGGTTGAAGGAGCAGTCCAGGTAAAAGACCAGGTAACAGTTGAAGAGGTGCTTCCCGCCGAGTTCTGGGTTACATACTTGGTTCCTCCCGTCACGAGATGGTTTCCGGTTCCTGCCGCCAGCGTGCCAAGCTGAACGCCTGATGGATCCTGTGGCGACACCTCAAATCCTTTTTTGCCGGTACCGCTTACAGTGACGGTAATGGTATAAACAACTCCCGGAGTATAACCCTGCGTAGGAATATTAGACGTTATCCAGCCGCTCACCGTGGCTGCAGATCCATTGTGACAACTTACACAATGATGACCATCGCCCGGCGAGCCGGTATAACCGGCAGGAGCTCCGGAAGGATATGCCATGGAGCGGACACTAAATCCAAATAAGATGATTGCCGCGAGAATTACCGGCATAAAAAGCAAAAAAGCAGATTTCCTCATAAACGCTGGTTTTAATTAATTTGTTAGTGAATAAAATTGTTTCAAATAGCGCTGTAAATGTACTAAATATAAAGCAAACGGGTTACAGTATGACATTCTGATCGCAAATTCCAAGTCCCAAATTCCAGGTCTCAAATTCTTGAGTCCACTCCGAAAAGTGGGTATAAAAATCAAAATTTGGCTAAAGCTGTTGAATAGCTTTTGTTTGCGTGGTGCGGATGGAGCTATCGGAATTCCCGATGGCAATCAATTGTTGTGGCACCTTTTCTTGTACCGATAACAGCAGAAGGCGTTTTGTTTTTGGATCGTGCGAAAACAGGTCGGATATCATGGCAGAGAGGCGCTGCTGGTTTTGCAGGAGTCCGGTGCCATACACCTGCAACATATTGCTCAGGACAACTTCTGTGCTGAGCAGTTGCGCTTGCTCGTTCAGCATTTGCAATATATCGACCTGGCAAAACGGGCATTTACTCAAAGATATGTTTTTCGGGGGCGTCCATTCACCCTGGCAACTGGTGCATTTCATAGGTGTATAATTTATTTCTTTCCAAATAGCGCTTTGAGAATAGCGCTTCCGATTTTTTTCTCCAAGCCGCTTCGGGTGGTCGGGATGCCTGTTTCCCTGGCAATTTCTTGCTTGACCTGAGTGATTCCGAGGAATCGTTTCCATGAAAATGTGAATCCACGCATGATAACTGTTTTTGAGGTTATTAGATGGGTGTTTTTCTTTTCCGCAAAAACATCAACCAATCAATGTTGTTGCACCATAATATGATTTATCAAATTCGGAAGTTTTGTATATGCCGGCGATGATTGATCAACAGACACAAAAGTAGAAATAATTGGTTGAAATATGGGCGGATTTTAAAACTCCTGTATTACTCCGCTTTAATACCTTATCTTTTATTTTGATGTTTTTTTTGGCACAATATTTTTGACAACCTTCTGCATCTCTTTATTGATAAGCGTTACAGAGAGAAATATTTTTGACCAACTTTTAAAAGCCTGTTTGGTTCTGGTGTGTCCAGGTTAGGTTTTCAGCGATAAGTTTAATCGTAATCCCTATATTCTGGAAACGTTGGGATTCATAAATGATCAACAGCCAATGATTGCCAATCCTGTGCTTAGGTTTAGCTGAACCGTTTCCTTTGAAAAGATAACCTTCTATTTCATTTTGAAGCTGTCTCCGAATCATAATATATGAATACGCTCATAAATATTTCAAAGTTTTTTCCGACCTCAGACCGCCTTCCCTTCAATATTTCCACATTTTAAAGGAAATATTTCCTGTTTTAACCGGAAAAATGCATGGTTCCTTCTACTGCATCCGGGAATTAAAATATGTGTTTAATGATTTACTTTGCAATTGTTACTTGATCGAACAACCCAACCCCAAAAAACAGCGCATGAAAACACATTTTCTTTTGATGATTGTTATCTTTTGTTTGGAAATTCAGTCTTTCGCACAAAACTCCTGGTATGTGTCCACCACCGGGAGCAACTCCACCGGGAATGGCAGCCTTGCCAATCCCTACGCCACTATTCAGTATGCCCTTTATAATTGGGCGCTCCAGCCCGGCGATTCCGTTATCGTGCGCGGGGGAAATTATGTCAGCGACGAGATCAGGATTGACATGAACGACATTACCCTTAAATCTTACCCTGGCGAATGGGCGGTGATCACAGCTTCCGTACTGGACGAGGATATCGCTTCATGCATTTACTATCATAATGTGGATATGGTTGGCGGTACGCTCGAACGGCTGGAAATTGTCGGGGGATATTATTACGGTATCAAAACAGAAAGCGATTGGAACTGGGGCAACCCGATCCCTATGCGGCATGGATCGAGCAACATCACCATCAGGAATTGTAAAATCCACGATACCGGGCGGGACTGTATCAAAATTGTTCCCGCCAGCGATAACATTGTGATTGAAAATTGTGAAATCTACAATTCGGGAATTGGCCCGGCAAATCTACCCATCAACAATGGTCCGAATGCTGAAGGAATTGATGTTGTGAATGCCGATAATCTCGTGGTGAAAAACTGCTATCTGCATAATCTATCAACTACGGGGATATATTCAAAAGGCGGTTCGATCAATACATTAATTGAAGGCAACCTGGTCATTGGAACCGGCAACATGGGAATCCTCCTTGGGTTTTATACCGATGAGGAGTGGTTTGATACTATCGCAAACCCGCTGTTCTACGAGAACCTGAACGGGATTGTAAGGAACAACATCATCATCAATTCGTCTGGCGAAGGTTTGGGAATGTATGGCGCATATACGCCGGCTGTGTATAACAACACGGTTATCAATTGTGGCTGGGGCATGCATGGGTCAATTTTTTACAACACGGGATATATGTGGTTAAACAGCCTGAACGACATGTACGCCGTGCCCTGCCGGGATGTGTTTGTGCAAAACAATGTCATTGTCCAGGACGATTCAATAACCACGCCCGTGGAGTATATCCGTTATTATGATAATATCCCCGGCACCAATATGCTGGGCAATTGCAACATCAACCATAACCGGTTTTACCGTCCTTCAGGCATATATTTCATAAAGAGTACCTGGTGGCAGAATTTGAGCCTGGGCGACTGGAGGGACACCACCGGGTATGACATGAACAGTTGGCAAGGGAATCCATTGCTTGACATCAATTATCATCTGACTGCAACAAGCCCCTGTATCAACACGGCATATCCGGTATCGGGGCTGGTTTACGATTATGATGGCGGGACCAGGACAAACCCCACGGACGTTGGGGCTGATGAATATCTCGCAGGCGCCATCCTGACAATCCCTCCCCCGGCAGGCGTGATTGGCACAGGCGGGTATATCCCCACGATTCCGGCAACCAATTCTGTGTCCAACCAAACGGTACAAAATGGGCAGGTCAAGTGCTATAATGCAACACAAACAATAACCGTGTCAGGAACGGGCGCCCCCTTCATTGTAAGCGCCGGTGGCAGCGCCACATTTATTGCCGGTCAGAATATCATTTACCTCACGGGAACAAAAGTTGATTCGGGCGGGTATCTGCTTGGATATATCACTGCCAACGGACAATATTGTGGGTTCCAGGCAGCCCCCGCGATGATGAGCGCCGTGAATTGGAACGAGGAGTACATAATAAATTCAGGGCAGTCTTTGTTAAAAGTTTACCCCAACCCAACCAGCGGACGCTTTTTCATTGAATTAAACGGAGATTGTAAAAGCTCAAAAGCAACCATTGAAATCATCGGCATGCGCGGCGACAAGGTGTTTTCATTCGCATTGAATGATGAAAAGAAGCGCCAGTTCTCTCTCGCCGGAAATCCTGCCGGGATTTATTTTATCCGGTTGATTTCAGAAACCGGAACAGAAACGGCAAAGATTGTCTATAGTCCTGAGTAATCGCAAGCGATCTATTCCGCTACTGACTCAGAACGTCCAATATTTTTTAGTTTATCGGGATGCTGTGGTTGCAAGTCAATTCCGGGTTGAGAGCCAATATCCTGCTATTGTACCGCACCAAATTCACTGCGGCACCTGATGCATAGTGAATGTCCTTTCTGGTCAATATCCTCCACATAAGCGCTTGATCGCATTACACAATCAGGAACATGACAGTGAATCAATCCGAAGGTATGGCCGAGTTCGTGGACAACCTCTTTTATTAAGCGCGTCAGCATAAGATCCTCATCAGCCGGCATACCATAACTTTCATTGCTCAGCCGGTAACGCGAAGCTATTCCTGAACGACCGTTTAAATATGCCTGCCCGAAAATATAGGTTAGGATTGGAATAAAAAGATCAACACTGAATAATCCGATTGTTTTCAGAGAGCCTGGAATAGAAATATCATCAACCGTTTTTAATAGTTTGTTCCCATTGTACTGCCTTCGGGCAGGGTCAAAAAATTCGCTCAGGTCAATGTGAGATTCCTTAATATTTACGGGATAGTTAAATTCCTGCTTAACGGCTTCGCCGATCTTTTCAAGAAAGTGTTTCTCGAAGTACCCGAAAGAGATTATTGTAATATTTTGAGAAGTCATTCAGAAAACGTCAGGATAAAATGCAGCTTAACCCTAAGGGTTTAGTGGCAATGACAAACACAGTTGTTTTATTCATCAGGTTTCAGATCGTACTTTCTGATCTTGTTATAAAGGGTTACCCGGTCAACTTTCAAAGCTTTTGCGGTGCGGGAAATATTCCAACTATATTTGTTCAGAATCTGCCGGATAAAGGTCTTTTCGAAATCGTCGAGGCTTTCAATGGAATTATCAATCATATCCTTTCCAAAAGGAAGATCTTTCAGCGTGATTTTCTTGCCGTTGCCGATTACGATGGCGCGTTCTATCATGTTTTCAAGTTCGCGTATATTCCCTGGAAAAGGGTGTGCCTCCATTCGCCGTAATGCCGCTTCGTCAATAGTAATCATCTGTTTATTCATGGTAGTGCAGTATTTTTTTATAAAATAATCCACCAGCAATGAAATATCCTCAATTCGATCGCGGAGCGGCGGCACGGTAATATTCACAACATTAAGCCGGTAATACAAATCCTCTCTGAAAATTCCTTGTTCAACCATACTTTTCAGATCGCGGTTAGTTGCGCAAATCACTCTGAAATCGGAAGATATCTCTTTATTGCCGCCAACTCTGACGAAACTCTTTGTTTCGAGAACACGCAACAATTCAATCTGCATTTTTGAAGAAATGGTGGCAATTTCATCGAGAAAGATTGTGCCGCTGTCGGCCATTTCAAACCTCCCTTTCCGGTTGTAGATTGCCCCGGTAAACGCGCCCTTTTCGTGTCCGAATAATTCGCTTTCAAGCAGGCTTTCGCTGAGCGCGCCGCAATGAACGCTTACCAGCGGATAATATTTACGCGAAGAATTGGAATGAATTGCACGCGCAATCAACTCTTTCCCGGTTCCGCTTTCACCGGTGATGATAACTGAAGAGTTCGATTGCGCAACACTCTCTACCTGCTTCAACACCTTTCTCATTGCTTCGCTGTTACCGATCAGGTCTTCGATGTTTTCGAGCGAACCGACTTTGATTTTCAGTATTTCGTTTTCCTGTGAAAGCGTGATTTGCTTTGTTGCATTCCTGATCAGGTGCGACAGGTCGTCGGGATCAAATGGCTTTGTAACATAATCATAAGCGCCGTCTTTCAGCGCCATAACTGCCGTATCAACCGTTGCAAACGCCGTCATGACAATTACAATAGCCTCTTTTTTTAAGGCTTTTATGCGTCTGAGCATCTCCAATCCATCCATTCCCGGCATTTTAATATCGGCAAGAATGATATCGTAATGAGTAGATTCGATAAGTTGCAAGGCTTTTTTCGCATTTTCGGCACATTCTACCTGGTAGCCGTCTTCGAGGAACCAGTTGTTTAAGGAATCCCTTACCGATTCTTCATCATCAACAATAAGAATTGTTATTTTTTTAGCCATTCCGGTTTCTCTTTAATTTTTGATCAAAGGTAAAGTAATTGCAAAGGTTGTACCATGTCCCGGTTCAGATATTACCTGTATCTTACCTTTATGGCTTTGAATGATGCCATGCACAATAGGCAGCCCTAAACCAATCCCGCTAGCCTTTTGCTTTGTTGAAAAGAAAGGTTCGAAAATATGTGGGGTGTCCTCAGCCGATATCCCAATACCGTTATCAATTATTTCAAACCTGATTGTTTCGCTATCAGCATTTAGGGTTTTGATAATAATTTCTCCGTTTTCCGGCGATGCTTCGGTTGAATTGACGAGCATAGCCACACATGCCTGTTTTATCTGGTTCGGGCTGCAATAAATCAGATCGGAGGCGGCGGTAAAATCGGTATAGAAGTTAATATTTGCAATTTTAATTGGATGGGTCATTAATTCATAAGTATCCTTTAGAATTTCATGAAGATGTCGCGGCTCAAAATCCTCCTGATCCTTTTTAGAAAACTCAAGCAGCCCTTTTACAATATCGCCGCAACGTTTTGCTTCATTTTCGATCAGTTTTAAATGCTTCAGCATTGAATCCCTTTTGCTTACATATTGGTCGGCATTACTCAACTGTTTGTAAATAAGTTTTGTGTAGATCAAAATGCCGGATAAGGGATTATTAATTTCATGTGCCACCGAAGATGATAATTTACCAAGCGAGGCAAGTCGTTCAATATGGATCAACTCATTCTGGGCAGAGCTTAATTCTTCCGATTTTTTCTGAACCTTGTATTCCAGTTGTTGCGACCAGTTTTCAAGCTCATTGGTTGCTGCCTGAAGATTGTCAAGCATGTCGTTAAAAGCCTGGGAAACCACCTTCATGTCGTCAAGCTGGTTGGGACTAATTTCAAGCCGGGTGCTTGTGTCTCCGTTGGCAACGGCGACGCTGGCTTTCACCAGTGCATTCAAGGGGTTTTTAATTCTTCGCCTTGTGAACAGGATAAGGAAACCAACAAGGAAAAGCGTGGTGAATATGGCAAGAAGGAAAAATTCGGTGGAAGATTTGGCAACAGCGGCGTCAAGTTCTGCCAGAGGAATTTTGATAATCAGCGAGCCAAGTATTTTATCAGTCACCGGATGGGCATGACATGAACTTTGGTAACAGGATTTTTCGTTGAGAATGGGCAATTTTATCAGCAGATGTCTTCCGGTGTTATCGTTGTGATTCATCTTGCAATCACTGTTGGTATTAATGATCTTATAATGCTTTTCATTCCCCGGAAACATTGTTTTAAGATCGTTGTGACAACTGATGCAGTTCGGGTTGCTGTGATTGTTATTTGTATCGGAAGGAATTGATGAATATACAAGGTCATCCTTGATATCATACATGTTTACTTCATCAATACCGGGCATTGTATTGATTATATCGAGGGTGTTCTGAAGGGTGCTTTTATCATTCTCGAGCATTGAATGATATAACGATCCGCCCACGATAGAACCAATGTTATTGCCATTCTGACTAATCACGGTATTTAGATATTCCTCATTTACCGAGCGAAAGATAATACTGAATGAGACAAACAGAAAAACGGAGGAAACCAGAATGATAAAAACTACACGGCTGTAAATAGAAGATCTTAATTTCACATATTTCATAAAAATTGTCTTTCCGGCGATATTCTCATTTCGGTATTTGTTAAAGAAAATCATACTGTGACTATTGTTGAATGGGTTTCCGGTAGTTTGATGGTAGTTTAAATTTCACTGCAATTTAATAAAAACCAACGATTCAAATCCGATTTTTATTTCAGAACAAAAAGTTTTTGAATAGACGCTTGTTGAAGAATGTTACAAAATAAACAGTTTCAGAAGAACTGATGTGGGGCAACAGCGCTATAAATTAGGAGCGGTCACAATTTCCTTTCTCCCAGCTCCTTACTCCCTGGTAGCATAAAACTGAAGGTACTTCCCTTGCCCTCTTCGCTCTCAACCCAAATCTTTCCGCCATGTTTTTCAATAAAATCCTTACAAATGATAAGTCCCAGCCCTGTGCTCGGTTCGCCTTCGGTACCTTTGCGGTTAATTTGCTCGCTCAATTGAAAAAGATTGTCCGTGATTTTTTTATTCATTCCGATACCTGTATCCGAAATTGAAATTTCAACTGCATTATTGGGCTGTGGTTTTGCTGCAACTTTGATTTTTCCATTTTTCGGAGTAAACTTTACAGCATTGAAAATCAAATTACGCATCAGACCTTCGAACATGTGTAAGTCAGCGATTACTTTCAGATTCTCTGGGATATCATAGCTAATCGTTATCTTTTTATTATCGGCTGCTTCGAAAATCAATTCAAGATTATTTCCAATATTATCCGATATAATAAATGTTTCAGGTTTGAAACCCATTAATCCACGTTGCATCAACGCCCATTCCAGCAAGTTATCCACAAAATTGAAAAGTTTGTTTGCCGCGTTTCTCATATACACAATAATCTTACGACTCTTCTCCAACGTAAAGGTTGGCAATTCCTCAGCCATCTTTGGTGAATAACTAAAAAATGTCTGGAACGGGCTGTGCAAATCGTGGGCAATAATGGAAAAGAATTTGTCTTTTTCGGCATTAACCTTTCGTAAACTATCTTCGCTTTTTTGAAGCCCTTCCACTGCCTGTTTATATTCGGTGATATCCCGATTGACGGAGATAAAATCGGTGATTTGGTTTGCTTCATCTGTTATTCTGGAAACTGTTGAAATAATGGGAATGAGAGAGCCATCACGATGGTTCTGGGTCACTTCGCCTTTCCAGTAGCCATCCTGGGAAATCTTTTGAAGAATCGCCTCAAGAGAATCTCCATGATAAATATTTTTGATAAACATCCCAAATGGCTTCCCGATAACCTCAGAGGCTTTCCATCCATATTGCTTTTCTGCCGTCTTATTCCAGAATTGTATATTGTACTTGATATCAGTCGCTATAACAGCATCCGAAACATTTTCAAGCAACCCCGACTGATAACGGATTTTCTCTTCATTTCGTAATCGCTCGGTGATATCAACAATTGTAACAAAGCATTGTTCCCAATTTCCCCTGACGACACCAACAATGTGGACAAATATTGGTGAGTTTTTATTGTCTGACAGTTTTACATCACAAGATTCTTTTACTTTGCCGGTAAAAACTTTTCTAAGAAAGAGATTGAAAACAGGTTTTGTATCGTGAGTTACAAAATCACAAAATGATTTGTTTTTTAATCGTGAACGATCTTTACAAATCATTTGCGCTGCCGTGAGGTTTAGATCAGTAATCTTTCCTTCTTTGGAAAGTATGAAATATCCAGTCGGAGAATAATCGAATAATTCAATAAATTTTTCGGCGGCAGTATCCGCCTGCTTTTTTGCCAGCAGCAGTTCTTCGTTTTGCAAATTCAACTCTATCTGATGCACCTCAAGTTCGTGAAGGAGTTTCAGGGTATCGGTTTCAGACAGGTTGATGGGGTACTTTTTCAGCGCCTCCTCTGCCTTTTGGCGTAGGATTTCGGCTTTCGATTTTTTATTGGAACTTTTCAAAATTATATCTTGTAAAGAATCGGTATTTTTTCATTTTCATTGGAATTGAGAACAAAAATTTGATACTCAAAATCAAATTATTGTTCAAATGTAAAACTTTAAACCAGCAAAACTGATTACTAAACCGATTATTTTCTAAATTTGTTACCAATCAAAAATTCAAATTATGAAACAGTTTTTCAAATTCATGTTTGCCAGTATGCTGGGAACATTTCTAATGATTGTTATTGTAGTTCTAATAACTTTTGGAATTGTTGCCGCCTTTGTGGCTGCCGCATCCAGTGAGGAAGTAATTATCTCTAAAAATACCTTATTGCATGTAAAACTCAATAAATCAATTGTTGACCGGAGTTCAAAAACGAAGTTTGTGATGGGTTATGCCGGACCGGATAAATTAATTGGACTTAATGATATTTTAGCCAATCTGAAAAAAGCAAAGCTTGATGATAAAATTGATGGAATTTACCTCGATTTAAGCGAAATTCCGGCTGGGATTTCAACGGTAAATGAAATCCGCGACGGACTTATTGATTTCAAATCCTCCGGCAAATTTATCTGGGCATACAGTGAAGTTTACTCGCAAAAATCATATTTCCTCGCCAGCGTTGCCGATAAAATCTTTCTGAACCCTCAGGGAATTATAGAGTTCAAAGGTCTTACTTACGAAGGGGCTTTCCTGAAGGGCTTACTTGCAAAACTCGATATTAAAATGCAGGTAATTCGTCACGGAAAGTTTAAAGCTGCCACAGAGCCTTTGTTTCTCGATAAAATGAGCGCTGAAAACCGGGAACAGATAACAAAATTAATCAACGATGTTTGGGATGACATGTTGATTGCCATTTCGGAATCGCGAAAGATTTCCCGACAGGATTTGAACCGAATTGCCGACAGTTTATTGCTACAGACGCCGGAAGACGCCCTTCGGTTAAAATTTGTGGATCAACTGATTTATAAAGATGAATTGATTGCTGAGTTCAAAAAGAAACTGAAACTGGAATCAAAGGATAAAATTGAATATGTATCGCTGGAAAGTTACACTGATGTAGCGGACACTAAGAAATCTGTTTCCGGGAACGCTAAAATTGCGATTATTTATGCCAGCGGCTCAATTGGCGGCGGTGAAGGAGATGATGAATCAATTGGTTCGGAAAGAATATCAAAAGCAATAAGAAAGGCGCGGGAAGACGATAAAATCAAAGCGATTGTATTTCGTATCAACTCAGGCGGAGGCAGCGCATTGGCAAGCGATGTGATATGGCGTGAAATTGACCTTGCCCGTAAAGCGAAACCGGTTGTTGCTTCGCTGGGCGACGTAGCCGCCAGCGGAGGTTATTACATTGCCTGCGCCGCCACAAAAATTATTGCAGATCCATCAACAATTACGGGTTCGATTGGCGTTTTTGGCGTTATCCCCAACATGGAAGGTCTATTTTCAAACAAGCTTGGAATTACATTTGATTGGGCAATGACCAATAAAAACGGCGATTACATTCAGGTTATGAAACCGCTTTCTCCTTATCAAACCCTATTGATCCAGCGTGAAGTTGACCATATTTACGATGTTTTCACGGGTAAAGTTGCAGATGGCAGGAAACTTTCAAGAGAAAAGGTGGATAACATAGGACAGGGGCGCATCTGGAGCGGCGTTGATGCAGAAAAACTCGGACTGATTGATGAATTTGGCGGATTAACCAAAGCTGTTGAAATTGCAGCAAAACTGGCGAAAGTGAAAGATTACAGAACCATCTCTTTGCCGGAACAAAAGGAGTGGTTTCAGGAGTTGATTGACCAAATAACCGGAAACGATCCGTCGGCAAAAATCAGGGAGGCATTGGGACCAGACTATCGGTACTACCAGTACTTTAAAGAGATTCGGGAGATGAATGGCATTCAGACCCGATTACTTATGGATATAAATATCAATTAATTATACTAAAGTTCGCGCTATTACCTCATCGGATATTTTATAAAGATTTCTTCACTCTTCATAAGGATATCAATATACTGCGCTCTTTTATACGCAAATGGATCTTTTTGATTTTTACGCGCCAGTTTTCCTTTAAACGATTCGATAGTACTATACTTTTTGCCGTCCATCCACTGGTTAAGCTCCTCAATGATTTTACTGATCTGGTCAATGCCATGCTTATAAATGACGCTCACCACCTGAACTGTATCAGCGCCGGCAAGAATCATTTTTGCAACATCTGTTCCACTATATATGCCGGTATTGGCGCACAAAGAGCCTCTGATTTCGCCAAATAATAGCCCGATAAAGCGTAAAGGCAATCTGTTGTCCTCTTCATGGCTTAAGTTATATGGAAAATGATGTTCCTCTTTTTCAAGGTCAATATCAGGCTGAAACAGGCGGTTGAAAAGAACAAACCCGTCAACGCCGGCATAGTACATATTTTGTATTACCATAAGGGTATTGGTGTAGAACGGGCTAAGTTTCACGCTAACCGGAATTTTAACGCTTTTCTTTACTTCGCTTACCACATCGAGTTGCTCGTTTATTATGGCTTTTCCCTCGCGTTTAAAATCTCCGGGAACGGCGTAAAAATTCAATTCGAGCGCATTGATTCCGGTATTTTCCAGTTGTTTGGCATATTCAACCCATGTTTCGTCGAATGTACAGTTAAGGCTGGCAATAACAGGAATGTTAACTGCATTTACAACTTTCTTTAAGTGGGATAAATGTTCGCGTGGTCCGGCATGTTCAAGATCAGGGAAGAGACTGATCATTTCAGCGTGGCGTTCATTATACTGGTTCAACTCTTCCGACATTTGGAGACGCTCAAGTTCAACCTGCTCCTCAAAAAGTGTTTTATACACAATAGCCGCAGCGCCGGCAGCCTCCATCCTTTTGCAATTGTCCACATCTTTCACGAGATTGCTCGCGCCTACAATGATAGGGTTCTTTAACTGAAGCCCCATATAACGTGTTGATAAATCAGCCATGTCTGTTAGTTTTAAAATTTTATCCTACCGCAAATATAAATTTTTCTGATTATTACTTTTCGTATTTCATTTCTGATAAACGTTTGTAGTGTTCATAGCGCCACTTTGCATTGACTTCGGCAGCCTTGAATAATTCCTCTGCCTCCTCCGGAAACATCTTTGTAAGCGACGTATAACGCACCTCTCCATTCAGAAAATCCTGGAAAGTAGCCCAGTCGGGCAGCTTGGAATCGAGGGTAAATGGGTTTTTACCTTCTTTGCCATTCATCGGATTATACCTGTAAAGTTGCCAATAGCCGGAAGTAACTGCGCGATCCATCTCTTCTTCAACCTTGCCCATGCCGAGTTTTAACCCATGATTAATACAGGGAGCGTAAGCGATAATGAGAGAAGGTCCGGGATATGACTCCGCTTCTTTAACAGCCCTGAATAATTGACTGTTGTTGGCTCCCATAGATACCTGAGAAACGTGAACGTACCCATAAGTCATTGCCATAGCGCCTAAATCCTTTTTCTTGACTTTCTTTCCTGATGCGGCAAATTTTGCAACGGCGCCAACAGGAGTTGATTTTGAAGATTGTCCGCCGGTATTTGAATAAACTTCGGTATCAAGCACAAGAATGTTGACATCTTCACCGGAGGCAATCACATGGTCAAGTCCTCCGTAACCAATATCATAAGCCCAACCATCGCCGCCAATGATCCAGATTGATTTTTTGATCATATATTGACGAAGACTTAGAAGTTCATGGGCGGTTTCAGATGATTCTTTTTCTAATAAAGGAATTAAGGTCAGAGTTGCCTGTTTCGAAGCTTCCGCATTGTACATTCCGTCTATCCATGATTTCATAGCGTCGAGAGTAGCCGCGCTCATCATGTTTTGCTTGATTGCGGCGCGCATCCGGTCTGCCATACGTTTACGCAGTTGCCCAATACCAACCGCCATTCCGTAACCATACTCGGCATTATCTTCAAACAATGAATTTGCCCAGGCAGGTCCTTGTCCATTTACGTTTGGACGATAAGGTGTGAATGGAGCTGTGCCTCCGTATATTGACGAACATCCGGTAGCGTTTGAAATGATCATTCGTTCACCGTAAAGCTGAGTCAGCAATTTAATATATGGAGTTTCGCCACAACCGGCGCAGGCGCCAGAAAATTCAAAAAGCGGCTGAGCAAACTGACTGTTTTTAAATGTTTTGAAACGATCAATAATATCAGTTTTGTAAGTTACCTTCTCAATGAGGTAATCCCAGTTTTGGATTTCATTCATTTGACTTCCCAATGTTCGCAACTCAAGCGCCTTGGTTTTGGCGGGACAAACATCCACACAGTTGCCGCAACCGGTACAATCAAGCACACTTACCTGAATTTTGAATTCCATGCCAGTCAGTTCTTTGCCTATAGCCTTGAGTGTTTCCATACCATCTGGCGATTGACTCTTTTCGGCGTCATTCAGAAGGAAAGGTCTTATTGCAGCATGAGGACAAACATAAGCGCACTGATTACATTGAATGCAGTTTTCGGCAATCCATTCAGGAACGTTCACGGCGATTCCGCGTTTTTCAAGTTGAGTTGTGCCACAGGGGAAAGTGCCATCTTCCCTGCCAACAAATGCGCTCACAGGAATATCATCGCCATTCATAGCGCTTACCGGATCAAAAATCGTGCGGACAAATATATCTTTTGCAGAATCAGCGGGCGCTTCAATTTTAATTTGCGACCATTCAGCAGGAATTTCGATTTCGGTAAGTTCACCGCCCCGGTCAATGGCGGCATAATTCATAGTTACAATTTCTTCGCCCTTGCGACCATAAGTTTTGTATATGGCTTTCTTCATATCGGTAACAGTTTTTTCAAAAGGAATTACCTCCGATACTTTGAAAAACGCCGACTGCATAATGGAGTTTGTACGGTTTCCAAGTCCGATCTCTTCGGCGATCTTGGTTGCATCAATGATATAGAACCTGATCTTGTGATCGGCAAGGTATTTCTTCATGTGATCGGGCAGCCGGTTCTTTGTCTCTTCAGCGGTCCAGATTGAATTAAGCAGGAAAGTGCCTCCATCTTTCAGTCCTTTCAGCATGTCATATTTTTCGAGATATGCAGGCACGTGACAAGCAACAAAATCGGGTGTGATTACAAGATACGGAGAACGTATCGGAGCGTCTCCAAACCGAAGGTGAGAAACGGTAACGCCGCCTGATTTCTTTGAATCATAAGCAAAATATGCCTGTGCATACTTGTCGGTATTATCGCCTATAATTTTGATTGAATTTTTGTTGGCGCCAACTGTTCCATCGGAACCGATTCCATAGAATTTGGCGGAATATGAGCCTTTAGGCGAGATATCAATTTCCGGTATCAGGGGCAGCGAATGAAAAGTAACATCATCAATGATTCCGACAGTAAAATGGTTCTTAGGTTCTTTGGCTTTCAGATTATTGTAAACCGTAAGAATCTGTGCGGGCGTTGTATCTTTTGAACTGAGACCATACCGTCCGGCTATGATAGTCGGTCTGGTTTCCTTATCATAGAATAAATCGCGGATATCAAGATAGAGAGGATCGCCATTTGCGCCTGGTTCCTTTGTACGGTCGAGTACACAAATTCGTTTGACGCTTTCAGGAAATATGTTGAAAAAATATTTATCCGAGAATGGTCTGTAAAGATGAACAGATATCAATCCAACCTTTTCGCCCTGAGCCATTAAATAATCAATGACTTCCTTGATAGTATCAGTTATTGAACCCATTGCAATCACAATATTTTCAGCCAGTGGATCGCCGTAATAGGTAAAAGGATGGTAAACCCGACCGGTCATTTTTGTAATCTCCTGCATGTAGGAGTCGACAACATCGGGGATTGGCTCATAAAAACGGTTGACAGCCTCCTTAGCCTGGAAGAAAATGTCGGGATTTTGCGCAGTGCCGCGGGTAACGGGATGTTCGGGATTAAGCGCGCGATCGCGAAACTCCTGGAGCGCTTTATGATCAAGTAATTTGAGCATATCCTCATCTTCAAGCATTTCAATTTTTTGAATCTCATGCGAGGTTCGGAAACCATCAAAGAAATGGAGGAAAGGAACCCTCAGTTTAATTGCCGATAAATGAGCTATTCCTGCAAGGTCCATCACTTCCTGCACCGAACCTGTAGCCAGCATTGCAAAACCGGTTTGGCGGGTTGCATAAACATCGCTATGGTCTCCAAATATTGAAAGCGCGTGCGCCGCAACCGACCTGGCGCTAACATGGAATACTGCGGGCAGTAATTCGCCGGCAAGTTTATACATGTTCGGGATCATCAGTAACAAGCCTTGTGAAGCCGTAAAAGTTGTAGTAAGGGCGCCTGCCTGAAGCGAACCGTGAAGCGCGCCCGCAGCGCCTGCTTCCGACTGCATTTCGACTACTTTTACCTCTTCGCCAAAAAGGTTCTTACGACCGTGTGCCGCCCATTCATCAACATTTTCTGCCATGTTCGACGATGGAGTGATTGGATAGATAGCCGCAACTTCACTAAACATGTAGGCGATATGAGAGGCAGCCTGGTTTCCGTCACACGATAAATATTTTTTTACTTTACTCATAATACATTGATTTTTATGTACTTAATTCTTGTGCTGTGAATTTCCTAACAAGCCGCAAAATTACACATTATATTGGAAAAACAGGAACAAATGCAATTGAATTTGCAGAGACATTACGCCAATCTATTTTTTTCTTGCACGTAAAAAGAAATTTTGTAATTTTGCGCTTCCAAAACAAGTACTGGCCGGTTCGTCTAGGGGTTAGGACGCCAGGTTTTCATCCTGGTAACAGGGGTTCGATTCCCCTACAGGCTACGGGAAATTATTATCAAACCCTGTAAATCATAGATTTACAGGGTTTTTTATTTTTCAAATGGCGAATAATTGGTCGAATTTGAGTATAGGATGTTGCAAACTTTCGTTGAAAAGGATATTGTCTTCAGAGCGATAAATTCAGGGCAACTGTGCGCCGTCAGAGGTATTTAATTAATGCTTACTTTTGTAAACCTATTTCCACAGAGTTGCCCCCGGAAGCGCTTTACGGGGGTTGTATTGTAAAAGGCAAAATATGCAAGAACCCACCAGGTTAACCTTTCCGGCTTTCTTTTCAGCGACACTCACCAGGTTTAGCGAAAGAAATGCACTGGCTTTTGTTGGACAAAAACCGATAACCTATTCTGAAACCGATAAGCGTATAAAAGCAGTCATTGCTTTCCTGGAAAACCTGGGCGTATTGCCTGGCGACAAGGTTGCCATCCTAGCAACGAATCAACCAAATTGGGCTATTTCTTATTTTGCGGTTACTTTTATGGGCGCGGTTGTTGTACCGCTACTTCCTGAATTTCTTGCCACAGAGATTTCTTCCCTCCTGGAACATTCCGAAACAAAAGTAATTTTCGCCTCCGAAGCAATGGCGTCCAAATTGACGGAGGTATCAACTACAAACCTTCAGTCTGTTATCAGAATTGATAATTTTTCAGTGATTAGGTCAGTCATCAGCGATGCAGTTTACAATCCCGAGGCTTTACCGATAAATCATTATAATGTTGAAGAAGATGATCTTGCCGCCATCATCTATACATCAGGAACCACCGGTACGCCAAAAGGGGTGATGCTAAGTCATAAGAACATCTGCTTCAATGCTATCAAAGGTTTTGAAATTCAGAATATACTCGAAACCGACCGGTTTCTCTCAATCCTGCCATTATCCCATACTTACGAAAACACACTGGGGCTTATCCTCCCGATGTATCGCGGAGCATGTGTTTATTACCTTGGAAAACCGCCTACGCCGGCATTGCTTCTTCCCGCGCTGCTTGCGGTGAAACCAACTACTATTCTTACGGTTCCGATGATCATCGAAAAAATTTTCCGTTCAAAGATATTGCCCGCGTTTACCGAGAAAAAAGCAATAAGCCTTCTTTATAAAATTCCCGCGGTCCGCAAATTATTGCATAAAATCGCCGGTAAAAAACTGATGCAGACCTTCGGGGGCGAATTGCGCTTTTTTGGGGTCGGAGGCGCTAAATTGAATAAAACCGTTGAACGGTTTCTGATCGAAAGCCGCTTCCCTTATGCCGTTGGTTACGGGCTTACCGAATGTGCGCCGCTGCTCGCAGGTTTTAACCCGCAACATCCTACGCTTCAGTCAACCGGTCCGGCTTGCATTGGGGTTGATCTGAAAATCATGAGTACAAACAAACATACCGGCGAAGGGGAAATCTGGGCAAAGGGCGACAACATTATGAAAGGCTATTACAAAGAACCAACCCTCACAAGTGAAATTCTTACCCCCGACGGCTGGCTGAAAACCGGCGATCTGGGCGCTTTTGACAAAAATGGAAACCTATTTATCAAAGGCAGGGTCAAAAGTATGATCGTGCGGTCAAACGGCGAAAATGTTTATCCTGAAGATATCGAATCGGTAATCAACAATTTTCGTCATGTAGTCGAATCACTGGTGGTTGAGAAAAAAGGTAAGCTTATTGCCCTGGTACATTTTAACCAGGAAGAAATAGAACTCCGCTATAATTATTTGAAAGACGAAGTATCCAATTATGTTGACCAGAAAATTGAAGAACTTAGATTGGAACTTCAGGCGTATGTAAACGCGCGTGTCAATAAATTTTCCCAGGTACAACTCGTGGTCTATCAGCAAAATCCATTCGATAAAACAGCCACGCAGAAGATTAAGAGGTTCCTTTATACGTAAAATGGATGAACAGGCATTCGAGTTTCTTTTTCGGAGTCATTTTAAGGGACTTTGCCAGTTTGCTTATGGTTATGTTAAAGATTATGAAGGAGCCCGTGAAATAGTTCAGGATTCTTTTGTGAGCCTTTGGATGAAGCGCGATTCCATTGATCTCTCAAAACCTGTGAAAACCTATCTTTCCACAACAGTCCGCAACAAATGCCTGAATTATCTGCGCGATAACCGGAAATTCAGCGGGGAATTGCTGGCGCTCGAAAACCTTTCGGAAAGCGCCACTTATGAGCAGCCTGATAAGCTGATTGAACGGGATATTCGCGAACAAATTGATGCGGCCATTAATGAACTTCCAGAAAAATGCCGGGAAGTCTTCATCCTTAACCGCTTTAAAAACCTGAAGTACCAGCAGATTGCCGAGAAACTCGGAATCTCGGTGAAAACCGTGGAATCCCAAATGTCGAAAGCGTTGCGGCATCTGCGGATTCGACTGGCGGAATACTTCCCTTTTGTTTTGGTCTTTTTGATTAGCGTTCATTAGTTTAAATAATTTGGCTAAAGCCGGGGGTGTTTCGGGCTTTTGTTCACCTCCGGCTAAAGCCGGAGGCAATTCAAAGCGACAATGGAATTTATGAATTGCCAATAGCTTTAGCTATTGGATAGAATGAAAGCAAATCTATTGGCTCTAACCAAATTTGAGAACTATTTTTCAGAAATGTAACCTACCGAATAAGGGTAACTCCAATCAAAGGTGTACTATTCACAGGAAAATGCCATGAAAACCGATTCAACATATTATAGCGACCTAATCACAACATATTTCAGCGGGGAAGCTACTCCTGAAGAAATCCGCGAACTGGAAACCTGGGTTAAGGCAGATCCGGCGAACCGCAAACAATTCCAGGCATATCACAAAGTATGGAAAGCTGTAGGAACCAACCTCAACAGCCCTTCATTGGATATTTCCAGTGAATGGAATAATCTGAAATCAAGAATATCAAAAGAAACTACGGAACAACATCATACTCCGGGCATTGTAAAAGAAATCCGAAATCCCAATTCCGAAATCCGAAATCCCAATTCCTAAATCCGAAATCCCAATTCCTAACCTGGTCATATAGTATCGCTGCATTTTTTCTTTTACTTATAGTTCCTGCATTTTTGATGTACCGCTCTTTTTCTTCTGCGGATGAGTTGAAGATCGCAGCTTCCGGTAAAATTTCAGAATTTACACTTCCCGACGGCACAAAAGTTACGTTGAACAATGGCGCAACACTTACTTATCCCTCAAAGTTTACCGGCGGGTTTCGCAAAATTTCTTTGAATGGCGAAGCCTGGTTTGAAGTTGCCCACGATCGCGCCCATCCTTTTGTTGTCAATGCAGGAAAAACCGTGATCCAGGTTCTTGGAACTTCATTCTCGGTGAACACCAAAGGATACCGGAACTGTCGTGAGATTATCCTCGCTGCCGGAAAAGTTAAGGTATATCGCGATGATAAGCCTGATGATCCTGTTTTTCTTAGTCCCGGCGAAAAAGCCAGCGTTCCTGCGGATGGGCAGCCAATAATCAAATCCGTTAATGATGATGAAAACTTCCTGGCATGGAAAACCAAGCACATTATCTTCAGCAATACTTCGATGAATGAAGCGGCGGCATTGCTGTCGAAGGTATATGACGTCAGAATCCGGTTTTCCGATAACCGGTTAAGCGGTTGTAAAATAACCGCTACCTTTGACAAACAATCCCTTGAATCGGTATTGAATGTCATTAAAGTCACCCTTGATCTTCAGGTTCGGTACGCCGGCAGAAACATTGAACTCTCCGGCGCCGGATGCAATTAATGGAATGATGGTCATATCGGCGCCCTTGCGGACAACCCTCATCACTCTTCTGTTCATTTTTTTTTATTACTGCTCTGCAAACCTTTATTCCCAGGACCTTTCCGGAAATATCACCCTGCATATTCATAACAAACCGATTTCAGCGGTACTGAAACAGATCACTGAAATTTCAAAAATTGAATTTTCCTATAATCCCGAATCCCTGCCTGTTGAGAAAAACATATCCGTCGAAATCGCCAATATGCCGCTACGGGAAGCGCTCGACGCCATTTTGATTGCCAATGGAATTGAATACATTGTGGTTGAGAAACATATTGTGCTGAAAAAAAAATCGGCGGATGAAGTTCCAGAAATGATTCCGGAAAAAACCGCGCTCCATCGGTATACACTTAGCGGTTTCCTTTACGATAAAAGTACCGGTGAAGCGCTGATCGGCGCCAATGTCTATGTAAAAGGCGCTACCATCGGCGCGATGACCAACGGTTATGGTTTTTTTTCTCTGACACTCAGCAGCGGCATCTATCCTGTGGTCTTTTCATATCTTGGATTCAAATCCGCCGAACGTGAAATAATCCTGAACGAGGATGTAAGGATATCCATTGAACTGGAGGATGACCATCTCGAAATAAGCGAAGTGGAAATCCTTGCTTCTGAGGGCGAATCAGATGTTTTTGCCCGGCAGATGAGCGGGATCAGTTTCTCACAGAAAACCCTCGGAAGGTTGCCGGGTTTTGGCGGCGACCTTGATATTATCAGGGCTTTACAGGCAGTTCCGGGGATCCAGACATTTGGAGATGGTTCTTCGTTGTATTATGTCAGAGGCGGAAACAGCGATCAGAATCTGATGTTGATTGACGAGGTTCCCGTTTACAACCCATCGCATCTGTTCGGCTTTTTCTCGGCATTTTCGCCCGATGCCATAAACAGCGTCCAGGTTTATAAGGGCGATTTCCCGGCAAAATATGGAGGAAGGCTTTCATCGGTTATTGATATTAAAGCGAAGGAAGGAAATATGAAAAGATTCGGTTGCTCAGGAAACATCGGTCCCTACGCTTCAAATCTCACCATCGAAGGGCCAATCGTGAAAAACAGGAGTTCATTTATTCTTTCAGGACGGATATCAACCCTCAATTGGCTTACCAACCTGAAAAACTTCAACAAAAGTTTCAGCTTTCAGTTCTTCGATGTTAATGCCAAACTGAACTATTCGCTGAACAACAACAACCACATTTTCCTGACATTTTATTATGGTCTCGATGATTTCAGCCGGTATAATTCCGTTGAGGTGAACTCCTATGGAATCGGCTGGAATAACCTTGCCGGCACCTTCCGCTGGAACCATATTTTCAGCAACCGGTTATTCTTTAATACTACCTTTAATTTCAGCCGGTACAATTACAGCTTAAACCTTCCGCAGGAGGCGAATGGATACTGGAAATCGTCCATTGCCAATCTTACCCTGAAAACCGATGCGGCATGGTATCTGAATCCGAAAAATACAATCCGGTCGGGAGTTGAAGTTACTTACCACTATTCCGATCCGGGGAATGTAACCCTCGAAAACGGGAATGCCTCACCGGATGTTCCCGTTGTTGCTGAATATCATTCGATGGAATATGTAATCTATCTTTCGAATGAGCAGCAGATCGGGAAGAAATTTTCACTGAGATACGGTATCAGGTTGCCGGTATGGCAGGATTTTGGCCCCACGAAGGTTTACTATTTTGACGCCAACCACAAGGTTATTGATACCATTGGTTATGTTTCGGGTGAAGCCTATTCAACCGCTTTCAGTCCCGAACCCCGTGTGAATATCCAGTATCAGTTGAGCAATGTATCTTCCGTAAAGGGAAGCTACAGCCGCACTACCCAGTTTCTTCAGCAGCTTTCAAATTCAACCAGCCCGTTCACATCGCTTGAAGTATGGGCGCCCTGCGGTGTGAACATCGCGCCTCAAACTGCCGATCAGGTTGCCATTGGATATTTCAGGGAGCTGGCAAAACGGAAATTCTCGCTGTCGGTGGAAGGTTACTATAAATGGTTCCATAACCGCCTTGATTACCGCGATCACGCAAACCTCCTCTTCAATACCCTCATCGAGGGAGAATTGCGGTTTGGAAAAGGCTGGTCCTATGGCGTCGAACTGATGTTGCGGAAAACCTCTGGTAATCTGACAGGTTGGATCGGTTATACATGGTCAAGGGCTTTTGTTCAAACCCCCGGGGTTAACAACGGTGACATTTATCCTGCCAGTTACGACCGGCCGCACGACTTCTGCATAAACATATCATGGGACGATAAAAAACACTGGCTGCTTACCGCAAACTGGATTTACATGACCGGCGCCGCCATCACAACTCCAGTTGGTTTTTACCTTCAGAATGGCTACACGATCCCATTGTACGGCGCCAAAAACAACGACAGGCTGCCCGATTATCACCGGCTTGATTTGTCGGCTACCTACCATTTCAATAAACCGGGAAACCGCTACCGGCACAGCCTTGCAGTGACAATTTACAATGCATACAGCCGGCTTAATCCGTTTTCGGTAAGTTTCAATAAAATCATGAATGACAATGGCGAATTTGTCGTTCCTTCAAATATCAACGGAACATATCAACTGGTTCCTACCGCGATGTCGGTGGCAGGGATGATCCCGTCAATTAATTATCAATTCAGGTTCTGATGCGAAAAATTCTGCACAACATCATATTGACGATAATGATTTCAGGCTGCGTAAAGGAGACAGTTTGGACGCCGCCTGATTCTCCGCAGACAAATCTTGTGGTTGACGCGATAATAACCGACGAAGTAAAATCGCACAAGATTTATCTGACTACGCCGGTTTCACAATTAAATCAATCCCCTAAGCCTTATACCGGCGCCAGCGTTCTGATCAGCAATGAAGATTCGACATGGCAACTTACGGAAAACCCAGCCGATCCCGGGTGTTATCAAACCCCATCCTGGTTTTCGGCAAAACTTCAAAAAAACTATTCTTTGGTAATTGCCCGCAACGACCAGGTTTATACTGCAAAAGCCACCATGTTGCCTTCAAAGCCTTTTCCGGAGCTGAAGTACCTGAAAAATGACGGGAACAACCTCTATTATGTTGACTGGGTTGCCAATGCGTTTACAACGGGCGAAGCCGCAATGTGGGAATTGCTGATTGACTGGTCGCTGGTTCCGGGGTATGAGCAGCTTGATTCGCTTCATAATCATGCGCGGCTGCTTTTCTATACGCTGCCAACATTAGATGTAAGCGAAGTATTTGCCCCGAGGATGGAGACGACTTTTTTTCCGGCAGGCGCCAATATCACCGAGCGCCGTTACTCGCTAACCCCTGCGCATGCCGAATTTATCCGCGAGGCGCTTCTCGAAACCAACTGGACGGGAGGTTTATTTACTGTGGCGCCGGCGAATGTAACTACCAATATGAGCAATGGCGCGCTTGGGTTTTTCGGGGCATGCGGCGTATATGAACTTTCGATAATTGTGACCCGGTAATAACATTGAGTTCACTTCAGCGATAATCATCATATTCAAAATTTGAGGGAGGAAATCCGAGTTTATTGAGATATGAATTGTTTCCCCAACCAATCAACCCACTCCTCCATTCCCTTACCCGTTTTCGCCGACATCAGAATAAATTCAAGATCCGGGTTCAGTTGCCGGGCATATTGCATGGCTGCTTCCATACTGAAATCAACATACGGCAGCAGGTCGGTTTTGTTGATGATGCAGAGATTGGAAGTCTGAAACATATAGGGATATTTCAGCGGTTTATCGTCGCCTTCGGTAACGCTGATCACCACTACCCGCTTGTGTTCGCCAAGGTCAAACATTGCCGGGCAAACGAGGTTGCCCACGTTTTCGATAAACAGAATTGAATCATTTTCAACTTCCATTTTTTTCAATGCAAGATGGATCATTTTCGCGTCAAGGTGGCAACCCGAACCAGTGTTGATCTGAATAGCGGGCGCGCCAGATTTCTCGATGCGTTCGGCGTCGCGCGCTGTTTGCTGATCCCCTTCGATGACAAAGATCTTCCGGTTTTTGATCATGGACTCAATGGTCTTCTCCAGGATGGTTGTTTTACCTGAACCCGGCGAACTGACAAGGTTCAGCGTCAGCACATTCTTCCCTTCAAAATAACCGCGGTTCCGTTCAGCGAGGCGGTTGTTTTCCGAAAGGATATCCATGTTGAGGTTGATCGCCTTTTTAGTCGGATGGTCGTGGGAATGAGCATGGCTGTGTCCATCGTGATTGTGTGAGAGGTCGTGTGGGTGTGAGTGAACGTGACCGTCATGGTCATGCTCGTGGTTATGCTCGTGATCGTGTTGGCGATGATGATCGCCAATTTTAAATTCGCCGGGGTTTCCGCATCCGCAGGTTTCGCACATATAAATTTGATTTATAATTTTACAATCATACCATCCCTTCGGGATTCTGTTTCAAAACCAATCTTTTCAATCTTCTCAATCTTCTCAATCTATAATCCTGTCATCCGCCTGCATCGAAACCACCCTGAATTCTTTTCCGCCAGAAATCTCCGAGGGAAAAATCCTGCATTGAGGACAGGTATCCAGCCGGTGGGTCATCACAAATTCTGAATTACAAGAGTGACATCTCCCTTTTCCTGGAGTTCGGATCATCTCAATTACTGCATTGTCCAGAATTGTATCCCTCACCAGCATTTCGAGCGCAGATTGAAAAGCATCCGCTTCAACGCCGCTCAGGTCGCCAACTTCGATCTGAAGTTCCTGAATTGTTGAAACGTTGTTTTTCACCGCTTCCCGTTTAACCAGTTCAATTACTTCGAGAGCCAGTGATAGTTCATGCATGTTGATATCGCTTTAACATATTCTTGGCAACGGGTCGCCCGTTAATGTATCAATAATTCGCCTGCCGCCGGTTTCGGTTTTCAGCGCTACTTTTCCAGGGTGATCGCCGGTAACTCTTCCAATTATAGCGCTCTTGCCGCCCAGGATATTTTTCTTCATCACCGTCAGGATTTTATCAGCTTCCTCATGACCGGCAACGATTATCACCTTTCCTTCGTTGGCAATATGAAGCGGATCAAAGCCGAGTATTTCACACATTGCCGCCACGCCTCTGCTTATAGGCAATGCAGATTCATCAATTTCGATTCCAAAACCGGTTTTTCCAGTTAGTTCATTCAAAACGGTGGCAACGCCGCCACGCGTAGGATCGCGCATGAATTTCACAGAAACGGTTTGATCCAGTATTTCCCTGATCAGGTGGTTCAGCGAGGCGCAATCGGAAATTACCGGCGATTTGAAATTAAAGGATTCACGGGCGCTCATAACCGCCATTCCATGATCGCCGATGGCGCCATTAATCAGGATTATATCGCCGGGCTTGATATCGCGAGCCTTGCTCACAAAACGGTTTTCCTTTCTAACGCTGCCGATTCCTGCGGTATTGATGAAGAGTTTGTCGCATTTTCCTTTATTGACAACCTTTGTGTCGCCAGTCACGATAGTCACACGGGCATTCCGCGCCTCATCGGCAAGCGAGCTCACTATCAATTCAAGTTCTTTCATTGAAAAACCTTCTTCAATGATAAATGAAACGCTGAGATAAAGCGGGTCGGCGCCGGATACTGCAAGGTCGTTTACGGTGCCGCAAACAGCCAGTTTGCCGATGTTTCCGCCGGGGAAAAACAGGGGATCAATCACAAACGAATCGGTTGTAAAGGCAATATCCGCTGTATTTGCAGGAAGGATAGCTGCATCGGTCTGTTCATTCAGAATCGGATTCGCAAAGTACTTTAAGAATAAATTCTCTATGAGATTGTGCATCATCCTGCCGCCATTTCCATGACTCAGCAATATTTTATCTTCCACTGGATTCATAAGCGATATTTATAAAAGGCGGCACAATTACCTTCGCCCGAAACCATACAGGCGCCAACCGGAAATGAGGGTGTGCATACTTTGGCAAAGAGGCTGCAATCATTCGGAGTTTTAAGTCCCCGAAGGATAGATCCGCAGATACACCCTTTAGGATCGGCTGGTTCAGGAACGGTGACATTGAAGTTTTTTTCGGCGTCGAAGAAGGAAAATTCGTTGCGAATCTTCAAACCGCTTTTTGGAATAATGCCAAGTCCACGCCAACGGTCGTCTTTCAGTTCAAAAACCTGCGATAAAAAACCTTGCGCTATTTTATTTCCTTCGCTCTGAACTACTCTTTGATACTGGATTTCCACTTTTGGCAAGCCGGATTCAAACTGACGCACAAGCATCAAAATTGCCTGCATCAGATCAACCGGTTCGAATCCTGTAACAACAACGCCCAACTTGAAAACATCAGCGAGATCGTTATAAATAGCGGTTCCGGTTATGGCGCTTACATGACCGGGGGCGATAAAACCATCAATCTTAACTCCTTCGTTTACCAGCGCTTTCATCACGGGAGGCATGACTTTATGAGCGCTGAGGACAAAAAAATTCTGAAGTTTTGCTTTTTTTGCCTCCACAATGGTTGCAGCCGTAGCAGGAGCGGTAGTTTCAAAACCGATTCCAGGGAAAATAACCTGCTTTTCAGGATTTTTTCCGGCAATTTCAAGAGCTTCGAGCGGTGAATAGATAATCCGGATATCGCGCCCGGCGGCGTTCTCTTTTTCAAGGGAACTAACTGAACCCGGCACGCGAATCAGATCGCCATAAGTTGTTATGACGACGCCCGGGATTTTACTGTAAGCGATAGCGGCGTCGAGAAAATGCTGACTTGAAACGCAAACCGGACAACCAGGTCCGGATATCAGCCGGATGGTTGGAGGCAGCAGAGAATGAATACCGAACCGGTGGATTGCCATAGTGTGACCGCCGCAAACCTCCATCAGCGTGATCTCTTTTGTGGAAATTCTTTTCACCTCTTCGGAAAGGGCGAGGATTATGTCTTTATTTCGAAATTCGGTGAGATATTGCATGTACTTGTCGTTTTTAACCACTACTGCCTGCCACTTCATTCAAAAGCCGGAGGGTTTCCGCAGCCTCTTCAGCATCCACCTTCTGAATGGCGAAACCGGCATGAAGCATCACATAATCGCCGGGATTCACATCGTCGAGCAACAGAATACTCGCCCGGTATTCAACATCTTCAATGGTTAACAGAGCTGTCGCCCCATCAACGCTGATCACTTTTGCCGGTATTGCTAAACACATAATTTATCTCTCCTTTTTGACGCTATTGCCAGTTGCCCCAGCGCGATTCCTCCGTCGTTGGTGGGAACAGCGGCATGAGCGTAAACTTCAAACTTATTTTTCTTCAGTAAATCTATACTTCCTTCGAGCAGATATTTATTCTGAAAAACCCCGCCCGACAGCACAACTTTATTTATTTCTTCTCTTCCGCGGATGACATTTGCAGTTTCAAAGATAACAGAAATTATGGTATTGTGGAACTTTGATGCAATTATCGAGACGTCAGCGCCATTGATCAGATCGTCAACAATTCCACGGATTGTGGCGTCGAGTCTGATAATCTTGTCAATTTCAAAATGATAAAGTTCCTTACAGTTCTTATTAATCAGAGATTCGAGTCTCATTGGACCTTCGGCATGAAAAGAGGCTATCTGACACAAGCCAAGCAGCGATGCAACGGCGTCGAAAAGCCGTCCGGCGCCGGAAGTAAGCGGACAGTTTATGTTCCGGTCGATCATCCTGACCAGATTATTGATTTTTTCCAGATCAATTTCCCGGAAGAGAGGAAGATCAAGTTTGATGAAATCCTTACCGAAAACCTTGTAAAGCCAGGAAACGGCCATTCGCCAGGGTTCTTCGGTCGCTGCATCGCCTCCCGGAAGCGGGACATATTCAAAATGGGTAATCCGTTTGTAGTCCAATAAGTCGCAAACTAAAAACTCAGAACCCCAGATGTGACCATCATCCCCGTATCCCGTACCATCCATTGCTACTCCGATCACCTTCTCGTCGAGGTGGTGTTCGGCCATACTCGCGGCAATGTGGGCATGGTGATGCTGCACATGAACGATTGGTAAATCCCTGAAATTTGCCGCAGTTTTTGTGGAGATGTATTCAGGATGCATATCCGCAGCGAGCAATGTAGGTTTTACGCGAAACAACCGCAGAAATTGCGAAATGGTTTGTTCGTAAAATTGTGCGGTTTCCAATCCCTGAAGGTCGCCGATGTGTTGACTTTGAAACGCTTTATTCCCTTTTCCAACACAAAAACAGTTAGTAAGTTCGGCGCCGAAAGCAATAATTCCATCGGCGTTTAGCGCCGTGCGGACAGGCGCCGGCACATAACCGCGCGAACGGCGGAAAATTCGCTCTTTTCCGTCAATAATCCTTACAACCGAATCGTCAGTCCGGTTATAAATATCGCGGTTGTGCAGCACAATAGCATCCACGCAAGATGAGAACTGTGCAAGCGCCTCGTGGTTGTCAATCAGTATAGGTTCGCTGCTGAAATTTCCGCTGGTAAGCACAATGGCTGATGTTTTTAACCGCTGAAAGAGCATGTAGTGAAACGGCAAATATGGAAGCATTAACCCCAGAAGATTAACCCCGGCGTTAATATTTTTTGCTAATGGCGGCAGGTTGTCACAACTTTTCATTTCCAGCAGAACAATAGGTCGCCGCCATGATAAAAGCGACTGCTCTTCAGTTTTTTCAACTGTTGCATACCGTTTCAATGTTTCGATGTTGCTGAACATCACCGCAAAGGGTTTTCCGTCGCGGTTTTTGATATTTCTCAGTTTTTCAACGGCAGCCTCATTGAAGGCGTCACAAGCGAGGTGCATACCTCCCAGTCCTTTGATAAGCGCGATTCCGCCGTTTCCGATACATTTTGAAACATGATCGGTAATGACTTCAATTGACTCGCTGATCTTGTTTCCTTCAACAAATAATTCATATCTGGGACCGCAGATGGCGCAGGCAGTGGGTTGAGCATGGAATCGGCGGTCGAGAATATTTTCATACTCTTTCCGGCAATCCGGGCACATCGGAAAGGGCTGCATGGTGGTTTTTACCCTGTCGTAAGGCAGATCGCGAATAATGGTAAACCGCGGTCCGCAATTGGTGCAGTTTACGAAAGCATAATTCAAGCGATTTCCCTCTTTTTCAATATCTTCCATGCATTCGCTGCAAACTGCAAGGTCGGGACTGATTTCCGTGACGTCATCGGAACAATCGGCGCTTTGAAGGATACTGAACTTTGTAAATATCTCAGGTTCGATTTCATTTGATGAAACATTTTCAATCATTGAAGCTAATGGCGCCTCCAATCTCAAAGAATTAAGAAATTGAGCGGCGTTTGAAGGATTCCCGCTGATGCAGATCAGAACATTCTCATTTGTATTTTGCACCCATCCGGTAAGACCAAGATTTGTGGCAAGACGATATACAAACGGACGAAACCCGACTCCCTGTACCAATCCGGTTACCGTTATGTGGAGTGTTTGGTTTTTCAAGAGATTGAGTGGATTGAGTGGATTGAGTGGAACTTGGAACCTGGGATTTGGGATTTTGATAATAAATGTAAATTTATACATATTTTAGTTATTTTAGCCCCATAAATATTTCAGATGCTTACCTTTCTCACAGGTTTTGTTGCAAGTGTGGCTCATGTTGTCACAGGTCCCGACCATCTTGCAGCGGTAACGCCGCTGGCGATAGACAGCCGCAAGAAATCATGGATGATTGGATTATCGTGGGGTTTGGGGCATACCATAGGTATGTTGCTTATCGGATTGTTATTTGTCCTTTTCAAAGAGATATTGCCGGTTGAACTCATTTCGAAGCATAGCGAAACAGCTATCGGCATACTCCTCATCGGGATTGGAGGATGGGCTATTTTGCGAACTTTTATGCGTCATTCGCATGGAAACCGACCTCATTCCCATTTTCATACCCGTCCGTTTTTGTATGCGCATTTTCATAAACATTCGCATAGCGCTGAGTTGGAACATAAGGGTAGCCATCCTGACGGGCATGAGCATGACCACCCGGTTGCAGTTAAACAAAATGCTTTTACAGCGCTTTCCATAGGTATCTTCCACGGCTTTGCAGGTTTCAGCCATTTGTTTGCGCTGCTTCCTTCGCTCGCCCTGCCAACGGTATGGGCTTCCGTTATCTATGTTACAGCTTTTGCCTTAGGCACTATACTTACCATGGTTTTATTTGCCTTCATCCTCGGACTTGTGGCTTTCCGTTCGGTGGTAAAAGATAACCAGGTGTTTTTGAAATGGTTCACCTTTGGCGGAGGTTTGCTTGCAATAGCCATCGGTATTTTATGGCTCATCCATCCGGTTTGATATTGTAATCTGATTAGGCTCATTTTCAGCTAAAAATAGTACCTATGACTGATATTATTATCATTGGAAAGAGATCACCCGAAAAACATGATAAAACGAAATAACCAGATAAATGAAGCCAATTACACAGTAAAGAGGAATTGCTGGGATTAAATGTCAGGAATCTCTTTTCTGAAGGGATTCTGCAACAGAAACCATTGCGCTTCGACCTTCCTGAAGCGGGCGAAACACTGAAAATTGAAAGGGATCTTTTAAGAAAAGACAAGCAATTAATCTGTGTTGAGATTAATTTAAAAAAGATGCCCGATGGTACTTTTCAATCATTTTTCAGGGATATAACTCATCGAACCATTATTGAAAAGGCGCTGGCAGAATCGGAAAAGCGCTACCGGAAACTTCATGAGACCATGATGGATGGCTTTGTTTACACCAATATGTTTGGAAACATTATTGATTCAAATGAAGTTTACCGGCAAATGCTTGGTTATACTCAGGCTGAACTTGAAAAGCTGACCTATCTTGATCTAACGCCTGAAAAATGGCATTTAATCGAACATGAAATCGTTGCAAATCAGATACTCCCCGAAGGTTATTCATCTGTTTACGAAAAGGAATATATCAGGAAAGACGGAACCATTTTTCCTGTTGAACTCCGAACATCCCTCATTTATGACGATAAAGGAGTGCGGGAAGGCATGTGGGCAATTGTTCGCAATATTACCGCTCGAAAAAGCGCTGAAGAGCGTATACTGGAGTCGGAAGAAAAATTTCGCGATACCATTAATTCACTGCCGGACTGGATATACGTGGTCGACAGCAGTTTCTGCCTGGTAATGATAAATGCTTCACTTACCGACGCCATGACCTTTTCAGTTGGGAAAACAGATAGGATCGGCTCAAAAATCGAAGTTGATCACATGTTTTTCACCCCGGAAGACATTGCCGCTATTCACGCAGTTTTTAATTTCGGGTATTCGATTACCCGCAGGCAAAAAATATTCCTGACCAACCGTGAATTGTTTGCCGAGATCACTATGGTCCCAATCAGGAAAAATGACGAAGTGGTGAAGGTGATCGTGGTTATCCGCGATCGGTCGAAAGAAGAAGAGATAGAGGAACTGAAACAGCGTAGCGCCGACCAGAAAGAGGTATTGCTGAGAGAAATACATCACAGGGTGAAAAATAACCTTGCCATTGTGATAAGCCTGTTGAGTTTCCAGTTGAATGAAAATGCCAATCCCGAACTGAGGCGATTACTTGTTGATATCCAAACACGAATCCGCGCAATGGCATTGATACATGAACATCTTTACCGGTCGGAAAACCTCGATAAGATCACTCTGACAACTTATATTACCTCCCTGATACAGATGATCGTTTCAACTTTTTCCATGCGCGAAATCCGAAT
The DNA here is from genome assembly GCA_026391715.1 of Bacteroidota bacterium. Classification (GTDB taxonomy): domain Bacteria; phylum Bacteroidota; class Bacteroidia; order Bacteroidales; family FEN-979; genus CAIVAT01. The sequence goes on from JAPLDO010000042.1 coordinate 63,384, forward strand.
TGAAACTAACCTGGAACCGGTTGAGACATCCATCGAAACCGCTTTGCCTGTTGGTCTGATTGTTAACGAACTACTTACCAACGCCTTTAAATATGCTTTTCCTGGTAAATCAAAAGGCACAATCGCCATTGGACTAAAAAAAGCTGAAGAAGATTACTGCATAGTGACTGTTGGCGACAATGGCATTGGTTTTCCGCCCGCGTACTTTCCCGAATCATCGGCTTCACTGGGCTTGTATATTGTCCGGCTGTTAACAGAACAACTGGATGGTTCCATTCACATTGACCGCGATAATGGCGCCACCTTCACTATCAGGTTCCGAAACCTGTTCAGAAAGTCAGGATAATATGGGCTTTTTGCTACAATTTCATAATCTTGCCCGTCAACAGGTTATCGTTAATCCTGATAGTGTATAAAAAGAGTCCTGATGGCAGGAATTTCCCTGCGTCGTCGCAACCATCCCATACCACTTCATATATTCCCGATTCACCGGGCTGAAGCGTCAAAGTCCGTACAAGTCTTCCCTGTAAATTGAACAAAGAGATGCAGATTGTCTCGCTGAGAGGTTGCTCAAGTGTAATCCTCAAAGTTGTTTTATCTGTGAACGGGTTTGGATAGAAGCTGGAAACAGTTCCCTTTTCCATTATTTGAGAAGGATTCTCGATACCGGTTGGAACGCCGAACCCGGTAAACGGGCTGCTGACATTATAGCAAATACTGATATTGATGATTTCATTTTGTATTGAATCTGCCTCTGGGGAACCTAACGGATAGGTAAAGTATTGAACATACAGATAATCAATTTTCTTCATAGCCCAGAGCTTTATCGTAAACATATAGTCGGGAACAAGAGAATCGGCAAGGTTTAAACTGTAACTGTATGTCTTGATCTGCCCGAATGCATGTCCTGAGAAGGTTACATTAACGCTATCGGCTTCATAATACCTTCCGGTCACGATCAGTTGCTGCCCCAGGTAAAGGTTCGGCAGCGGATTGGGGTAGGTTTCATGAATGATTGGCGGATCAAAGGTCATTTCGATATTCATCAACACCGGATTACTGATCTGAAGGAAGAATGCCGAAATCATCTCTTCAAGTTCATTGTCAAGCAGGAACTGACATAACCCGTTATTCTGACTCGCAATCTGCGAAAGCAATTGCTGGTTAACATCCTGTCCGATGCCGAAAGTATTTATCATAAGATATTGAACCTCATAATAGTTGATTTGGTTCTGGATGTACGCCAGAATCTCTGATGTTCCAGTCAATCCGGCAGTGGGCTGTCCATCGGTGAGAAAAATAATGATGCTTGCCACCGTTGTGTCGTTTCCCGCAAAATCCTGGATTGCTGTGTGGAATGCGCCTGCAATATCAGTTGAACCCCCTGCGTAGATAGCATTAATATAAGTAAGCGCCTGCGCCTTGGTTGTGGCGTTGAATACAACATGGTCTGGTTGAAAACTGGTTGAAGTCTCATTAAAATCAACAATGTTAAATTGGTCGCCCGGATTCAGATGGTTTACGATAAACACAGCGGCGTCTTTTGCCTGCTGAATTTTACTGCCGGTCATTGATCCCGACCGGTCAATCATCAGCGTGAATATCTTCTGGAGTATCTGCGTTGTATCAGGGTCGGGTTCAACGATCATTGTAAAAAAACCACCTCCGAGCGAATCACAAACTACAACTGAATCGGGTAAAAAAGTACTGTAGCTATAAAGCCCCAACTGACTTGCATTCAACGTGTATTGTACCTGGTAGTCGGCGTTTGCAGGAGATTCGTAGCTGTCGTAAGTGATTTCGGCATGAGTCCCTATATTGGTTATTGTCGCCCCGGTATGACTTGTCAGTTTGATCGAATCAATTGTCCGCTGCGATTCAAGGACAAAATGTAGGCGCTGGTGGTTTATAATCGTTGACTGTATCAGGGAATATTTGTTGGGATAATCAAACTGCACAACATTGAAACTATATGGCAGTAACTCCACGTAGGTCAGTTCAACGGTAAGGGAATCGTTCGGGGCGATTGTATCAGGTACGCCGAAGAAAAGCGGCGTATTTCCAAGATAGGTAAGGAGGCTTGCAACCGGATTTCCTCCTCCCGGAAGCGTTGTATCCTGCGGAGCCGGAGTAAAAATTGCGGTAAACCACGTGGTATCAATTTTCCATCGCAGTGAAGTGGCGCTGGCTTCTTCATGCAAAGGAAAGGCGTATTTGATAACAGTGGCGGACCCTGTAAGGTTTTGAAAAACCTGCGTGGTTTTGATCGTGGCAACCTGACCAAAAACAGTCACTTCCTGCGAAGTAGAAAGCATTTTGAAATAGATTCCAAGGGTGGCGTCTTTTATGGCTACTCCATGTGCGAATCCCGTTCCGGCAAAAAGGAGCCAGAAAAAAAGAAATGATATATTTGTTTTCATATAATGATGGATTGGGGTATTAGCAAATATACGATGAAAATGGCAATAGTCAATTGGTTTATCTGATAAGAAATTCCAGGTTCAAGGTTCAAGGTTCCAGGTTCCAGGTTCCAAAAATGAATATATTTGCTTACTTGTAATTGTCCAGACTTCTTTACATAAGAATCCATGAAAAAAAACTACCTTTTTCTATTCGTGTTCCTTTTCGGAGCGCTATTATATGTTAATACTCTTCCAAATAAATATGCCTACGATGATTTTAGCGTAATTGAAGGTAACCAATTTACCCGCGAGGGTTTAACCGGCATTTTTGGTCATGTGTTCAATGACAGTTTCATGGGGTTCACAGGAAAAAAGAACCTTTTCAGAGGAGGTCGCTACAGACCTTTGTCGCTGATCACCTTCAGCATTGAATACCAGTTTTTCGGAATGACGCCATTTATCAGTCATCTGATAAACGTTATCATTTACGGATTGATTTGTGTGGTTTTGCTGAAAGTTCTTTCCGCATTATTCGGAGACCGTCTCGCTTTTTCAAAATTCAGGGATTATTTTCTGAGTTTGTCGCTGATGGCAACACTACTGTTTGCCGCTCATCCTATTCACACCGAGGTAACAGCCAATATCAAAGGGCGGGATGAATTACTGGCATTATTGTTTGGACTTCTCGCCTGGAATTCGCTGATCAAATTCACCGATAAATCGAAGCCACAGCAGGCAGCGTATGCCGGATTGTTCTTTTTTCTTTCGCTTATGTCAAAAGAGAGCGCGGCGCCATTTGTACTACTGATTCCGGTTTCAATCTTTTGTTTCAGGAGCCGGGTTGTTTTCCGCCGATCGGTTCTCTTAACAACGGTAAGTCTTTTCGCCGGTTTTGTTGTGTTTCTGTTAATCCGGCAAAGCGTTCTGGGCTGGAGCGCCAAACCTACAACGGAAGACAATATTCTAAGTAATTCGTTCATGTATGCAAATGGATTATCCGAACGGTACGGCACTACTTTCTATACTTTGTGGCTTTATATGAAATTACTATTCTTTCCACATCCACTTACCATTGATTACTATCCGTATTACATTCCTTATGTAGGTTTAACTGATATTCGGGCAATCCTGGCTTTTTTACTTTATGCAGGGCTTACCGCAACTGCGGTAATCTATTCGTATAAAAAAAATATTGCAGGATATGGATTGTTGTTCTTTCTGACAGCCCTTTTCCCAGTCTCAAATCTCCTTTTTATAATAGGTCCATTTATGGGAGAGCGTTTTGTTTTTATCCCCTCGCTTGGATTTGCTCTTGCCCTGGCATGGGCGCTGATTAAAGTATCTGAAAAACTGAACCTTGTACGATTTCTGCCATTTGTATTTCTTACAGTTTTAATATTGTATTCAGGGAAAACTTTTACCAGAAATTTTGATTGGAAGGACAGTTTTACACTCTACACGAAGGACGTTCAGACCTCGGTAAACAGCGCCATTATCACGAAAGGAGCAGGCCATGAGTTACTGCTCAGGGCTGAAGTCACAAAAGACACAACGGTTAAAAGGGAATATGCCCGGAAGGCAGTTTTTTATCTCGAACAGGCAGTGAAATTGAATAAAGGCACTACGGAAACATTTTTGCTTAGTAACAGTTATTACGAAAACGGTGAATTCTCCAAAGCGCTTGATATGTACCTTGTCACACTCAATATTGATAAAGACTATGATAAAGCATTCAAAAACTATTTTATTGGCTTGAACCAACTTTCAGATCCTGCATTGAAGATCAGCTACTGCAATAAATTACTGAATACTGTAGGAGATAACTTTGAAATATATTATTACAAAGGACTCATTTTCGGGAAGGAGTTACAGATGGCTGATTCGTCAATAGTTAACCTGATAAAAGCGAACAAATTAGACACTACCAAACTGGAATGTATGAGCGACATCGGAGTTGCATTCGCAATGAAGGGGAATTTTTCGCAGTCGGTATATTACCTTTCAAAAGCGTTAGCAGGCAACCCCGCTGATGATAAAACCAGGAATAATCTTACCGTATCTCTTTATAATCTCGGAGATATTGCCAAAGCCAAAGAGGTTGCGGAAAAACGTTGGCCTACCGCAGCTTCCAGGAATTGACCGAAAGAGAGGCATTGTAATACCTTTTATCCCCGGTTACTTCAGCGCCAAGCCATGCCGGTTTTTCAAAATCCTGATCGGGATGGTTGAGTTCTATTTCTGCCAGAAGAAGTCCCTCGTTTTCACCACAAAACTCATCCACTTCCCAGATGTGACCGCCAAGAGGAATCTTTCTTCTGATTTTTTTCACATGAGATTTTGAAAACAGATTTATCAGCCGGACTGCTTCTTCGACGGGAATGTTGTACTCAAATTCGGGATGGGAAAAAGTTTCGGAAGTCCCTTTGATGGTGAGAAAACCTTTATCTCCTGCCACTCTGGCGCGGATCGCTTTATCGTCGTCAATGCAGAGATAACCTTGCAGATACTCAGTTCCGGCAGGTTTTTCCAACGCTTCCCAAAGTTCTTTATTAACCAGGAATTTTCGTTCAATTTCAAGATTTTCCATGTATGAGGATAATTTCATGCAAGGTAAAAAAAGTTCTCTGATATTCATTTTTCGACGCGGCAGGTATCCTTTCTTGCGATTGAATAAAATGGACTAATACAATAAGAATCAATAAAAAATGTTATTTCAACCGGAAAGAAATAACTTTGCTTCAATGAACCCCCTTCGAAAACTTGCAGGACAAACCGCCATCTATGGATTATCGAGCATCCTCGGACGCATTCTCGGTTATCTGCTTGTGCCTCTTTATACGCGTGTATTTCTTCCCGGCGAGTATGGCAATGTAAATGTGTTCTATTCATATATCGCGTTTCTGATGGTCGTGCTGACTTATGGAATGGAAACGGCATTTTTCCGTTTCAATGAAAGCGAGGATGACAAAGAGAAGGTGTTCTTTACTGGAATGATTTCGTTGATTGCCTCATCATTGGTATTTCTCTTTTTTGCCACAGTTTTTGCGCAACCAATCGCCATTCTTATTGATTATGCAAGTCACCCCGAATATGTCGTATGGTTTGCCTGGATACTGGCACTCGACGCGCTTACCAGAATACCTTTTGCCCGTCTCAGGGCACAGAAAAAAGCAGCGCTTTTCGCCGGAATCAATCTGACTGGTATTGCAGTAAACTTTGGGCTTAACCTTTTTTTTATCCTGCTTTGTCCCTTTTGCCTGAAACACGAATCATGGCATGCCGTTAATGACTTCATCCGACTTTTTTACCGCCAGGACTGGGGCATAGAGTACATCTTTATCTCAAATCTCATTGCCAGCGGCGTTACGCTTGTTTTGCTTATCCCACAGTTTTTGGAGCTGCGCTGGAAACCCGATATAAAACTGCTGAAAAGGATGCTTATATATGCCTTGCCGCTACTTTTTGCCGGAATGGCGGGGATTGTGAATGAAACTTTCGACCGGTTGCTACTACGCTATCTTCTGCCCAAAGATATAGCTGCCGCCCAGGTTGGAATATACAGCGCCTGCTACAAAATCTCCATTCTGATGACAATTTTCATCCAGGCTTACCGATACGCGGCAGAGCCATTCTTTTTTGAACAGGCAAAGGAAAAAGACGCAAAACAGTCTTATGCCCGAATCATGGATTATTTTATCATTATCGTCTCGCTGATCTTCCTTGTGACAATGGTTTATCTCGATGATTTCATTTTACGCTACCTCATCGGAAAAGAGTACCGCGAAGGCAAAGGGGTAATTCCAATCCTGATGATGGCAAACCTTTTCCTCGGAGTATATTATAACCTGGCAATCTGGTACAAACTGACTTCAAAAACCATCTGGGGCGCATGGCTTTCGGCGATCGGCGCAGTGATTACGCTGGCGCTGAATTTCTGGTGGATCCCATTGGGCGCCGATCATCTCATTCATGGATATCTGGGTTCGGCATGGGCTACCTTAATTTGCTACGGCGCCATGATGGCGCTATCTTACATTATCGGACAGCAGTTTTTCCCGGTAAAGTATAACCTCCGTAAGTTTTTTGGTTACCTTGGATTTGCGGTTCTGTTATACACCATTAGCCTGTATATTATCCCCGAAGGGCTTTTCCTTCGCGTCGCATTCCATACTCTTCTTGTGTTTGCCTTTGCCGGTGTGGCTTATACCATTGAAAAGCCGCGATATGTTACAGCCCGGTAATCAGGTTTTTTATTACTTTTGCACCCTTATAAACTGCCATGAAGATCAGGATTGTAAACCGCTCCAAACACCACTTGCCCGCCTACGAAACCAGCAAATCATCCGGGATGGATTTACGTGCAAACCTTAATGGTAATATCACATTGAAACCACTTGAAAGGGCGCTTGTTCCGACGGGATTATTCGTAGAAATTCCCGCAGGATATGAAGCGCAGATCCGCCCCCGGAGTGGTCTTGCCATTAATAAAGGCATTACATTGCTGAATACGCCGGGAACGATTGACGCCGACTATCGCGGTGAAATCAAGGTCATACTGGTCAACTTATCAAATGAGGAGTTTGTGGTAATTGATGGTGAACGGATCGCCCAGATGGTCATTGCCGATCATCAGAAGGCTGAATGGGTGGAAGTGGATGAGCTTGTTGCAACTGAAAGAGGCGCCGGGGGGTTTGGGCATACTGGGACGAGGTAAAAAGCAAAAAGAAGAAAGAATAAAGAATAAAGAATAAAGAATTGAGAAAGATAATATTTATAATACTTTTTTTAGTTTCGCTTGGTTTCTCAGTTAGATCGGGTGAAAACAGTAAGATTACTCCGGTTTTCGGGTGCAATATGCCTGATCTGCAAAAGGATAAAGGGAAAAAGGGGAAAAACAAGGAAGAGATCATTAAACCGGCTCCCGCAGCGCTGCTCATTGATGCAAAAAAGGAAGCTATCGTGGGGAATATCAAAGGAGCCAGTGAAAAGTTTCAAAATCTGACTGACCGGTATCCCGACGATCCGGTGGCTTTTTACGAGCTTGCACGGATTCAAGGCATTCAGAATAACATGGACGACGCTATTGCCAATGCGAAAAAGGCAATCTCCCTATCTCCCGGAAACATCTGGTATTCGCTCTTTCTTGCCGAGGTTTACTATAACGCAGCCCGTTTCAGGGAAGCGATTGAACTTTATGAGAAAATTGTTGAGATATCTCCAGATAATGCCGATTATCAGTACCAGCTTGCGGCGCTTTATATGCAGGTGGAAAAATATCAGGAGGCGATTAAAATGTATGACCGAATTGAGGAAAATGCAGGCGTTTCAGAAGAAATCATTCTTCAGAAGGAAAAAATTTATCTGCATCTCAACGACCTCAAGAACGCCGAAAAAGAGATCAGGAAACTGATTAGCGCTTTTCCGGGAGAGAGCCATAACTATTCAATTCTCGCCGAATTTTACCTCGCCAACAATATGAATGAAAAGGCGCTCGAAACGTATAAAAAAGTGGCGGAAATGGATCCCGACAATGCCTATATTCACATGTCAATGGCCGACTATTACCGCAAAACCGGCGATAATCAAAAAGCTTATGAGGAACTTAAACTCGGTTTCGCCACACCCAATCTTGACGTTGATACCAAAGTTAACATCCTTCTCTCCTTTTATACCGTAAATCAAATTTATAACGATTTGAAAGATCAGGCGTTCACCCTTTCAAAAATTCTGATCGCAACCCATCCGAAGGATCCAAAAGTATTCTCTATATATGGCGATTTTCTTGCACAGGACAAACAATTTTCAGAAGCCCGCGACGCTTTTCTGAAAGTGTTAACCCTCGACAGCAGCCGCTATGTTGTGTGGGAACAGATACTACAAATTGACTTGCAACTGAGTGAATATGACCATCTTCTTATATATGGCAAAAAAGCGATGGAACTTTTTCCCGAACAACCGCTACCGTTTCTCTATTCAGGTCTTGCCAATATCCAGTTGAAAAAATATCCCGAAGCACTGAAAGCCCTGAAAACCGGAGAAAATCTGGTGGTTGACAACAGTGATCTTCAAGCCCAGTTTTGCATGTACGAAGGCGATGTGCTTCATGCCCAGAAAAAAGACGACGACGCTTTTCAGGCTTATGAAAAATCATTGGCACTGAAATATGACAATGCTTATGTGCTGAATAATTATGCCTATTACCTCTCTCTCGATGGTAAGAATCTCGAAAAAGCGGAAAAGATGTCGAAAAAATCGGTCGCTCTTGAACCCGAGAACGCCTCATTTCAGGATACTTATGGCTGGGTGTTATTTATGATGGGCAACTATCAGGACGCCGCTACCTGGATTTTAAAAGCAATCAACAATAAAGAGGCTCCAAGCGGTGAGGTTCTGGAACATTACGGAGATGTTTTATTCAAACTGAATGAGCCTGCAATGGCTCTTGAATACTGGAATAAAGCTCAACAGAAAGGCGGCGGTTCCGAACGGCTTCCTAAGAAAATCGCTGAAAAAAAATATTACCCTTAGTCCATGACTTACATCAGATCAATCCTTCGCCGGCTATTTATCTTTCTTCCGGTCGCAACATTTTTATTTACTTCATGCAGTCCCGCCCGCAAAGCGATGAAAGCCCCGCTGAAAGAGGAGGGCGCTGATTACCTTTTTGGCAAACTGAAAGAAAATGAGTTGAAATTCGACTGGTTCTCGGCTAAATTTTCGGCGGAATATGAAAACGACGGGAAGGAAAATTCCTTCAACGGGCATATCCGCATCCGCAAAGACAGCCTGATATGGATTTCGCTGACGCCGCTGCTCGGTATCGAAGCTGTGCGGCTTTTGATTTCGCAGGATTCGGTGAAGATGATAAACCGGTTGAATGATACCTATTTCATCGGAGATTATGAATATGTAAACCGTTTTTTAAATACCAACATTGACTTTGACCTGTTGCAGGCTTTTCTGCTTGGCAACGATCTTCAATATTATGAAGATGGTAAATTCAGGGCGCTTGTTGACCGCGGCGAATACAAACTTTCAACGGGGGAGCGGCACAAACTCAGGAAATTTGTGAAAAATTCCAATGAAAAGCTGAAAATTTTTATCCAGAATATCTGGCTTGATCCGGTTAATTTCAAAATTACTCATGCCGATGTGAAAGAGATAAGGAAAGATAATATCAAGCTCGAATCTTTTTATGAAAATTTTGAAATGGTTGACGGGCAGTTATTCCCTCGCCGGATACAATACACCATCAGGGCAAACAATACCATCAGAGTGAAAGCCGATTTTTCGAGAATGGGGATCAATGTTCCGCAACAGTTCCCGTTCAAGATTCCTTCGAGTTATTTACCGGGTTTGCCATGAATTGCCCCGACCTTCAGGTCGGGGATATGGAAACTACAATGCACACAGGGCTTTAGCCCAAAATAAATAGTTTTTACACTGGTCTCAATGGTTATATTCCCATGATCAAATCAAACAGCAAATACCATAAACCGCCGCTCCTTGCAGCTCTGGCGATTATATGTTTGGTTTGTCTTCACGGAATGGCGTTTGCCCAACAGAATAAGAAAAGCGAGAAATTACAACAAACCAAAAAGCAACTCGAACAGGAGATCAAATATACAAGCGACCTGCTTGAGAAAACCCGGAAAAGCAAACAAATATCGCTGAATAAAGTAAAAATCCTTCAGAAACAGATTCAAACCCGCCAAGGTCTTATTAACGCCATCAACCAGGAACTAAAAGACACGGAAGTTCAGCTAACCGTTGAAACGATACAGTTGAAGCGCATGTCGGGGCAACTTCAGACTCTGAAAGCCGAATATGCCCGGATGATCTATAACGCTTACCGAACCATGAACGGGCATAATAAACTGATGTTCATTTTCTCGTCCAGAGACTTTAACCAGGCTTACCAGCGGTTGAAATATTTTCAGCAGTACGCCTCATATCGCCGCACTCAGGCTGCAAAGATCGAAACAACCCGGCGTTACATTAACACTCATCGCGATGAGCTTGAAAACATCAGGGATCAAAAACTTAACCTTGTTCAATCGCAGACGTTGGAAAAGCAGAAACTTGATCGCGAGAAACAGGAAAAAGATAATGCGGTAAGGGAATTTTCATCGAAAGAAAAACAACTTTTTTCCACCCTGAAAACGAAACAGCAGGCTGCCCAGAAATTAACCTCCGAAATCGAAAAAATCATCAACGCCGAAATCATTGCTTCGGAGGAACGGCTTCAAAAAAAGGAGGCAAAGGAGAAAAAAACTTCCGCAAAAATAAATTCTGATAAGGCAAAAGTTCCGACAACGCCTGCCAAACTTGAATTAACTCCGGTTGAAGCCCAGTTGTCATCATCGTTTTCGGCAAATCGCGGAAAATTACCCTGGCCTTGCGAACATGGATTTATCTCAGGAAGTTACGGCGAGCATCCGCATCCGGTACTCAAAAATATCACGGTAAAAAACAATGGGGTTGATATCATGACTGAACAAAACTCGCAGGTGAGAACAGTTTTTGTTGGCAGGGTTAGTAAGGTCATGTCGTTTCAATACCTGAACAAGGTGGTGATAATCCGTCATGGCGATTATCTCACTGTATATTCCAACCTTGGCGAAGTAACCGTTCGCGAAGGAGATGAAGTAAAAGCAAAACAGGTTATTGGTAAAGTTCAGAACAATGCCGACGATCAGCGCCCGGAATTACATTTTGAATTGTGGCGGGGCAAGGTAATTCTGAATCCCGAAACATGGCTTGCAAACCGATAAAAAAAACGAAATTGACAATAACACAACATCCCGGCGAATGGGCTGCTCTACTTACCGCTGTATTCTGGACCGTTACCGCCCTCTCTTTTGAAGCTGCCAGCCGTCGCATCGGTTCTATGGTTGTTAATCTTCTGCGGCTTTTGGCGGGGTTCGTATTTCTTACCGTTTTCGTCTGGTTCTACCGTGGAATGTTGTTTCCGGCAGATGCAACGCCTCATGCCTGGTTTTATCTCATATTGTCGGGATTGGTTGGATTTGTATTCGGCGACCTTTGCCTTTTCCAGGCGTTTGTTGTGGTGGGCGCCCGGATTTCAATGTTGCTTATGGCTCTGGCTCCGCCAATGACCGCTCTGATAGGATGGTTGGCGCTTGGCGAAACTCTTTCCTGGAAAAGCAGTATTGGGATGATCCTTACAATTGCCGGGATTGCTTTGGTGGTTTTGAAACGTCATACCGCCGAAGAAAGTAATGGCGGTTTTCGAAAAGTTAAGTTCAACTATCCCGTGTGGGGGATTTTACTTGGACTCGGCGGCGCGCTGGGTCAGGCTGCCGGGCTTATTCTGAGTAAGGTGGGAATGAAAGATTATGATACTTTCGCCTCCACACAGATTCGCGTGATCGCAGGCATTGCGGGCTTTTCTATTCTGTTTTTCATCATGCGCCTGTGGAAAGATGCTTTCAGGGCGCTTACTAATCGCAAACCGATGCTCCAGCTAACCCTTGGCGCCTTTTTCGGTCCCTTTCTCGGAGTCTCATTCTCGCTGATCGCGATTAAGTATGCCGACGCCGGAATTGCCGCTACAATCATGTCGCTCGTTCCCGTGCTGATAATTCCGCCGTCAATGATTCTTTATAAGGAAAAGGTTACCCTGAAGGAGATTTCCGGCGCCTTGCTTGCCGTTGGGGGTGTGGCGATGTTTTTTCTATAACGAGGGACAAGGGAAGAGCGTCGAAAAACGCTAATTTCATAAACTGCTTATCTGCTTAGTTCAAGTTGCCAATATGTTTGATATAGCGGGTATTTTGAAGAATAATTTCACCCCTCCGGGGTTTAAAACGGGTTTTACAATTCTTTCTATGATCATGTCGCCTTATGGTTACCTATTCTGCGGGATAACGATTAGGCGAGGTAAGTAATTTGAAAATCACAGATATTGATTCATCGCGAATGCTTATCCATGTTCATAATTGTAAAGGGAATAGGGAACGTTATACGATTTTGTCGCCGGTAGCGCTTAAGTTTCTTCGAATTTACTACCTCCGGTACAAGCCAAAGGAATGATTGTTTGAAGGCTACAGCAAGGGCAATTTTGCCGGAACTTTTTTGCATAACGCTCTACATTCCTTTAACTTACGCCCAAGGCTTTGCTTATCTCTGTAGTACAACACAAATTGCTTACTTCAAGATTGGCTAATGCGAAACGATAATTAGTATCTTATTTAAAATCTGGTCATTGATAAATTTTATATATTTACAAAAAATGCTGACAATAGTATATTTAGGGTTGTTCAGTTTGGTATGTTTTAGTGGTTTTGTGCAATATTTCTTAGGAATAATATGAGCATTTAAAGGATAATAAAATGAAAAAAATTCTATTTTCAATTTGTTTATTACTTTTTTCAGCATTTGCATTCT